>VGZG01000051.1 GCA_016872675.1 Planctomycetota bacterium
CGGCAACGGCTTCCTCGTCGGTTACTCGCCGGGCGGTGTTTCGGCCGATCCGGGCAACCGCGACCTGTCGGCGACGCTGCCGGCGACGTTCACGATCGACCCGAGCGACATCCTGCCGCTGACGTTGACGGGCACGACGCGGCCGGTGACGGGCACGACGTGGTCGCTGTCGGTCGGCAACATCCCGACGACCGGCCTGATCGGCGTCGATGTCTTCGGCGTCAACGATCCGGGCATCAACGACCTGTTCTTCCTCGGCGCGCCCGGTTGCGGCCTGCGCGCCTCGATCGACGCGACGGTCGGTTGGGCCGTCACGGGCAGCACGCATGCGCTGAGCCTGCCGATCCCGAACGACCCGACGCTGATCAACTTCAACCTGTACACGACCTCGGCCGTGTTCCAGGTTCCGCCGGTCAACGCGTTCGGCGCGATCACGGCCAACGGCATCCAGGGCGCGATCGGCAACCTCTGAGCCGATCTGCGCGGGCGTCCATAGTGACGCCAGCCGACCGCGGTCCCTGACGGCAGGGCCGCGGCCGTCTTTGTTGGCGCCGGCACGCGCAGCAGCCCACAGGGCGGCGCCGCGATGAGGCGTTCGACGCTACGCTGCGGCGCCTCGCCGCATGCCGCCTCGCCGCATCCCCGTCGCCACCGTCTTCTCGCTGTTCGCCGCCGCGCTCGCGGCGCAAGCCGACTTCCCGCAGTCGTTGCCGGTGCGCTGCGAGGCGACGGTCGACGCCGCGGCGCTAGCGACGACCGGCACGGCGACGCTGCGGCTGTCGTTCACGGCCGAGCAGGAACTCGACGAAGCGTGGTCAGTGCGCGTCGAGTTACGCCGCGGTAGTCGCGTGCTGCTGCGCCGCGACCACGCGCCGCCGACGGCGACGCGGCGCTGGCCCGTCGGCAAGCCGGTCGCCTACGCGCTGCCGCTGCCTTTCCGCACGCCGCCGGCCGACCTGCGCGCCGGCGACGCGGTCGAGGTCTGGCTCGGCTTCGTCGACGCGAAGGGCGAACGCAAGATCGCGCCGCTGTCAGCGCGCAACGACGCCGGCCTCGCGCCGGTCGCGCAGTTCGTCTGGCCCGCGTTGCCGGCCGCGACCGACGCGGCGATCGCCGACGCCGCCGTCGCCGCCGCCGCGCCACTCGCGGCCAAGTCGCCGCCGGAGGCGTGGGACACGCTCGAGTTCGCCTTCCGCCGCATCGCCGACTACGCGCAAAAGCAGAAGCTGCTGAAGGCCCTCCAGGGCGTCGGCCACATGCCGCCCGCGCCGCTGACGTTTGAGGAGGACGACATCGTGCGCCGCCGCGTCCGCGACGAGCGCGCGCGGTATCTGCGGCAGGTCGCCGGCCGCATGCACGACCGCGGCAAGCTGCACGGCGCGCTGCTGCTGCTCGACGAGGTCGGCGGCGCGCTGCAGGAGGACGCCGACCGCGCGGTGCTCGGCGCGCTCGGCGAGGCGCAGCGCACGACGCAGGACCGCGACGGCATCGCTGCGAAGATCTTCGCGCTGACCAAGGAACAGGAAGCCGAGGCGCAGCGGCTCGACGGCGAGACGCCAAAGGGCCTGCCGCGCACCGCCGCGTGCGAGGCGATGGCCAAGGACCCGCAGAAGCGCGCCGTCGCGCGCGCGCTGCTGCGCACGCTGGAGTTCACGCCCGAGCACCGCGAGGCCGGCAAGGCCGCGCGCGAAGCGCTGGAGGCGGCGTGGCTCGCCGACGTGCCGCCGGATCAGCGCGCCGAGGCCGAGGCGGCGATGGCCCATCCCTGCTGGGCGCGCACGGCGAGCCGCGTGTCGCACCGCTTCGTGCTGATCGGCCCCAAGGCGCTCGTCGACGGCGTGCCCGACGACAGCCTGCTGCGCTTCGACCTCGCCTACCTGTGCCTGACCGACCTGTTCGGCCGCGTGCCCAACCCCGACGGCGACCGCGTCACCGTGTACTGGAAGGAACTGTGGGAGTTCGGCGGCGGCGTCGGCGGCGGCAAGATCATCGACATCGGCAACGCCGATCCCGCCGCCAAGGCGACGCGCGTCGACAACGGCCTGCTCTACCACGAGCTGACGCACTGCATCGACGACACGACGCCGGTCTACGGCGGCATGCACGAAGGTCTCGCCGACTTCGGCGCCGCCTTCGCGATGATGGAGCTCGGCCAGCAGGGCGCCGGCCGCGCGGCGATCGGCATGGCGACGCGCGCGTTCCTGCAGGACTACCTCGAACGCGACCTCGAGTACTGGCGCATCCCCAACTACGGGCCGAGCGCGGGCTTCTTCCTGCACTTCGTCACGACGCACGGCAAGGGCGCCGACGGCTACCGCTGGGACCTGTACCGGCGCTTCTTCCGCGACTACCGCGCGTGCAGGGTGAAGGACGGCCGCACGCCGACGCTGGCGCGCGCGTTCGGTCACCACCTCGCCGAGGCGTTCGGCGACGCGGCGTGGTCCGACCTGATCCGCTTCCGCTGGCCGCTGCTGCCCGAGGATCGGCAAGCCGCGCGGCTCGAACAGCGCGCCGCCGAGGCGCGGCAACTCGGCCCGACGCTCGACGACCAACCGGGCTCGCCGGTGCCGCGCGATCGGAACGCGCGCGAACTGGCGCAGGCCGGCAAGGGCGTCGACGCGCACGCCGAGCGATTGGGCGTGATCCGCGAATGGCAGGTGATCGGGCCGTTCCGCAGGCAAGGCGTCGATCCCGACGCCTACCGCTTCCCGCCCGAGCTCGAGATCGACCTGCAGGCCCGCTACGAGAGCATCAACAACAACCCGACGTGGCGGCGGCCCGGCCCGAAGCCCGTCACCGTCGCGCCGAGCGGCTGGCTGCAGTTCGACTGGCAGTACATGGACGACAGCGCGATCTACGCGCTGACGCACGTGACGGTCGCGGCGCCGACGACGGCGTGGCTGCACCTGCGCGGTGACGACGACGTGACGCTGTTCGTCAACGACGAGCTGATCGGCAAGCACGACGGCGGCAACGGCGCGCAGCTCGGACCGTGGCGACCCGACTGGACGGTGAACCTGCCCGACGCAATCCGTTTTCCCGTGAGCCTGCGCGCTGGCCGCAACAAGGTGCTGGTCAAAGTACGCAACACCTGGAGCGGCAGCGGACTGTCGGTCGCGCTCGCGCAGCGCAACGGCCAACCGCTCGCCGGCTGGACCGCCGACGCCGAGCCGCCGCAGAAGAAGCTCGCCGCCATCGACGCGCCGGACGGCCGCAAGTGGCCGTCGCGCTTCCGCGCGCGCTTCGACCAGGCCGGCGAGCACAAGAAGGTCGAGCAGGCCGTCGGCAGTTGGCGCGTGCGCAACGGCGCGCTCGAAGGCCACGCCACCGACCGCGGCGTCGAGTGGCGCAAGTACACGGTGCGGCCCGGCTTCCCCAAGGACTCGCCGAGCAACCTCGCGTGGCTGCCGGAGAAGGCGACCGCCGAGGCGGACGCCTTCCTGCTGACGGTCGATCTGCCCACTGACACGCCGGCGCCGAAGCTGTGCGTGATCCTGCAAGGCGACGGCCAGCGCGACGCACTGTGCGGCTGGACGCTGATCCTCGAGCCGCACGGCGAACAGGTCCGCGCCTGGCTCGAGCGCTACGACCAGCGCGTCTACATGAGCGACCTCGCGCCGATGCCGCGCGACGGCAAGAAGCCGGTGACGCTGACCGTCGCGCTGTGGGCCAACCGCCTGACCGTGCGCCTCGGCGAGATCGCGCTGTTCGACCAGGCGCCACTCCTGCCGATCCCCGGCAAGCGCCGCATCGGCTTCGCCACCTGGGGCGAGGCGCTGCGCATCGAGGAGATCGAGCTGCGCGCGCCGGCGCGGACGCGCTGAGCGGCGACGACGCGCGGCGCCCTCAGCGGCCGAGCGCGTCGAGCTCGCGCTGCACGGCTGCGTCGCCGGGGCGCAGCTGCTGCGCCCGCTGCAGCGCCGCGCGCGCCGGCTCGCGTTCGCCGAGCGCCACCAGCGTGCGGCCGAGGTTGATCCACGCGCCGAAGTGGTCCGGTTGCAGCGCGACCGCGCGTTCGTAGTGCATGCGCGCTTCGGCGAGCCGGCCGAGCTGCAGGTTGGCGGTCGCGAGGTTGTGGTGCGCGCTCGCGGCGTTGGGCAGCGCCGCGACCGCCTGCTCGAAGTGCCGCCGCGCCTCGTCGCCCTTGCCGGCGCGGCCCAGCAGCGCGCCGAGCTGCAAGTGCGCAAGGCCGTGCGCCGGGTCGAGCTGCAGCGTCGCTTCGTAGCAGCGCTGCGCCTCCTGCGGCTTGCCTTCCTGCTCGTGCACGAGGCCGAGCTCGAATGGGATGTCGGCCGCGCCGGGCGAGACGTCGACCGCGCGCATCAGCGCCGTGCGTGCGCCAGCGAAGTCGCCGCGCTCGCGCAGGTGCCGCGCCTTCTTGACCCAGAGGTTCCACGCGCGCGGCACCTTGGCGAGGTCGTTCTCCACCATCGCCAGGTCGAGCGCGCGGCGGTCGGCGTCGGCGACCGCGAGCGACAGGGTCAGCGTGCCCATCTCGTCGGCCGAGCGCTGGCCGAACACGACGCGGGCCGGCGGCCGCGTCGTGAGCGACGGGTTCTGCTCGCTGTTGTCGTAGACGTACTCGAACGCGATGCGCGTGCCGGCCGGCAGCGGCAACGGCGGCGCGAGCCGGTAGTCGTCCTGCCAGTCGAAGTCCCAGCGGTCGATGGCGAACAACGTCGCGGCCGTCGCGTCGCCGGGCCGCTGGAACGTCGCGCGCATCCGCCGGCAGACGCGGTGCGCGTGCGGGTAGAGCGCGTGCAGCGTCGTCGGCGCCGGCAGCGTCACCACATCGCGCAGCGTGAAGTCCGTCACGCCCGGCGCGATGTCGATCGCCTCGGAGAACAGCGCGACGAGCGCGAACGAACGCGTCGTCGGCTCGTCGGTGAACCACAGCCCGATCTCCGGTTGCACACGCTCGTCCTTGCCGGTCGGCACGAGGTGCAGCTGGAGCACGAGGTCGTCGCCGGGCCGCAGCCGCCACGCGTCCCCCTTCGGCGCGCGCCGCGTCGTCTTGCCCGGCGTCCAACCGAGGAAGTGCCCGTCCGGCGGCGCGGCGCCGCCCATCGCCATGCCGCCGAAGCCGACGCCCGGGTCCTCGGCGTCGCGCTGGCGCGAGGCGCGGCCGCCGTCGACGGCGAGCACGGCGTGGTGCACGGCCCGGTTGCCCGGCCGGATCTCGACGGCGGCGACGAAGCGCAGGCGGTCGACGCCGACCGGCAGCACGAGGTTGCGCACGACGTCGTCGCCGGCGGCGGGCACGGGCAACGCCTCCGGCGCGCGCACGACGAGGTCCGGCGCGCCGAGCTGCCAGCCGTCGCCCGCCGGCAGCGGCGGCAGCTCCGGGCCGTCGCCGCGCGGCGCGCCGGCGTCGAGCCACGCCAGCAGCGCGTCGCGTTCGCCGTCGGCCAGCGCGCGCGCGTCGGCGAAGTCCCCGTGCGTGATCGGCCACGGCGGCATCGTGCGCTCGCGCACGACGTCGGCGATCTTGGCGCGCCGCCGTGCGAGGTCGGCGTGGTTGGCGAGCGCGAACGGCGCCGGCTGGCCCGGGCGGTGGCACTGCGCGCAAGCCCGCCGCACCAGCGGGCCGATCGTCGTCGCGTAGTCGGCGACCGGGTGCGGCTCCTGGCCGGGCGCGGCGACGGCGAGGGCGAGGGCCGCGCAGCCGATCCGAGCCGTGTTCACGACGCGCGGCTCCGCGGCGCAGCGACGACGAAGGTGCGGCGGCAGGTAGCGGCGACGGCGATCGGCGTGCGCATGGCGCCGCGATCATCGCCGGTACGCCGGGCGCGGCAAGGCGCGCGCCGCTAGGGCCGCGCCTTGCCCGCCGGTATCCTCCGCGCCCCCGTGAGCGCCCTCCACGACCACCTCCGCGCCCGTCTGCTCGCCGCCTGCGCGAGCCTCGGCATCGACGCCGCCACTGCCGAGCCGCTGCTGCGCCTCGATCCGCCGAAGAACCGCGACCACGGCGACGTCGCGTTCGGCGCCTTCCAACTGGCGAAGGCCGTCGGCAAGGCGCCGCCGGCGCTGGCCGCCGAGCTGGCCGCCGCATTCGCCGGCGACGCCGTGGTCGAGTCGGCCGCCGCCGCCGGCCCGTTCGTCAACTTCCGCTTCCAGCGCACGGCGCTGGCGCGCGACGTGCTCGGCGCGATCCAGCGCGGCGCGTCGCCGTACGGCCCGGCGCCGAAGGGCGGCGAGGTCGTGTGCATCGACTTCAGCTCGCCGAACATCGCGAAGCCCTTCCACATCGGCCACATGCGCAGCACGGTGATCGGCAACGCCCTGTGCCGCATCTGGCGGCACCTCGGCGCGACCGTGCACGGCATCAACCACCTCGGCGACTGGGGCATGCCGTTCGCCAAGATGATGACGGCGTACATGCGCTGGGGCAGCGAGGCGGAGCTGCACGCATCGCCGATGCGCTACATGTTCGAGCTGTACAAGCGCTACAGCCGCGAGGCCAAGGACGACCCGGCGCTCGACGAGGCGGCGGCGAAGCACTTCCAGGCGCTCGAGAGCGGCGAGGACAACGCCGAGCGGCGCATGTGGCAGCTGCTGCGCGACGAGTCGCTCAAGGCCTTCCAAGGCCCGTACGGGCGCCTGGGCGTGACCTTCGACCACGTCACCGGCGAGTCGTTCTTCGAGGACAAGATGGCGGGCGCGATGCAGCGCGTCACCGCCGCCAGCGTGCTCGAGGAGAGCGACGGCGCCGAGGTCGTGTGGCTGAAGGAGCTCGGCATCAAGGAGCCGTGCATCCTGCGCAAGCGCGACGGCACGACGCTGTACCACACGCGCGACCTCGCGGCGGTGTTCTTCCGCGAGAGCGCGTACCACCCCACCCGCATCCTCTATGTCGTCGGCGCCGAGCAGAAGCTGCACTTCGACCAGCTCAAGGGCGTGCTGACCAAGATGAAGGAGCCGGTCGCGAAGGCGGTCGAGCACGTGCCGTTCGGCCTCATGCTCAGCCGCACCGAGGACGGCAAGTGGGAGAAGTTCGCGTCGCGCGCCGGCAACGCGGTGTTCCTCGACGAGATCCTCGACGAGGCCGTCGCCAAGGTGCGCGAGGTCATCCGCCAGAAGAACCCGGACCTGCCCGACGCCGACCAGGTCGCCGAGCAGGTCGGCGTGTCCGCGATCGTGTTCAACGACCTGAAGAACTCGCGCATCAAGGACGTGAAGTTCGACTGGGAGACGATGCTGAACTTCGAGGGCGAGACGGGGCCCTATGTGCAGTACGCCTGCGCGCGGCTGAGCTCGATCCTGCGCAAGGCCGACGCGCCGGTGCCCGCGGTCGACGCGGTCGACTTCGCCGTGCTCGCCGATGCCGAGCGCGTGCTGCTGACGATGATGGACTTCGGGTCGGCGGTGCAACGCGCAGCCGAGCAGAGCGAGCCGAGCTGCGTCACCGGCCACGCCATCGCGCTAGCCGGCGAGGTCCACAGCTATCTGCGCGACCACTACGTCGTCGGTCAGGAGCCGCGCGTCCGCGACGCGCGCCTCGTGCTCGTCGACTGCGCGCACAAGCTGCTGACGACCGGCCTCGGCCTGCTCGGCATCGCGGCGCCCGAGCGCATGTAGCGCCGCAGAACCGCGCGTCGGGCGCTAATCGACGCGCGACTTCCGCCCGGCGCCGCGCCACCATGACGCACTCGCCATGACGAACCCACCTGCGGTCGACAGCTCCATCGTGCGCGACAAGCGCGCGATGCTGTTCTTCCTGCTCGGCGCGCTGATGCTCGGCAACGCGATCGTCGCCGAGCTGATCGGCGTCAAGCTGTTCCAGCTCGAGGAGGTCTTCGGGCTGCCGAAGGCGGACTTCCGGCTGCTCGGCAAGGACGGGCTGTCGTTCGTGCTCAGCGCCGGCGTGATCAGCTGGCCGCTGGTCTTCCTCGTCACCGACCTGGCCAACGACTACTTCGGCGTGCGCGGCGTCCGCCGCATCACGGTGGTCACTGCGCTGCTGATCGCGCTGATCTTCCCGCTGCTCTACGTCGCGATCGCGCTGCCGGCCGAGCGGGGCTGGTGGCTGACGAGCAGCGCTGGCGCCGGCGTGCCCGACATGCAGCAGGCGTTCACGGCGGTCTTCGGCCAGGGCATGAACATCATCGTCGGCTCGCTGGTGGCGTTCCTCGTCAGCCAGCTGGTCGACGCCTTCGTCTTCCGCCGCTTCAAGCGCTTCACCGGCGAGAAGCGCATCTGGCTGCGGGCGACCGGCAGCACGCTGGTCAGCCAGTTCATCGACAGCCTGCTGGTCGTCTACATCGCCTTCGGCCTGTTCCGCGGCATGCCGGTGCCCGAGGCGACGGCGCTGGCGCTGACGAGCTACTGCTACAAGTTCCTCGTCGCCGTCGTCAGCACGCCGCTGGTCTATCTGGGCCACTGGCTCGTCGAGTGGTGGCTCGGCCCCGAACTGGCGGCGCGCATGCGCCGCGAGGCGATGCAGACGCAGCAGTGACCGGTTGCGTTGTGCCGCGCCGCATCACTGCCAGACCATGCCGTCGATGAATTCCAGCGGGCCGCCGCACGATTGCGAGTGGCAGTTGATGCAGCCGACGATGATCTGGTTGTAGGTCGACTTGCCCGGCTCGTGGTCGAACGCGCGCACTGACGCGAGGTAGGACTGCGCCCGACCATCGTACGCCTCGTTGCGCTCGTCGGGCTTGGTCGGCCACGCGCAGCGCATCCTGCGATGCGTCGGGTACAGCTTCTTCGCCGGCTGGCCGGCCTCGAGCAGCGTGCGGTTGTCGCGCAGGTCGTCGACGAACTGCCGCATCAGCAGGGCGAGTTCGCTGTCGCCGTTGGGATTGCGCGCCGAGGTGACGAGGTGGCCCGGGCTGCCGGGAATGCCGGGGACGAGCGGCGTCGACAGGTTGCAGTCGGCGTCCTCGGCCATCGCTGCAGCCGGCGGGGCTGTCGGCGTCGGGCTGCAGGCGGACGGCAGGGCGACACCAGCAAAGAGCAACGACGACAGGAAGAACAGGCGAAGGCTTTGGCGGATCAAGGCGGTGCGTTCGATCCCGCGACGGCGGGCGGCGCATGGTGGTCCGCTTGCGCGCGGCGCGCAAGTCGCCTGCGCACGGATTCGCCGCGGCGGACGCGCTCGTCGTTCGAACGGCGCGGCGCCGCGGCTATGGTCTCCTCGTTCCGCCACTCCGACACAGCATGCGCGACAAGGTCCTCATCGGTTACGGCCAAGGCTTCTGGGGCGACTCGATCCTCGGCCCCGTGCGCCTCGTGCGCGAAGGCCCGCTGCACTACCTCGCCCTCGACTACCTGGCCGAGGTGACGATGAGCATCATGCAGAAGCTCAAGGGCCGGAACCCAAAGGCCGGCTACGCCACCGACTTCGTGGCGATGCTCGACCGCACGCTGCCGGAGATCCACCAGAAGGGCGTCAAGGTGATCGCCAACGCCGGCGGCGTGAACCCGCAGGCCTGCCTGCAGGCGGTGCTCGAGCTGGCGCGCAAGAAGGGCGTCAAGGGCCTCAAGGTCGGCGTCATCGAGGGCGACGACGTGCTCGCGCGCGTGCCCGAGCTGCTCGCCGGCGGGCACGGCCTCGTCAACATGGACGACGGCCGGCCGCTGTCGGCGGTGCAGGACCGGCTGCTCAGCGCCAACGTCTACATCGGCGCGTTCGCCGTCGCCGAGTGCCTGAAGGCCGGCGCGCAGATCGTCATCGGCGGCCGCCTCACCGACCCGGCGCTGGTCGCCGGCCCGATGATCCACGAGTTCGGCTGGGGCCCGCAGGACTTCGACAAGCTCGCCGCCGGCACCATGGCCGGCCACATCGCCGAGTGCGGCGCGCAGTGCACCGGCGGCAACTTCACCGGCTGGCGCGAGGTGAAGGACTTCGTGCGCATCGGCTACCCGGTGATCGAAGCCTCGCCTGACGGCTCGTTCGTGGTCACCAAGCACGACGGCACCGGCGGCCTCGTCAACCGCAACACGGTGATCTCGCAGCTGCTGTACGAGATGGGCGATCCCAAGCGTTACCTCGGCCCCGACTGCACGGCGGACTTCACGTCGGCCGTCGTCGAGGAAGTGGGCAAAGACCGCGTGCGCCTGTCCGGCATCAAGGGCGGGCCAGCGACGCCGACGTACAAGGTCTCGCTCAGCTACCAGAACGGCTTCAAGGCGACAGGCCAGCTGACGGTCAGCGGCCCCGACGCGGTCGCCAAGGCCAAGCTGTGCGCCGACATCGTCTGGGGCCGTCTCGCGCTCGATGGCTGCACGTTCGCCGAGCACGAGAAGCTCGTCGAGATCGTCGGCGCCGGCGTCTGCCACGCCGGCATCAACGAGGCCAGCGACCCGCCGGAGGTCGTGCTGCGCCTGGGCGTGAAGTGCGCCGACGAGGACAAGGTCGATCGCTTCGGCATGGAGATCGTGCCGCTGGTGACCAGCGGCCCGCCCGGCGTCACCGGCTTCGCCGGCGGCCGCCCCAAAGCGACCGACATCGTCGGCTACTGGCCGGCGCTGCTCGACAAGACGCAAGTGAAGACGACCGTGCGCGTGGAGGTGTCGTGATGGCCAAGGTCAAGCTCAAGGAGTTCGCGTTCGCGCGCAGCGGCGACAAGGGCGACGGCAGCAACGTCGGCGTCTTCGTCACCAACCAGCGCGACTACGAGGTGATCAAGGCGCAACTCACCGTCGAACGCGTGAAGCGCCACTTCCACGCCATCTGCAAGGGCGAGGTCACGCGCTACGAGGCGCCCAACATGCTGGCCCTCAACTTCCTGCTGCGCGACTCGCTCGGCGGCGGCGGCAGCGAGAGCCTGAAGACCGACGCGCAGGGCAAGACGCACGGGCTCGCGCTGCTGGAGATCGAGGTCGAGCGCTAGGGCGGCGCGGCGGACTTCGCGCCGCCAACCCGTTGCCGTCATCACCCCCGCCGCGTAGACCCACCGACGATGCCCGACGTCCTCGCTGACCTGCGCGCCCGCGCGCGCGCCCGCCGCGCCCGCATCGCGCTGCCCGAGACCGGCGACCCGCGCACCGTCGAGGCGCGCGCGCTGCTCGAACGCGACGGCCTGTGCGACGTCGTCTGGGTCGACGATCCGGCGCGCGATCCGCGGCTGCCCGAGGTCGCGCGGCTGCTGCACGAGCGCCGCAAGCACAAGGGACTCAGCGAAGCGCAGGCGCGCGAACTCGCCGCGCAGCCGGTGATGTTCGGCGCCGGCCTCGTCGCGCTCGGCCACGCCGACGCCGGCGTGACGGGCGCAGCGCACGCCACCGCCGACGTCATCCGCGCCGGCCTGTTCTGCCTCGGCACCGCGCCGGGCATGCCGCTCGTCAGCTCGATGTTCCTGATGACGCGCGGCGACGAAGCGCTGTCGTTCGCCGACTGCGGCGTGGTGCCGGATCCGGACGCCGAGCAACTCGCGCACATCGCCGCCGCGACCGCCGCCAACCACCGCCGCTTCACCGGCCAGGAGCCGCGCGTCGCCTTCCTGTCGTTCAGCACGCGCGGCAGCGCCGAGCACGCCAAGGTCGACAAGACGCGCGCCGCAGTGGCGCGCTTCCGCGCGCTCTGCCCGGGCGTCGCCAGCGACGGCGAGCTGCAGTTCGACGCCGCCTACGTGCCCGCGGTCGCTGCGCGCAAGTGCGCCGACAGCCCGCTGCAGGGGCGCGCCAACGTGTTCGTGTTCCCCGACCTCGACGCCGGCAACATCGCCTACAAGCTGGCCGAGCGCCTCGGCGGCTTCGCCGCCTACGGTCCGCTGCTACAGGGCCTGCGCCGACCCTGGCTCGACCTGTCCCGCGGCTGCAAGGCGGCCGACATCGCCGGCGTGGCCGTGCTCGCCAGCGCCATGCTGGACTGACGGCGGCGCGCTTGCGTGAGCGACCGCCAGCACGAACGGCGAGGCGATCGGGACGCAGCGCACCGCCGCTCAACGGGTCGCGGCGCCCGCCGCCATGCGCTTCCTCGCATCACGCTCGGCGCCGGCCAGCGCGGCCTCGTGCTGAAGAAGGCGAACGACGGCCTCTACCACCCGGAGCTGTGGCGGTCTTGCGCGAAGCGCAGGTCGCGATCGAGGACAACGTGCCCGACCTGGAGTTCGCCCGCCACTTCCAGGCGTTCGCCGCGCGCGGCGCCTGGAAGTGCGCTCCGCGCGCCGGCCCGCCCCGGCGCCGCGATAGCCTGCCACCATGCACGACAGCGCGCTCCTGCGGCAACGTCCCTGGCTCTTCCCGCTGCTGATGGCGCTGTGCGCGCTCGGCCTCGCGTGGGCCTTCGCCGGCACCAAGGACGTCGCCGTCTGCGCCTTCGAGCTGCTGCCGCTGACCGCAGTGATGATCGTGTTCGCGATCCGCCGCCGCTGGTTCCGCTTCTCCGACCTGAGCTACGCGCTGCTGGCGTGGTTCTTCTTCATCCAATGCCTCGGCGGTCGCTACGAGTTCGCCAACGTGCCGTTCCCGCAGGCGGTGATGGACGCGCTCGGCCTGCTGCGCAACCCGGTCGATCGCATCGGCCACTTCTTCCAAGGCTTCGTGCCGGCGGTGTTGCTGCGCGAATGGTTGATCCGCCGGCGCGGGCTGCCGCGCGGCGGCACGCTGTTCTGGCTGGTGACCGGCTGCTGCCTCGCGTTCTCGGCGAGCTACGAGCTGCTGGAGATGACCGTCGTCAAGGTCTGGTACCCCGCGTCGGGCCCGGAGTGGCTGGGCACGCAGGGCGACCCGTGGGACACGCAGATGGACATGACGATGGCGCTGTGCGGGGCGCTACTCGCGCAGCTGCTGCTGCGGCGGCTGCACGAGCGCAGCATCGCGCGGGCGGAGCAGGCGGCGCGCTGACCGCCGACCACCCGCCCTCAGCCGACGCGATCGCGCAACCGCAACTGCCCGCACGCCGCCTCGGCGTCAGGCCCCGACGAGTCGCGGATCGTCGCCAGGATGCCGCGCGTCTTCACCGCGCGCACCATCGCGACCATGCGCTCGCGGCTCGGCGCGCGGAACGGCAGGCCGTCGACCGGGTTGTAGACGATGAAGTTGACGTAGCCGCGCACGCCCTGCAGCAGCGTGCACAGTTCGTCGACGTCCTGGTCGGAGTCGTTGATGCCTTCGAGCATCGTCCACTCGAACTGGATCGGCGTGCCGACGTCTTGCGCGTACGCGTCGGCTGCGGCGACGATGTCGGGCAGCGGGTCCTTGTGGGCGCGCGGCAGCAGCTCGCGGCGCTTCTGCTCGTTGGCGGAGTGCAGCGACAGCGCGAGGCACGGCTTGACCGCGAACTCGCGCATGCGCGTCAGCGGCTTGACGCCGCCGACGGTCGAAAACGTCTGGCGCTTGGGCGAGATCAGCGCTTCGTCGTGCACGCGCGCGACCGCGGCCATGACGTTGTCGAGGTTGTGGCTCGGCTCGCCCATGCCCATGTAGACGATGCGGTCGATGCGCATGTGGCGGCGCGCGTGCACCACCTGCTCGACGATCTCGTCGACCGACAGATGCCGCTCGACGCCAAACAGGCCCGACGCGCAGAAGCGGCAGCCGACGGCACAGCCGACCTGTGTCGACACGCAGCACGCGCCGATCGGCATGGCGACGGTCTCGACCTTCTTGCCGTCGCGCAAGGCGAGCAGCAGCTTGACCGTGCCGTCCTTGGCGCGCGTCTCCTTGTCGACGCGGGTGACGAGGCCGGCGGCGAGCCAGCGCTGTAGCGCTGCCTCCTCGTCGGGCGACAACCGCATGCCCTTGCGGTCGAACTCGAAGCGGTTGGGCGTGCGGCCGGCGGCCACCAGCCGGCGCGCCAGCAGGCCCTTGTTGCCCGGCAGCGCCGCGCACAGGCCGGACAGGCCGCTGGCGACGAGCGACTCGTCGGGCTGCGGCGCAGGCGTGGCGTCGGCGATGGCCATGACGGAAAGGGCGCGGCATCCTAACGAGCCGCGCGCGCCGTGCCGAACCCGACCAGCGAAGCGCCGCGCGTACCGCCGCCCGACGAGACAAGCCGCGCATCAATGCTGTCCCGCCAGGCTGCCTGGCGATGACCGTATGCAGAGCGCCGTGCCGGAGTGGCTCGCGCCGGTGCGCCACCACGCCGACGCGGCCGGTGCGCACGACGACCTCGCCAACTGGCTGCGCGCGATCAAGCAGTGTGAGCCGCCGGGGTAGGAGCATCCGCCCGCGACGAACGTGCGCGGGCGGACTGCTCCGGACGCGCCGCTCCAGCGCCTGCTACGCTCCCCCCGCCTGTCGCATCGTCCCCCACGCCAGGCGGGACGAACGGACCGATCGGAAAGCGCGGGTCGGTCACGTCTTGGTCTGCGCCTTCTTGGGCTCGACGACGACGAGCTCGGCGCCCTGGTCGACGGTGCCGCCCTTCTGCGCGGCGACCTTCTTGACCGTGCCAGCGACGCCAGCCGTCAGCTTGTGCTCCATCTTCATCGCCGAGACGACGACGAGCGTCTGCTCGGCGGTCACTTCGTCGCCCGGCTTGCAGGCGACCTCGAGCACGGTGCCGGTCATCGGCGCGCGCACGGTGCCGTCGCCGGCCGACGCGCCGCCGCCGCGCTTCTGCGCCGGGGCGTCGAGCGTCCACGTGCGGCCGTCGGCGCGCACCATGTAGGCCTTGTTGGCCGGCACGCCGTAGGCGACGAACGCGCGGGCCGGCGACTCGCCGACCGACTGCATCCGCACGCCGCCGTCGCCGAGCGCCTTGGCGTGGTACTCGTGCACGGCGTCGCCGACGCGCACGCGCCAGCGATCGCCTTCGACGAATTCGGCCGTCACCGCGACGGTCTTGCCGTCGCGCACGAACTCGCGCGTGATCTTCATCGTGCTGCCCCCTCGAACAGGCGGAACCCGCCGAGCGTCTGCCACACCGCGGTCGAACCGGCGTCGCCGCCACTGCTGCCTGCCGCGCCCGCCGCGCCGCCGTTGCCGCCGTCGGCCTTGCCGAGCGCCTGCGTCAACACCGCCGCCGCGAGCGCGTGGTCGTCGGGCCCGACCTTGTCGCCGGCGGCGAGTTCGGGCCGGTGCTTGAGCATGTCGGTCGAGATCGCGGCCGTGCGGAACGCCGCGTCGTCGACGACGCGCTTCAGGAAGTCGACGTTGGTCGGGATGCCGAGGTAGACCATGTCGCGCAGCGCCTGGCTGAGCCGCGCGCACGCGGTCGCGCGATCGGGCGCATGCACGACGAGCTTGGCGAGCATCGAGTCGTAGTACGGCGGCACCTCCCAGCCCGAGTACACGCCGCTGTCGACGCGCACGCCGGGCCCTTCCGCCTCGCGCACGAAGCGCAGCGGGCCAGCCGCGGGGATGTAGCCGGTCTCCGGCGACTCGGCGCAGATGCGCGCTTCGATGGCGTGGCCGCGCGGCCGCAGGTCGCGGCCGGCGAGCAACTGCTCCAGACGGCCGCCGGCGGCGACGTGCAACTGCAGGTGCACGAGGTCGACGCCGGTGACGAGCTCGGTGACCGGGTGCTCGACCTGCAGGCGCGTGTTGACCTCGAGGAAGTAGAAGTTGCCCTTGGGGTCGAGCAGGAACTCGGCGGTGCCGGCGTTGTCGTAGCCGACGCGTTTGGCGAGCGCGACCGCGGCAGCGCCCATGCGCTGGCGCAGCGCCTCGTCGACGACGGCCGACGGCGCTTCCTCCAGCACCTTCTGGTGGCGGCGCTGCACCGAGCACTCGCGCTCGTGCAGCGACACGACGTGCCCGTGCTGGTCGCCGATCAGCTGGATCTCGATGTGCCGCGCCGGCAACACCGCGCGCTCGAGGATCATGCGGTCGTCGCCGAACGACGCCTTCGCCTCGCGCCGGCCCGCGGCCAGCGCCTCGGCGAGGTCTTGTTCGCGTTCGACCATGCGCATGCCGCGGCCGCCGCCGCCAGCGCTCGCCTTCACCATCACCGGCATGCCGATCTGCTTGCCATACGCGATCAGGTCGGCGTCGCCGGTGTCCTTCTCGGTGCCCGGGATCACCGGCACGCCGGCGGCCATCGCCTCCTCGCGCGCGGCCTTCTTGCCGCCGAGGCGATCCATCGCTTCGGGGTTGGGGCCGACGAACACGAGGCCGGCGTCGCGCACGGCGCGGGCGAACGCGGCGTTCTCGCTGAGGAAGCCGTAGCCGGGGTGGATCGCCTCGGCGCCGGCGCGCTTGGCGGCGGCCAGGACCTTGCCGAAGTCGAGGTAGCTCTCGGCGCTGGTGTTGCCGCCGAGCGCGATGGCGTGGTCGGCGGCGAGCACGTGGGCGCAGCGCGCGTCGACGTCGCTGTGCACCGCGACCGACTCGATGCCGAGTTCGCGCAGCCCGCGCGTGATACGCAGCGCGATCTCGCCGCGGTTGGCGATCAGCACGCGGCGGAAGGGAGGGTTGGTGGCCATGGCGAAGGCGCGGACGATAGCGGCGGTCCGGCGGGCGCGCCTCAGCCGGTTCGCCGCAAGCGCCCCGTGCGCGACGGCACCGCCAGTCCGCGGCGGCGTCAGCGCGGCGCTTCGGTCAGCGGCACGCCGGCGCGCGCGGCTGCGAGTTCGCCGAGCCGCTCCCAGTAGTCCCGGCGCCGCTGCACGAAACGGCCGAGCGTCAGCGGCTCGCCGCCGCGCACCTGCAACCGCAGGGTCGGAATGTCGCGGACGTTGCCGCTCAGCGCCTCGAACGACGCGACGACTTCGACGGCAGTCACGTCCTTCCACGCGATCTCGGTCTCGCCCTGCCACGGCCAATCACGCCAGACGACGCCGGCCTCGGTGAAGGTCACGTGCTGCTCGCGCAGCGAGAAGTGCAGCAGCAGCGCCGCGAACAGCACGATGCGCGCCGTCGACCTGGTCAATGGGCGCGGGTCGACCACGCGGCCGTCGTGGAAGCGCCGCCAGACCTGGTTCCACTGGCCACCGCTGCGCCACAGGAAGTGCTGCAGCGGACCGGGCGCGACCATGCGCTCGGCGAGCGGGTAGGCGACCAGCGCCGCGCACGCGAGGCCGAAGAAGAAGCCGCCGAGGATCGGGCCGAAGCTGCCGGCGTACGCGGCGATGCGCGCGAGTTGCTGCGCGGCCTCGGGCGGCGGCACCAGCGCGAGGCCTGTGCCAGCGAGCGCGCCGAAGCCGAGCGCCAGCGCGACGCTCGCGCGGTTGCGCCACGCGTCGCCGCGCGTCGGCGCGCAGTCGGGATCCGGCTCGGCGAGGGTCGGGTAGTGGCCGCGCTTGGCGAGCCAGACGACGGCGAGCAGCAGGCCGAGTTGCACGACGAAGCCCAGCAGGTGCGTCAGCAGCTTCGTCGTCATCGCCGCAGCGTAGCGCGACCGCCCGCCCGCCGTAGGATCCGCCGCGATGACCAGCGACCCGACGACCCCGCGCGAGCCCGAGATCGAAGCGATGGCGCGCGGCGCGCGGCGCTTCCTGTGGGTCCTGCGGCGCGCGCTCGCGCTCGCCGGTTGCTACGGCCTTGGCTACGGGCTGTGGCGCTGCTTTCTCACCGAGGGAGCGCCGTCGTCGAAGGGCTTCCTCTGGCTCGCCGCCGGCGTGCTGCTGGTGCTGCGCGTCGAGTGGACCTTCGGCCGCGGCCGCTGGACGGCGCTCGCGCTGTGCGCGGCGCTGTGGTGGCTGCCGCTCGTCGCCTTCGTCGACGAGGAGCCGCACGCCTGGATCGTGCGCGTGTTCGCGTCGCTGGCGGCGTTCCTGTCGCTGTTCGTCTGGCGCACGCTGTGGAGCCTGACGAAGCCTCTCGGGGAGTAGCGCACTTCGCCAGCCGACCTAAGTCCGCGCCACCTTCTACCGCCGCCGACCGCGCAGCAGCCACGCCGCCAGCAGTCCGAGCGTCGACGCTTCCGGCACCGGCCAGCTCGCGGCCGATCTCGGCGCCTGGTTCGAGGCCGGACTGCTGGCACTGCTGCTGGCGCTCCAGCGCGACGGCGCCAGCGTCATTGCGATATCGCAACTACCGCGCAGTTTGAACGGCAACGAGTCCCGCGGAGATCGGTCGCGGTGCGTGTGGCGGCGGCCCGGCAACCGGTACACGCACCGCACCGTGGCCGCACACGCAACGCCACGCCGCCCGCCGCACGCAGACCCTCGCATTCGAGCCCCCCGCCGTCCATCCTGTCGCCATGGCCCCCATCGACTACAAGCAGGCCGGCGTCGACTACGGCAAGATCGACCCGCTGAAGATCCTGGCACAGCAGGCCGCGGCGGCGACCGCGGGCAACCTGCGCCGCCACGGCCTGCAGGAAGTCGGCGCCTCGCGCGGCGAATCGGCCTACCTCGTCGACTGCGGCGACTTCTACCTCGCCTCGATCACCGAGTGCCTGGGCACCAAGGCGCTGGTCGCCGACGCGACGCGCAAGGTCACCGGCAGGACGTACTACAACCAGATCGCGCAGGACACGCTGGCGATGGCGATCAACGACCTGATCACCGTCGGCGCGACGCCGGTGTCGGTGCACGCATACTGGGCCGCCGGCGGCAGCGCGTGGTTCGACGACGCGCAGCGCGCCAAGGACCTCGTCGACGGCTGGCGCGCGGCCTGCGACGCGTGCGGCGTCGCCTGGGGCGGCGGCGAGACGCCAGCGCTCGCCGGCGTCGTCGCCGACGACCGCATCGACCTCGCCGCGTCGTGCGTCGGCCTCGTGCGGCCCAAGGCCCGGCTGACGCTCGGCGAACGGCTCGGCCCCGGCGATGCGATCGTGCTGCTCGGCAGCTCGGGCATCCACGCCAACGGCGTCTCGCTCGCGCGCAAGCTGGCCGAACGCCTGCCCGCCGGCTACGCGACCAAGCTGCCGAGCGGCGCGTTGTTCGGCGAGGCGCTGCTGGCGCCGACCGTGCTGTACAGCCCGGTGACCGAAGCGCTCGCCAAGGCCGGCATCGTGCCGCACTACCAGGCCAACATCACCGGCCACGGCTGGCGCAAGGTGATGCGCCACGGCAAGGCACTGACCTACCGCTTCCATGCGCTGCCGCCGGTGCCGGAGGTGCTGCAGTTCCTGCAGCAGCAGACCGGCAGCGACGACCGCGCCGCGTACGGCAACCTCAACATGGGCGCTGGCTACGCGCTGTTCGTCGCCGCCGCCGACGCCGCGCGCACCGTGGAGATCGCGCGCGCCGCCGGGGTGCAGGCCTGGGCCGCGGGCACGGTCGAGGCCGGGCCGAAGCAGGTCGTGCTGGAACCGCTGCAGCTCGTGTTCGGCGGCGACGACCTGCACGTGCGGGCCTGAGGACGCGCGCGCCGCGCGCACCACTGCGCGCTGGCAACAATCGCCGTCGCGAGGACAGGGATCGCTTCCTGGCACGGCACGAGGAACGCCACAATCACCGCCCCCGGGGTTGCCTCGCCGCGCGCAGCCGCCGACCATCGCCGCCTCGCATGCGCGCCCTCGTCCGCCTCCTCGCCGCGTCGCTGACTCCGATCGCCGTCGCCGCCGCCCAGGTGCCGCCCGGCGCGCCGATGCCCAAGGACCTGTCGCTCGAGACCGTCGTGCCCGAGCAGGGCGCGGCGAAGGTGCGCTGGCAGACCGGCAATGACGCGCTCGCCGCCAACGACGCGACGGCGGCGCAGAAGCACCTGCTGGAAGCGCTGCAGTTCCATCCGTCGGCGGCGGCGATCCTGTTCGACCTCGCGCTGGCGTGGCGCGGCGACGGCGACTTCGCGCCGCTGTGGGCCGAGCGCTTCGTGCGCGCGGCCGCCGACGCACAGGGCAAGCTCAAGCTCGACGCGGCGCAGAAGAAGGCGGCCGCGGCCGGCGGCTTCGAAGCGACGCTCAAGCCAGCGCTCGACCTCGCGGCGCTGCGCGCGGCGGCGATCGCCGAGATCGCGCGCTACGTCGACAAGCAGAAGGCGACGCCGAAGCAGAACGGCGCGCGCGCGCCGCTGGTGCGCTGGGCTTCCGAGCTGCTGCTCGAGCTCGGCATCGGCGCGCCGGGCGCGCTCGGCGCGGCCGCGCCTGCGGTGGACGCGATCCAGGCCGGCTTCGCCGCCGACTACGACGCAGTGTTCGCAGCGCTCGCCAAGGTGCTGGCGAAGAAGTCCGTCAGCAAACCGAAGGACGGCAAGGCCGCGCCGACCACCGGCGCCGACGGCGATCCGACCAAGGTCGAGGACCAGCGCGTGCGCGCCGCGCGCATCCTCGTCGGCCTGCGCCGGCAGGCGGGGCTCAAGGACCTCAAGGGCCCGCCGGGCCGCGATCCGGGCAAGGCCGGCGAAGACGCCGCGCGCGTGCTCGCCGAGCAGAGCCAGCAGCCGGTGCAGCCGACCAAGGTCTGGACGGTCGCCGAGCTGGAAGCGCTCGACGCGTCGGCGCAGGAGACGTTCACGCAGGCGCACCGCGATTGGCGCAGCCCAGGCGTCGCCGTGAGCCCGACCGGCAAGTACCGCGTCGAGACCAACTGCGGCTACCACACGCTGCTCGGCACCGCGCGCACGATCGAGCTGCACCACGCGCGGCTGATCGCGCACTACGGGGTCGACCCATTCGGCGAGCGCCAAGGCCTCGTGCGCATCGTGCCCGTGCAGAGCGACATGGAGACCGAGGGCACGCCGTTCTGGTGGGCCGGCGGCTTCCAGTCCGGCGATCGCACGACGGTGCGCTTCGCGTGGGGCAACATCCCCGGCCTCGGCCGCACGCTGACGCACGAACTGACGCACCGCTTCGACGGCGTGCTCAAGCCGTTCCTCGGCGCGTGGTACGCCGAAGGCCACGCCAGCTGGACCGGCGGCCACTACAGCAAGATGGCCGACAAGGACTTCGTCGACGACTTCCTGCAGGTCGGCACCGTCGCGCACACCTACTACAAGGGCTACGGCGGCCGCGATCGCTTCGAGAAGCTGCTGAAGGGCGAGATCGAGGAGTACCGCGACAACTACTTCGCGGGCTACGCCCTGTACGCGTTCCTGCGCAGCTACCCGCCGGGCGCGCCGCGCTACCGCTCGGCGCTGGCGACGTACGAGAAGAACGCGCGCGCCGGCGGCAAGGATCCGGTCGGCTACTTCGCGTCGTCGTTCGCCGACGGCAAGGAGGGCCGGCCGAAGACGTTCGACGAGGTGTTCAAGGATTGGGAGACGTTCACGCGCGGCTGCTACGACTTCCTCGACGAGCGACGCCGCGGCCCGCAGAACAACTGGGTCGGCCGCTACGGCGGCCTCGGCCCGGGCGACACCGCGCCGATGGTGATGGACGAGCTGACGTGGACGTGGTCGCGCGCGCACGCCGAGCCGTTCTTCGGCCAGGAGCACGCGATGGCGGCGACGCTGCTGCTGCACGAGGTCGGCGACCACGACGGCGCGATCGCCGCCGGCCTGTGGTCGCTCGCCGTCGACGGCTGGCGGCCGGAGACGGCCAACGCGGTGCTCGCGGGCCTGCGCGCCGGCAAGGCGCCGGACGCCGCGCAGGCGTTCGCGGTGGTCGCCGGCCGGCACTTCCCAGCGCTCGCGCCGAAGGACGCGCCGCTGCTCGCCGCAACGCTGCCGAAGGCCAAGGCGTACCTCGACGCGCTCGCCGGTCAGGCGCAAGCACTCGCCGACAAGGCGCCGACGTCGGCCGCCGCGCTGGTCGAGGACCACGGCCGCGTCGCCGCGCTGCTGGCGCTGCCGCGACTCCAAGGCCTGCCGCGCGGCGCGCCGCCGCCGCTGCCGCGCAGTCTCGGCGGCTTCGGCTACGCCGAGTCGAGCCTGCTCGGCTTCGACGAACGGCGCGCTGCCGGCCTGTGGTACGCGACCGCCGACGGCGACCTGCACGTCGGCCGCGAGAAACCGCGCGACAGCACCGGCACGCTCGATCGCCACGCCCACCAGCGCGACGCCTTCGCGCACACCGTCGCGTGGACCGCGCCCGGCGACTACGTCGTGCGCGGGCGCGTGCACCTGACGACGTCGTTCGCCAGCGGCGCAATCGTGCTCGGCCACACGCGCCGCGACCGCGGCATCCGCATCTCGTTCTCGTCCGGCGACTGGGACTACGCGACCGGCCGCAGCGAGACGGCGCGCAAGGACGGTTCGATCGGCTTCTCGCTGCAAGGCATGTGGGAACGCGACGGCCAGATGCCCGACACCGCGGGCGGCCACAGCACATCGATCTTGCCGGACGCGCCGTGGTTCGACTTCGCGCTGCACGTCCGCGGCCCTCGGCTCATGGTCGAGATCAACGGCGAGGCGGCGATCCGCTACGCGGTCCACGACGGCACGCCGATCGAGGGCCACGTCGGCTTCGCCACCGGCATGGGCGCGATCCGCGTGCAGCAGCCGACGGTGCAACGCCGCGACGGCGAGCTCGCTGCGCTGGTCGCCGGCCTCGACCTCGCCGTGCAGCCCGACAACGGCCTCGACGAACTGCTGCTGCTGCCGGTGCGCGGCGTGCCGGTCCATCCGCTGGGCACGCTGGTGATGCTGCTGCCGAAGCCGACGAGCGAAGGCGACTCGCCGGTCGACGCGATCCCGCGCGTGCTGCCGGTGCTGTCGAAGCTGCTCAGCGACACCAACGAGCACCCGCAGGAATGGGTCCTGGCGGTGCCCAAGGCGATGCCCGCCGCCGAACGGCAGCGGGCGCAGGACATGCTCGCCGACCGCCGCACGCGGCCGATGCCGGTCATCGAGCACGTCGTCGGCGAGCCGTTCGACGGCAGCGCGCCGTGGCTGCTGTTCGTCGACGGCCAGGGCGTGCTGCGCGCCGCCGCGGCAGCCAACGAAGTCGGCCTGCACGCCAAGGTCGGCCGCTGGGCACGGCTGTTCCGGCCGCGCGATCGCTGACGGAGCGGGCGGCGACCAATCGTCACGACGACGTTGCGAACCATGGTTTGACGGTCGTCCGACGCGCGGCAGCATGGTGCGATGCGCCGCTTCGTCGCTTCGCTGTCCTTCGTCCTCGCCGCCTGCTCGGCCCCCGAACGCCTCGCCGCGCCGACCGCGCCGGTTGGCCGCGAAGCCGACGGCAGCCGCCAGCAGACGCCGGTCAACCAGACGCTGACGCCGCACGGCGTGTTCGTCGACCTGCCGGGCATGCGACCGTTGGCGTTGGCGAGTTCGCGCGACGGCGCGCGCGTCTTCACGG
>VGZG01000052.1 GCA_016872675.1 Planctomycetota bacterium
TTGCGCGCGCCGCCCCGGCGGCGGCCGCCGTTGCCGCCGGGCGCGACCTCGTCGAGCCACAGGTCGCCGTCGCGCACCACGACGACCTTGCGCGCGGCCGAGGGCGGCGGCGACGCTTGGTCAGCCGGCTTTTCGGCGAGCGCGCCAGTCGCCGGATCGAACCAGACCGCCTTGCCGTCGACGCGCAGTTCGACCTTGCGGCCGCCGTCGACGAGCTGGGCTGGCGGCGCTGCGCCCTGCCACTGCAGCGGCTTCTTGGTGTCGGCGAAGGTCAGCTTCGCGTCGCCCTGCGCAGTCGCGGCGGCGGCGAGGACGACGAAGGCAGCGAGGACGGACGATGGCGAACGGACGGCGTGGCTCATGAGGCGGTTGGGCATGTGGCGAACCGACGATGCTACGGTCGGCCGACCCGCCGACGAGAGCGCGGCGATCCTCGGTGCGAGCATGCGACACCTCGAACACGCGGCCGCCGGCGCGCTCCGTTGCACACCGCGATGGGGCGTCGATCGCCGGTGCGGGCATGCGATGGACCGACCGCGCGGCGCGGGGCGCCGTCCCGGCCAAGCCGCCGTGGCATCGTTGCGCCGCAGTCGCCGCCGCTCCACGATGCCGCGATGCTCCGCATCGTCGCCGTCCAGGATCCCAGCAAGGCCGCCGCCCCCGGCGGCGGTTTCGACGCCGTCGTCCTCGTCGCCCACACCCCCGCCGGGCTCGGCGGCTACGTCGCCGCACTGAAGGCGCCGCTCACCGCGCTGGCCAAGGCCGACACGCGCATGGCGAGCGCGGTCAACCTGCTGCCGGCTGACGGCCTCGCCGGCCATCGCCTCGTCGTCGCGCCGACCGGCCCGCTGCAGCGCGACCACGACGACGTGCGCCGCTACGCCGAAGCCGCCAAGGCCGGCGTGCGCCGCGCCCGCGACGCCGGCGCTTCCGCAGTGCTGCTGCTGCTGCAGAGCCCGCCGAAGAACCCCGCCTACGCGCACTTCGCCACCGTCGCCGCACTCGGCGCTGCCGGCGGCCTGTGGGAACCGCTCGAAGCGCGCGAAGCGCTCGGAGCGGCCGCCACCGAACCGGTGAAGACGCTCGGCGTCGGCGTGCTCGGCGGCGCGTTCCCGGCCAAGGCGGCGGCGTGGGTCGAGGCGACCGAGGCCGGCCTGCGCCTCGCGCGCGACCTGTGCGGCACCGAGCCCGAGCGCATGGCGCCGCCGCGCTTCGCCGCGTTCGTGCAGGACGCGTTCCGCGGCAGCAAGGTCAAGGTGACGGTCCAGAAAGACGTCAAGAAGCTGCAGCGGGAGTACCCGCTGCTGATGGCGGTCGCGCGCGCGTCGCTCGCCGTGCCGCGCCACCGGCCGTGCGTCGTGCGGCTGGAGTACGCGCCCAAGGGCAAGATCGAGCGCACGCTGCTGCTCGCCGGCAAGGGCCTGACCTACGACACCGGCGGTGCTGACCTGAAGACCGGCGGCTTCATGGCCGGCATGAGCCGCGACAAGGGCGGCGCGGCGGCGGTCGCCGGCCTCGTGCTCACAGCGGCGAAGCTCGGGCTCAAGGGCGTGCGGCTCGTCGCCGAGCTCGGCGTGGTGCGCAACAGCATCGGCAGCGACGCGTTCGTCAGCGACGAGATCATCACGAGCCACGCCGGCTGCCGCGTGCGCATCGGCAACACCGATGCCGAGGGGCGCCTCGTGCTCGCCGACCTGCTGAGCCACCTGCGGCTGGAGGCCGCGCGCGCCGAGCAACCGCACCTGCTGACCGTCGCGACGCTGACCGGCCACGCCGGCCGCGCCGTCGGCCCGTACAACATCGCGCTCGACAACGGCCCGGCGCGCGCCGCCGCCGCCGCCGAGTCGCTGATGCAAGTCGGCGACGCCGTCGGCGACCCGTTCGAGGTCTCGCGCCTGCGCCGCGAGGACTTCGACTTCGTCGCGCCGAAGAGCAAGGCCGACGACACGCTGTCGTGCAACAACCTGCCGAGCAGCGGCACCGCGCGCGGCCATCAGTTCCCGATGGCGTTCCTCTGCCTCGCGTCGGGCCTCGCCAAGCACGGCAGCGACAGCGCCGTGCCAATGCCGTTCACGCACGTCGACATCGGCGGCAGCGGCTGCGAGGGCGGCGACTGGCAGCACGGCCGCCCGAGCGGCCGGCCGCTGGTGGCGATGCTCGCGGCGCTGTGCGGCGCAAGGCCGCCGGCGTGAACCCGGATCGCGCCGCGCCATGAACCTTCGCGCCGTCTCGACCCTTGTCGGCCTCGCCGCCGGCGCCGCCGCGCAGACGCCGCCGCCGCAGGCGACGCATCCGGACTGGCGCGTCCTGCGCCAGGACGAGGACTGGTCGAAGCCGCGCGCCGGCGCGTCCAGTCCGCTCGACGCCATCAAGCACGTGCGCCTGACCGCCGACGGCCGCGCGTGGGTGTCGTTCGGTGGCCGCATCGACGACCGCTTCGAGGCATGGGACGGCTTCGGCTTCGGCGCGCGCGCGCCGGGCGATCGCGACACCTTCAACCTGTTCCGCATGCACCTGCACGCCGACATGCACTTCGGCGAGCATGTGCGCGTCTACGTCGAGCCGCGCACGGCGCAGTCGAGCGACCGCGACCTGCCCGGCGGCCGCCGCGTCACCGACGTCGACACTTTTGGCCTCTACCAGGGATTCCTCGAGCTCAGCGCGCCCAACGGCGGCGCGCCGGTGCGGCTGCGGCTCGGCCGACAATCCCTCCTGTTCGGCGCGCAGCGCGTGGTCAGCCCGGACCCGTGGAACAACGTGCTCAACAGCTGGGACGGCGCGTCGCTGCACGGCACGGTGTTGGGCTTCCGCACGCAGACGTTCGCGACCTGGTTCGTGCCCAACAACCCGACCAGTCTCAACTTCGCCGACCGCGAGCGCGCGTTCTACGGCGTCTACGCCACCAAGGACGCGAGCAAGCACGACCGCGGCCTCGACCTCTACCTGCTCGGCGCCCGGCGACCCGACGCGCGCACACAGGGCACGCAGGGCGACGAGCGCCGGCACACGCTCGGCGCGCGCAGCTTCGGCCCGCTCGGCGGCCCCTACGATGGCGAAGTCGAGGCGGCGCTGCAAACTGGCGAGGTCGGCGACGAGCGCGCCAACGGCTGGTTCGCCGCCGCCGCGCTCGGCCGGCGCCTGCCCGACGCTTGCGGCGCGCCGCGCGTGTTCGGCGGCGGCGACGTCGCCAGCGGCGGCGCGCGCCCCGGCGGCCATGTCGGCACGTACTTCCAGAACTACCCGCTCGGCCATCCGTACCTCGGCTACGCCGACGTCGTCGGCCGTCAGAACGTCCTCGCCGCGCACCTCGGCGCGTCGTGGTCGCTGGCCGAAGCGACGACGCTGACGGTCACCGGCCACGCGCTGTGGCTCTACGACGACGCCGATGACCTCTACGCCGCGAACGGCGCCAGCACGGCGCCGAGCATCGACCCGACCGGGCGCGAGATCGGCCAGGAGATCGACGTCCTGCTGACGCATCGCTTCGGGCGCCATCTCGACGTTTACGCCGGCTGGTCGCACGTGTTCACGGGCGACGGCGTGAAGGGCCCGGGCGTGACCGGCAGCGACGTCGACTTCGTCTACGTCGGCACTTCGTTCGTGTTCTGACGTCCCCGATGCCCCGCGCGGCCCGTTCGGGCGCGCGGCGCCGCTCACTTGTCGCGGCGCTTCGTTGGATTCGGCGGCGCGAGGGCTAGCTCGATGGCCTTCTCCAATTCGGCTGGCTTGAATCCGAGCGGGCCGCGCGCGCCGGCGTAGGCGATCTTGCCGTCCGTGCCGACGAGGTAGAGGCGATCCGGGAACGAGGCGTAGGCCTTGCTCACCGCGTCGTCGACCTGATCGAGCAGCGCCGGCATCGCAAAGCCGATCTCCTCGACGAACTTGCTGGCGACCTCACGGCGTTCGGCGTTGGTGATCGGGTCCTCGATCATCGTCTTCGCGCCCGGGGACACGCCGTCGACAGGATGGGCTTCACGGCAATACACGAACAGAAACTCGACGCGATCGCCGAACTTCGAGTGCATGTCCTTCAGCTGACCAGCTGAAGCGACGAACGGGCCTCAAGTACAACTGCCGAAGATCAGCGCCACAGGCCGCGCACCGCGGAACTTCGACAGCTTGACCTTCTGCTCGGCGTCGCTGATCAGCGACAGTTCAAAGTCGGGGGCGACCGCACCCACCTTGGGCGCGGCACCTGCGCTGCGATTGCCGGCGCCGCGGCGGGCACTGTCTTTGGCCTGCCAATCCGCCGCGGTCAGCACGCCGTCCTGGTTGCGGTCGAGGCGCGTGAAGGTCGCCTCGTCGCGCGTGTATTCCTTCTTGCTGATCTCGCCGTTCTTGTCGGCATCGTACTTCTCGGCCAAGAACTGGAAGGCCTGCTCGCTGCCGCCACCACGCCCGTCGCGCGTGGCCGCGCCACCTGGCATGACCGCCAGTTCCTCCTTGCTGACCACGCCGTCTTTGTCCGTGTCGGCAGCGGCGAGGCGCGTCCACATGCCCTCATCGGCAACCTCGTCCTTGCTCAGCTTGCCGTCCTTATTGGCATCGAAGCGCTCGAGCAGGCGCGCGGTGCGGTCGGCTGCGGTGCCGCGCTGGGCCGTGGCCGCAGTGGACAGACTCAGCACGGTGAGACCGATAACCATGAATCGATGCGGCATGCCGTCAGTAACGGCATCGCCAACGCTCGCACACCGAAACGTGGCAAAATACTCGCGCTGCCATCCAGGGCACTCGCGCCGCCCCCCCCCAATCGCCTGCGCCCGCCGCGCGGAGTGACCACCCGCGCCGATCCGGGGCGTGGACCCGCGGTCGGCGGCTAGCCCCCCGGACGCGAAGACGCGTGCCGGCCGGCGTGGCCTGCCGTGACGCCGGCTCCTCGACGCGACCCGCGGCCACGCCAAGCACGAAGGCGTTGAGCACGAACAGCACGAACGCTGGAAGGGTCTGCGCGAGCGAGTCGCCGAGCCGAAGGCGCGTGGCGACCGCCAGCAGCATCAAGAGCGTCAGGCCCGCGGCGGCCAGGACGAGCGCTTGGTTGGTGACGTACCCGACCAGCAATCCGGTCGCGCCAAAGCACTCCAAGGCGCCGACAAGGCGGCGGAACCGCGCGAGGCCGTAGCGCTTGAACTCGGCGTCCATGCGCTGGCTCACCAGGCAGGCGATGCCGTAGCCGAAGAAAGCGACTGCTGAGACTACTCGCGCAATCTCAAAGATGATCTGCATCCAGGATGCCAAGAACGCGAGAGTGCGCCATGCACATGGCTCAACCAGCCGTTACCTTGCTCCAATGGCAGATGCAATCGGTCCGCTTCTCCAAGTCATCGTCGGCCTCGGGCTCCTCAACGTTTGGCTGCTGCGCCGCACGAGTGCGACCGCCTATCGCGGCGGCGACGCAAAGAACCTGAAGGACGAGTTCGCAACGTACGGGTTGCCAACGCCGGTGTTCTACATCGTCGGCAGTCTGAAGGTCGTCTGCGCCGGGCTTCTGCTGGCAGGAGTGATGTTCGCTCCCGTTGTGTTGCCGGCGGCTGCGGTGGTGGCGACGCTGATGTTGGGCGCGGTGGTCATGCACCTGAAGGTTCACGATCCGGTGACGAAGTATGTGCCGGCGGCGCTGATGCTCGCCATGAGCGCGGCGATCTGCGCGACTTCCAGTGCGTGACGCTCTGAGCGCCGCGGCGGTCACTCGTCAGCGGACGCGAGCAAGCGGCGCATGTCCTTTACCGTGGTGTCGCATGCGACGATGCCGAACGCGATCGACCCGTCGCCGGAATCGTCCACGGTGACCGAATGATCCAGTGGCAGTGTCGGTACGTGCGATCCGTTGGGTGACGAACCTTTCGCAAGAACGAATACCGCCGCAGTTGCTCGCCCTCTGCGCCCGCACCCGCGTTCGGCGCCCATCCGATCTGCGGACCGCCTAGCACCGCGCTCGCGCGTCCTCTACGCTTTGCGTCTCGTCACGCCAATACCGCACGATCCATGCCAAAGGTCATCACCGGTCGCTCCGTTCTGCTCGCGCTGGTCGCCATGCTGGGCGGCAACCTCTGTGCGCAAGCCACTTCTGGCCCGCAGCACCAACCGTACCGACGCTCCCTGTGTCGCCATGGCGACATGCTCTACTTGGTCGCCTTCACCAACACCGGCGAGGTGACGCTCTGGCGCCAACCGGAAGGCGCGGCGGCGTTTTCCCAGGTGACCATCGCAGGCGGGATCAACGACAGCAGTTCGGGCATCACGACCAGCGTGCCGACCAACATGGCCGCGGTGACGGCGACCAACGACGGGGTGTTGCACATCGCGTGGGGTCGCGCCGCGTACCCGTCCTACTATGAGTTCTACTACCGCGCGATCGATCCCATCAGCGGCGTCGCGGTCACCAACATCCTGAACACCACGGCTTTTCTCGGCACGACGAACCTCAATCGCTCGGACTCGATCGAGATCGCCGCAGTCGATGACGCCGGCGCCGGACAACCAGCGGTCTACCTCACGTCGCAGGGGACCTCGAACTGGATCACCCGCCTGTTGCGCCTCGACCGCACAGCGTCCGGCTGGCCGTTGACGCCATCACCGGTCGACCTGGGCATCATGTCGCTCACCCAGTCGTCACAGCGCCCGCGCATCGCCGTCGGCCCTGACGGCACCGTCCACACGGTCTTCTACAACAATGCCGGAAATGGCGACTGGGTCTATCGGCCATGGAACGGGTCGTGGGGCACGCAGGTGATCCTTGGCGATGGCACGGTCCGACAGGACAACACCGGCGACATCTCGGTCGATCCTCAGGGGGTCGTGCACGCGGTCTACAACCACTGGCTGACGACGACGCAGTCGGAAGTCCGCTACCAGACCCTGGCGGGTGGTTCGTGGTCGGCGCCGACGGTGGTGGACACGCCGCCGGCCAACTACAGCCTCGACAGCCTGCTGGCGATCACGACCGACGTGTTCGGCGACGCCTACGTGACCTACTTCAACAGCGCCGGTGACGCCGTCTATCGCAAGAAAGCGGGCGGCGGCTTCAGCGCCGAGACCGTGGTGGTGCCAGCCGGGCTGACCCAGCCGACGTGGCCGGTCGTGCGCGGCGCCTTGTTCCCGGCCGACAATCGCAACCAGTGCGCGATCGACCTGGCGTACCGGCTGATCGTGTCGCAGCCCGCACAGGTGCTGCACGCGCGAGTCGACACTTGCACGTGCGCTTCGCTCGGCATCGCCACGACCGGTTCGTGGGCCCCCGGTGCGACGGGCAACATCGCTCTGAGCGGCGGCGTGCCGAATGACTTCGCGCTCACCGTGCTCGGTCTCGACCAGCTCGCGCAACCGCTGCCGGCCCTCGACTGCCAGTGCCCGGTCTTCATCGCGCCCCAACTGGTCCTGGCGCAACTGGTGGATGGCGCCGGCACGGCAAACGTGGTGGTGCCGATCCCGCCGGTCATGCTGGGCACGACCCTTTGGGCGCAGTGGCTGACGCTGGACGGAGGGCTGGCGAACTGCCGCAGCACGACCTACGCGAGTCGCTACCTGCCCTGACGCCGAAACCATCGCCGGGCCGCAACGGCTCTGCGACCCGTGACGCGTCATGGGCGCCATCGAGCGCGCCGCCAGGGCCGGGACCCGCGGCAGTCGTCCGCTCCGAACGGCACTCCGGCGGCATCCACACCGCCACCACCTGGACCTGCTTCGCCCTCCTCGCAGGCCGCATGCCGCCGACGACATGGTAGCCGTCATCGCTCGGCGCGCCGGAGTCGACCGTCGCAGCACACGCTTGCCGACGCAGCGCCAGCGCCAAGCATGCAGCCGGCGACCGCCCCCCGCCGCAGTCACTCAGCCGCGCAGCGCATCGCGCAGCCGCGGCAGCATGCGCTCGATGTCGGCGAGCGAGCAGGCGCCGACGGAGATACGGCACCAGCCGGTCTCGTCGGGCAGGCCGAAGGCCTGGAACGGCACCACCGCCATGCCGGCCTTCTCGAGCAGGAAGCGGCGCAGTTCCTCGTTGTTGGCGAAGCGCTTGCCGACGCAGTCGAAGCGCACCGACAGGTAGATCGCGCCCTGCGGCTCGATGACGTCGATCGGCAGGCCCTCGGCGGCCATCGCCCGGAAGCCGTGGTACAGCGCGTCGAGCCGGCGCTGGATCTGCGCCGTGTACTCGCGCTGCCACGCGTGGCGCGCGTCGACCGCGTCGAGCCATTGCGCGGTGGCGATCTGCTCGGCGCGCGGCGCCCAGGCGCCGATGTGGCCGAGGTAGTCGCGCATGCGCGCGATGATCGCCGGCGACGCGACCGCCCAGCCGACGCGCATTCCCGTCGCGGCGAACGACTTGCTGATCGCGTCGAGCAGAATCACGTACGGCGCGCACGCCGGCACCAGCTCGATCGGCGTGACGTGCTTCTGTCCGCCGAAGGTCAGCGTCCAGTAGACCTGGTCGAAGAGCAGGAACAGCGCCTTCTGGCCGGCGGTCTTGCGACGCTCGTTCTCGTCGACGACGAGCTGCGCGATGGCGCGCAGTTGCTCCGGTGGCATGACCGTGCCGGTCGGGTTCTGTGGCGAGTTGACGACGAGCAGGCGTGCCTGCTGCACGTGCGGCGCCAGCTCGGCGGCGGTCGGATGGAAGCGCGTCGCCTTGGTCACCGGCACGGTGATCGCGCGCGCAGAGAACAGCTGCACGTAGTAGCTGTTGTTCCACGACGGCACCGGGTAGACGACCGTCTCGCCCTTATCGAGCACGCAGCCGTACGCCGCGAACAGGATCGGCCGCGCGCCGCTGGCGATCAGCACCGACTCGACGGGGTAGCGCAGGCCAAGCTCGCGCTCGTAGTAGCGCTGCACCGCCTGCCGCAGCTCCAGCACGCCGTCCGACGGCGGGTAGTTGGTGTGGCCAGCGCGCAGCGCCGCTTCGGTCGCCGCGATCAGCTGCGGCGGCACCGGGAACTGCTTGGGATCGAAGTCGCCGACCGTCAGATTGCAGACCTCGCGACCAGCGGCCTGCATGGCGCGGATCTCGGCCGCGACCTTGAGGATCGCTGACCCCTTCATGCCGCGCGCCATCGTCGAGTGCGATGCGTCGGCGACGGCGGGGTCGAAAAACAGGGACTTGGTGTCGACGGGATTCAGCACGGTCGGGGGGCGAAGAGGATAGGCCCCGGCCGCCGCGACGGAAGCGCGACTTCGCCGGGAGCCCTGCCAGCGGCGATCCAGGCTGCCGGCCCGGTCGCCGCGCCCGTCATTTGGCGGCTTCGGCGCGCTGCAACCAGGCCGCGAACGCCGGGTCGCCGCCGGCGGCGGCGACGATCTCGGCGCGGCGCGCCTGCCAGATCGCGTCGAGGCCGCCGGCGCGCAGCGCGCGCACGGCCAGCCGCGCGAACGGGCTGTTCGGCGGCGACTGGCGGAAGACATCGGCGACGAAGCGCGCGTGCTCCTTCGGCACCGACGAGCCGAGCTGGTGCAGCACCCCCATCGCCGACAGCAGCAGCCAGAGCGCCGGCTGCCAGCGCGGCTCCTGCAGCGCTGCGTTCTGCAGCCACTGCGTGATGTAGCGCTCGCCGTACAGCCGCTCCTTCGGCATGCCGCCGGCCTGCGTGACGACGAGCGACGCGTGCTGGCCGAGGCCTTCGGCGTAGCGGTGCCAGAAGGCGGCGTCGCCAACCGGCGGTTTGTGGTCCTTCGGGCCGCCGAGCAGCGGCCACAGTTCGGCCATCAGCCGCAGCAGCAGTTCGCCGGTGGTCGCGGCCGTGCCTTCGGCCGAGGCGTGGCCGACGCGCGCATTGGTCGCGCAGTCGTGCACGAACAGGTCGATGCGGCGCGTGTCGCCGTCGACGCGCAGCGTGCCGGTGACCAGCAGCGTGTCCTTGCGCTCGGCCTCGGGCACCTGCTGCACCAGTTGGTCCTCCGGCCACGGCCGGCCCATCAGGGCCCACCCGCCCTGTTCGGCGAGCGGCAGCACGGCGCCGCCGCGGTGCGGCGTCGACAGCCACGTCTGCTCGGCGAGCAGCAGCGCGACGCTGCGCGACAAGCGACCGACCTCGTCCTCCTTGCCGGTCAGCGTCTCGGCTGAGCCCTCGATGCTGAGCGCGAAGAACAACGCCTGCTTGCCGCCCGGCGGCTTCTGCGGCAGCAGCCACGACGGATCCTCGAGGCCGGCGTACCAGACCGGTCGGTCGAGGCGGTACAGGCCAAGCCGCGGGTTCGGCCCCATGGGTTGCGGCGGCGGCAGCTTGGCGAGCCGTTGGCGATCGAACTCGCCGGTGAACGGCTGCAGCTCGGCGCCGACCATGTGGCTGTAGTGCAGGTGCATCTGGTGGAGCAGCGCCGCGCCGGCGACGTGGTCCTGCGTCTGGACGTAGTGGTGCAAGAGCGCGAGGCCGGCGTGCGGGTGGCTGCGGCCGGGCACGAAGCGCGGAGCCACGATCTCGCGCACGAGGTCGTGCTGCTGCGCCTGCACGAGATCGGCGCTCGCCATCACCAGCGCATCGAGCTGGTCGCCGGCGCGCGCGAGCACGTCGCGGTAGATCGCCGTGGCGCCGTCGACGTCGCCCTTCTGCAGCTTGTGGCGCGCCTGCCACAGCGGCCCGCGCCAGCCGCCCGGCAACGCCGCGAGCTTCTGCAGTTCGTCGCCGTAGCCGGCGTCGCCGACGGCGTCGAAGCGCACTTGCAGCCAGCCGTGCACGGCGTCAGCGTGGTTGCAATCGAGCTGCAACGCCTCCCAAAGCAACGCTTCGCCGGCGGCGCGGTCGCCGCGCTGGATCGCCAGCATGCCCAGCCCCACCTTGGCGGCCGGCGACTGCGGGCGCTTCTGCTGTAGTTCGCGCAGTGTCGCGACGGCTGAGTCGAGTTCGCCGGCGTCGCGCTGCACCACGGCGAGCACCGACAGCGCGCGCTCGACGTTCTTGTCGACGACAGTGAGCCGGTTGGCGGCGGCGAGCACGTCGGCCGCGAGGCCGTCGCGCAGCGCCTGCATGATGACGGCGACCAGTTGGTCGGGGTTGCTGGCGTGCGCCTTGATCAGGTCGGGCAACACCTTGCCGCGGTACTCGTCGCGCGGGATGCGCATGCGGCGGCCGAAGGCGTCGAGCGCATCGATGAAGTCGGGAACCGGCGCAGCGGCGGGCGCGGGCGGCGGCTGGGAGCCCTTCACGGCCGGAGCGGGCGCGGCCGGCGACGGCGAAATCGCCGATCCTGATGCGGCAGCGGGCGTGGCAGCGGGCGCGGGGGTCTGCGCCCGGCTCAACGGCTTGGCGGCGGGCGCGGCCGGAGCGGCCGTCGCTTCGTCGGCGGGCTTCTTCTTCAGGAAGTCGAACAGTCCCATGGTGTCGCGGCGCCGCAAGGCGCACGCCTCCGAGCGGAAATCAGGGCGGAGCAGCCTAGCGTGATCGAGCGGCACGGGCCACGCCGGCGAAGGGTCCGCGCCGAAGTGGGACGCGCGCGCTGCGGCGCGACGCTACAACGTTGGTATGACCGGACGTTCGGCGCCGTCATCCTGGCTGTTGACCGACGAACCCCACCGCATTGGCAGCGGCTGGGTCAGCGGCGTGCTCGGCGCCGTGCTGGGCCTCACCGGACTCGGCGCCTCGTGCTGCCTGGCGTGGCCCGACGCACTGACGACGCCGGCGCTGCGAACGCACTGGCCGCTGTCGCTGCCAACGTGGACGGCGGCAGCGCTGCTGGCGGCGGCCGCGTTCGGGGCGCTGTCGCTCGCGCTGCGCCGCAAGAAGACGCTCGGCCTCGTCGCGCTCGCCGCGGCGGCGCTCGGCGCAGCGCTGCTGGTCGCGTTGCCGCACCGGCCGCTCGGCGGCGGGCCGAGCGTAGTCGCCGTCGACGCGCTCGTGCTCAACCTGCTGCTCTACCCGCTCGTGTTCTTGCCGCTCGAACGGCTGAGTCCGCTGCGCGACCAGCCGACCTTCCGGCCGGAGTGGCCGACCGACCTCGCGTGGTTCGTCGCCAGCGCGGTTTCCGTGCAGATCACCACCGCGCTCGTGCTCGCGCCCGGGAACGCGCTCGCAAGCGCGCTGCCGGCGGCGCGCGCGACCGTCAGCGCCCTGCCGCTGCCGCTGCAGTTCCTGCTGGCCGTGCTGGTCGCCGACCTCGCGCAGTACTGGATCCACCGCGCTTGCCACCGCTGGCCGTGGCTGTGGCGCTTCCACGCCATCCATCACTCGGCGACGGCGATGGACTGGCTCGCCGGCTCGCGCCTGCACGTCGTCGACGCCTTGCTGACGCGGGCGCTCGTCTACGCCGCGATCGCCGCACTCGGCTTCGACCTCGCGGCCATCGCCGCGTACCTCGCGTTCGTCGCCGCGCAGGCGACATTCGTGCACGCCAACGTGCGCTGGGACCTGCGCTGGCTGGAGCCGTGGCTGGTGACGCCGCGCATCCACCATTGGCACCACGCCGATGAGCTGCCCGATGGCAACTTCGCGGTGCACCTGCCGTGGATCGATCGCCTGTTCGGCACGCTGCGATCGCCACCCGAAGGCTGGCCCGCTCGCTACGGCCTCGCCGGCGGCGCCGTCGGGCCGCGCGGCTTCTGGCGTCAGTTGCTCGCCGCACGCCCGTCGTCAGCGTGATGCCGTTGCTGGCGACGAGTCCGAACGGATTGGCGCCGAAGCCGAACACGAACAGCTGCTGACGGAAGGTCGCGACCCCGCGGCCGACGGCTACGGCCTGCCGGCCAGCGCCCCGCCCGCGGTCCACGCGGCAGCGACCTGCGGCGTGCGCGCGAACACCGCCATCAGGCCGGCGGTGGGCAGCGCCGCCGTGGCCAACGCCGCGGGTCGCAGCGGCCCGAGGTCGGCGAACTCGGCGCGCAGTCGCTGCCACCGGGAGCCGGCAGCAGGCACGCGCTGTGGCATCCCCGCGGCAGCGGCTCCGACCCAGCGGCCAGCCAGCACGACACGCCGGCGTGGACTCCGCGTGGACAACTGCTCACCATGCGCTGCCGTCGTGCTCACCCGCCTTCTCCACATCCTGCACTGCCTCGCCGTGCCAGCGCACGCGACGCTCGTCTTCACGCCGACAGGACCGCTCGTGCGGCGCGGCCGGCCGTCGGCGGCGTGGGTCGCGGATTGCGCCGACGTGGCGCGCGACCTCGACGTCGCCGCTGGCCGCGTCGACGTGCTCGGCCCGCGCCTGCAGCCTTGGCTGCGCTTCTCGCCCGACGTGCCAGAGCGCTGCCGGCAGCGGTTGCGCAACGTGCTCGGCGTGCATCGCGCGTCGGTGTTGCCGCCGCAGCGCGGCTGAGCGCGCCGAAAAAATCCTGCTGCCGGGGCTTGCGTCGCGCGCCGCTGTGCATATTTATGCGCCGCTCCTGCATAATTATGCCAACGCGCCCCGCAGCCCCTGCCGACCGCGACGAACGCCGCCAGCGCATCCTGCGCCTGCTCGGCCGCGCGCGCGTCCGCAGCCAGGCGGAGCTGCAGGAGCTGCTCGCCGACGCCGGCTTCGACGCCAACCAGGCGACGCTGTCACGCGACCTGCGCGACCTTGGCGTCGTCAAGGGCCCCGACGGCTACGAGTTGCCCACCGCGAACTCGGCGCCGGCGCGGCCCGAGGACTCGGTGTGGCTGGCGGCGCGCACGTGGCTGCTCGATGCCACGCCGGCGCAGAATCTCGTCGTGCTGCGCACTCCCGCCGGCGGCGCGCAGCCGCTCGGCCTCGCCATCGACAAGGCCGAGCTGACCGGCGTCGTCGGCACCATCGCCGGCGACGACACGGTGCTGGCGGTCTGCGCCGACGCAGCGCGCGCCAAGGCGCTCGCGCGCGAACTGCTCGCCACCAAGTCGGCGCGCGCCACAGGAATCCAGAAGGCATGACGACCTGCGCGATCGTCGGCGCCTCGGGCTACACCGGGCGCGAACTGCTGGATCTGCTGGCGCGGCACCCCCGCCTGAAGGCGACCGTGGTCATGACCGCGCGCGCCGGCGCGGCGCCGGAGCCGCCCGCGTTCCCCAACGACCCAACCATCGACGCGCTCGACCTCGACCGGCTCGCCGCCGTCGACGGCGTGTTCCTGTGCACGCCACACGGCGCCGCCAGCGAAATCGCCAAGGCGGCGCTGGCGCGCGGCAAGAAGGTCGTCGACCTGTCGGCGGACTTCCGCCTGCGCGACCCGGCGCTGTACGCGCGCGTCTACCACAGCCCGCACCCAGCACCCGAGTTGCTCGCCGAAGCCGTCTACGGCCTGACCGAGCGGCGCCGCGCCGACGTCGCCAAAGCGCGGCTGGTCGCCAACCCCGGCTGCTACCCGACGTCGGTGCTGCTGCCGGTGCTGCCGCTGCGCGCCGCCGGCCTGCTCGACGACGGGGCCCCCATCATCGCCGACAGCAAGAGCGGCACATCCGGCGCCGGCAAGGCGCCGAGCGAGCGCACCCACTTCGGCGCCGTGCACGAGAACTTCTGCGCCTACGGCGTCGGCGTGCACCGCCACGCGCCGGAGATCCAGCAGGAAGCCGGCACGGTGAACCTCGTGTTCACGCCGCACCTGCTGCCGACGTTCCGCGGCATCCTGTCGACGATCTACCTGACGCCCAAGGCCGGCGTCACCGCGGACGACCTGCGCGCTTGCCTGCAGGCGACCTACGGCAACGAGCCGTTCGTGCGCGTCTACCAGAAGGGCCAGCCCGAACTGCGCTGCGTGCAGCGCACCAACCAGTGCCACATCGCGGTGGCGGCGAGCGGCGGGCTCGTCGTCGTCACGTCCGCCATCGACAACCTCGTGAAGGGCGCCTCCGGTCAGGCGCTGCAGAACATGAACCTGATGCTCGGCCTGCCTGAGGGAGACGGCCTGTCGTGAGGATCCTCGTCAAGATCGGCGGCGCGCAGCTCGAAGAGGCGGCGCCGCGGCTCGAACTGTGCAAGTCGCTGGCGCGCGCGCGCGCCGAAGGGCACGAGCTCGTCGTCGTGCACGGCGGCGGCAACCAGATCCGCCAGCTGGTGCGCGCGCTGCAGATCCCCGAGCAGTACCACGAGGGCCTGCGCGTCACCGACGCGAAGACCGCCGAGGTCGTGCTGATGACGCTCGCCGGCAGCGTCAACAAGACGCTGGTGCGCACGCTGCAGGGCTGCGGCGTCGCCGCGGTCGGGCTGAGCGGCGCCGACGACGGCCTGTTCACGGCGAGCAAGCTGGAGAAGCCGGGCGTCGACCTCGGCTACGTCGGCGCCATCGATCACGTGCGGCCCGACCTCGTCACCATGCTGGTCGGCAGCGGCCGCGTGCCGGTGATCGCCACCGTCGCACCGGCGGCCGGCCAGACCGGCGGCGAGCCGTTCTTCAACCTCAACGCCGACCACGCCGCCGGCCCGTTGTGCCGCGCGTTCGGCTGCGACGCCGTGCTGTTCCTCACCGACGTCCCGGGCGTGCTCGACGGCGCCGGCGCACGCATCGCGACGCTGACGCCGGCCGACTGCGCGCGCCTCGTCGCCACCGGCGTCGCCAAGGGCGGCATGATCCCGAAGCTCGACGCCGCGCTGATGGCGCTGCGCGACAACCCGCGCGCGCTGGTCAAGATCGCGCCGGCCAACGTGCCCGACGCCGTGCTCGCGGCGCTGCGCGGCAACGTCGGCACGCAGTTCACCACGGTCGAGCAGAAGCGCGCCCAGGAGGCCTGCGATGGATGAGGGCTTGATGAAGACGTACGGCCGCGCTGAGGAAGTCTTCGTCGACGGCCACGGCGCGCGCCTGATCACCAGCGACGGCCGCGAGTTCCTCGACTTCCTGGCCGGCATCGCCGTCAGCGCGCTCGGCCATGGCCATCGCCGGCTCGCCGACGAGCTGCGCGACCAGGTCGGTCGGGTCGTGCACCTGAGCAATCTCTTCCGGCACCCGTTCACCGAACAGGTGGCGACGCGGCTTTGCAGCCTGACCGGCATGGCGGCGGCGTTCTTCACCAACTCAGGCACCGAAGCGATGGAGTGCGCGCTGAAGCTCGCGCGCAAGGCGATGCATGTGCGCGGCACGCCCGAACGCACCTCGTTCGTCGCGCTCGAGGCCGGCTTCCACGGCCGCTCGCTGGGCGCCTTGTCGCTGACGCACAGCGAGAAGTACCGCAAGCCCTTCCTGCCGCTGCAGCAGACCACCTGGATCGCGCCGGAGGACACGGCCGGCCTGCAGAAGGCGCTAGAGACCGAGCGGCCGTGCGCGCTGGTGCTCGAGCCGATCCAAGGCGAGGGCGGCATCCGGCCGCTGTCGGCCGGCTTCCTGCAGGCGGCACGCGAGCTGTGCACCGCCACCGGCACGCTGCTGGTGCACGACGAGATCCAGAGCGGCTGCGGCCGCACCGGCCGCTTCCTCGCCGGCCAGGACGTCGGCGTCACGCCGGACGTCGTCACGCTGGCCAAGCCCATCGCCGCCGGCCTGCCGATGGGCGCGTGCCTCGCGACGGCCGCGCTCGCCGACACCTTCCAGAAGGGCGAGCACGGCTCGACCTTCGCCGGCGGACCGCTCGTCTGCCGCGCCGCGCTGGTGTTCCTGCGCGAAGTCGAGCACGGCCTGCTCGGCAACGTCGCCGCGCGCGGCGCCGAACTGCGCGCCGGCCTTGAAGCGCTGCAGCGCGAGTTCGCCATGGTGCGCGAGGTGCGCGGCCGCGGCCTGATGCTCGGCCTGCGCGTCCACCACTCCGGCGAGGCGCTGCAGAAGGCCCTCTACCGCAACGGCCTCATCGTCAACTGCACCGCCGGCGACGTCATGCGCATCGTGCCGCCGTTCGTGCTCACCGCCGACGACGTGCAGGACGGCCTGCGCATCCTCCGCCAGACCCTCGCCGTGCTGCCCGGCTGCCAATCGACTACCCCGCCCGCCGCATGACCGCCACGCTCGACCTCACCCCGATCTCGCAGAAGGACCTGCTCTGCACGTCGTCGCTGACGCCGGCGGACATAGGACGCATCTTCGCCACCGCGCGCGCTCTCAAGGCCGGCCGCAACTTGCACACCAAGGTGCTGCAGCACAAGCGCCTCGCGATGATCTTCGAGAAGGACTCGCTGCGCACGCGCTTCACGTTCGACATCGGCATGCAGGACATGGGCGGCAGCGCCGTGTTCATGGACCACCGCGACGCGCGACTGGGCTCGCGCGAGTCGGTCAAGGACATGGCCAAGAACCTCGAGCGCTGGGTGCACGGCATCGTCGCGCGCACCTTCAAGCACAAGGCGCTCGAGGAACTGGCGCAACACGCCGGCATCCCGGTGATCAACGGCCTGTCGGACTTCGTGCATCCCTGCCAGGCGCTGTCCGACTTCTTCACGCTGACCGAGAAGTGGGGCACGGTGAAGGGTCGCACGCTGACCTACGTCGGCGACGGCAACAACACCTGCCACGCGCTGATCCACACCGCCGTCAAGCTCGGCGCCAACGTCCGCGTCTGCTCGCCGGAGGGCTACGAACCCAACTCACGCGTCGTCAACGAGGCGATGCGCACGGCGCTGGAGACCGGCGCGCAGGTGACGATCACCAACGACCCGGACGCCGCCGCCGACGGCGTCGACGCGATCTACACGGATGTCTGGGCGAGCATGGGCCAGGAGGACGAGATCGAGGAGCGCAACGGCATCTTCGCCGCCTACCAGGTGGACGACGACATGATGCGCCGCGCCGACAAGGCCGCGCTGTTCATGCACTGCCTGCCCGCCCACCGCGGCTGGGAGGTCACGCAAGAGGTCATGGATGGCCCGCAAAGCGTCGTCTACGACATCGCGGAAAACCGACTGCATGTGCAGAAGGCCGTGATGGCCCTGCTGATCCGCTGACGCCATGACGTCTGCCCGCCAACACCCGAGGTCGCTGCGTCCGCTGATTCACGCCCGCGCAGCGCGGGCGCAGCAACGCGGTCGTGGCCACCGACTGCATGTGCAGAAGGCCGTGATGGCCCTGCTGATCCGCTGACGCCGTCGCGCGCGCGGCGCGCCCGCTTCCCCCCCGCATTCCCATCCGTTCGAGCGACTCCCATGAGCAAGAAGCCAAGCAAGAGCAAGAAGAAGAAGATCGTCCTCGCCTACTCCGGCGGCCTCGACACCTCGATCATCGTTCCCTGGCTGAAGGAGAACTACGACTGCGAGGTGCATGCCTACTGCGGCGACATCGGCCAGGGCGAAGACGAGCTGCGCGGGCTCGCCGCCAAGGCCAAGGCCAGCGGCGCCGTCAGCTGCCGCGTCGACGACCTGCGTCGCGAGTGGCTCGAGCAGTACGTGTGGCCGTGCGTGCGCGCGATGACGGTCTACGAGGGCCGCTATCTGCTCGGCACCAGCATGGCGCGGCCGATCCTGGCCAAGGGCCAGGTCGAGTACGCGCAGGAGATCGGCGCCGACGCCGTCGCGCACGGCTGCACCGGCAAGGGCAATGACCAGGTCCGCTTCGAGCTCGCCTACCAGGCGCTCGGACCGGAGCTCGAAGTCATCGCGCCGTGGCGCCACTGGGACATCCGCAGCCGCGAGGACGCGCTGGCCTACGCCGACGCGCGCGGCATCCAGGTCACCGCGTCGCGCACCAAGATCTACTCGCGCGACCGCAACCTCTGGCACATCAGCCACGAGGGCGGCGCGCTCGAGTCGCCCGGCAACACGCCGCCGGACGACGTCTGGACGCTGACGGTCGACCCGCGCCAGGCGCCCGACCGCCCGCACGAGCTGAGCCTCGGCTTTCAGGCCGGCGTGCCGGTCAGCGTCGACGGCAAGGCGATGCCGGCCGAGAAGCTGCTGGCGAAGCTCAACGAGCTCGGCAGCGCCCACGGCGTCGGCCGCGTCGACATCTGCGAGAACCGCCTCGTCGGCATGAAGTCGCGCGGCGTCTACGAGACGCCCGGCGGCACGATCGTGATCGAGGCGGCGCGCTCGCTGCGCGCGCTGACGATGGAGCGCGACACGCTGCGCTTGTGCGAGAAGCTGATGCCGGACTACGCCGACCTGGTCTACACCGGCCGCTGGTTCCATCCGACGCGCGTCGCCATGGACGCGCTGTTCGCGCAGGCAACCATGCCCGTCACCGGCGAAGTGCGCGTGCGCCTGTACAAGGGCACGGCGACGGCGCTGTCGGCGACGAGCAAACATAGCCTCTTCTCCGAGGACCTCGCGACGTTCGGCCACTCGGCGAAGTTCGACCACGCCGACAGCTACGGCTTCGTCAAGCTGTACGGACTGCCCAGCGCGGTCGCCGCCAAGGTCCAGGGAGTCGGCAAGTGAGCAAGGACGGCCAGATGTGGGGTGGCCGCTTCCAAGGCAGCCTCGACGCGCTGTTCGCCGACTTCCAGAAGAGCCTGACCGTCGACCACGTGCTCGCGTTCGCTGACCTGCGCGTCAACCGCGCGTGGAGCGCGGCCTTGGCCAAGGCCGGCGTGTTCACGGCGACGGAGCTGGCCAAGGTGCACGCCGCGATCGATGACCTGGAGGCGCATTGGCGCCGCGCTGGCATTCCGTCCGGCGACCCGGCCGAGGACGTGCACAGCCTTGTCGAACGCGAACTCGTCGCCCGCTGCGGCGACCTCGGCAAGCGCATCCACACCGGCCGTTCCCGCAACGACCAGGTCGCGACCGACCTGCGGCTGTTCCTGCGCGAACGCGCGACGGCGCTGCGCGCGGCGGTCGCCTACCTGTGCGCCGAGCTGGTCGCCAAGGCCGCGGCGCACCACGACGCGCCGATCCCCGGCTACACGCACTTGCAGCGCGCGCAGCCGATCACCATCGGCCATTGGGCGCTCGCCCACTGCGAGGCGCTCGGCCGCGACCGCGAGCGCCTCGGCGACGCCGCCGCGCGCATGGACAGCTCGCCGCTCGGCAGCGGCGCGCTCGCCGGCACCGTGCTCGGCGTGGACCGCGACGCCGTCGCCCGCGACCTCGGCTTCGCCCGCGGCCCGAGCCGCAACAGTCTCGACGCGACCGCCCAGCGCGACCACCTGTGCGAGCTGGCGTTCGCCTGCGCGATGACGCAGACGCACCTGTCGCGCCTCGCCGAGGACACGATCTTCTTCGCCACGCAGGAAGCGCGCTTCGTCGTATTCGGCGACGAGGTCTCGACCGGCAGCAGCCTGATGCCGCAAAAGCGCAACCCCGACGCGATGGAACTGGTGCGCGGCAAGTGCTCGCGCGCGCACGGCGCGCTGCTGGCGCTGCTCGGCAGCCTCAAGGGCCTGCCGCTCGCCTACAACCGCGACCTGCAGACCGACAAGGAGTCGCTGCTGCCGATGCTTGCCGAGACCGAGACCTGCCTGCAGGTCGCGACGCTCGCGGTCCGGCACATGCGCTTCGACCTCGCGCGCTGCGCCGCCGAAGCCGAGCGCGGTTACCTCAACGCCACTGACCTCGCCGACCTGCTGGTCGCCGCCGGCGTGCCGTTCCGCGACGCGCACGGCGTCGTCGGCGCAGCGGTCAACCGCGCCGTCGCGCTCGGCGTCGAACTGCAGGACCTGCCGGCGGACGAGAAGCGCCGACTGCTGCCGCAACTGCAGGTCGACCTCAAGGATGCGCTGGCCGCCCGCAAGGTTCTGGCGCGGCGCGACGTCGTCGGCGGCACCGCGCCGACGCGCGTCCGCGCTGAGGTCGAACGCTGGCAAGCGCAACTGGCGGCCTGGAGCCGCGAAGGAGGTACCCGATGAGCGATTCCCCCGCCGCGACGCCGAAGGTCGTCGTCCGTTCCGCCGTCGTCGCCGACGCCAAGCCGATCATGACCCTCGTCAACGAGCTGGCGATGCAGCAGGTCATGCTGCCGCGTTCGCCGGCGTCGGTGATCGAGAACATTCGTGACTTCATCGTCGCCGAGGTCGACGGCCAGCTCGCGGGCTGCGGCGCGCTGGCGGTCACGTGGACCGACATCGCCGAGATCCGCTCGCTGGCGGTGCACCCGGCGATGCAGAAGCACGGCATCGGTCGGACGCTGGTCGACGCACTAATCCAGGACGCCAGGCGCCTGGGCGTCCCGCGCCTGTTCGCCTTCACCTATGTGCCGGGGTTCTTCGCCAAGGTCGGCTTCACCCAGTGCCAGCACGAAGACCTGCCGCACAAGGTCTTCAACGACTGCATGCACTGCCCCAAATTCCTGGCCTGCGACGAGATCGCGATGACTCGGGTGCTCGACGCCAAGGCCTCGCCGGCCAAGCTGTTCGGCAAGCCGCAGCGGGCGATCCCGCTGCCACAGCGAACGCCGTCGTTCGCCCCGCCGACGCTCGAGAAGCCGGGCAAGGGCTAGCTCCCGGCGCGGCGGTAGCACGGGGTCGTTCGCTTCCGCCCGCCACCCCGTGCTGGCCCGCACGCCGGCGGCCGAAGCGGCGCCAATGGGCCCTTCCGACCGCCCTTTCTGCCCTAGGGACAGGCACTTCTTGCAGAATATGCCGTTGCGGCGAGAATGCCGGCACCCTTTTCGCTACCGGCGGCGGTCCCGCGTCGCGCACCCCACCGACTGCTGCTCCCGCCCTCGGCGCAGCCCCCCATCGTCCCACGCCATGAAGCCGTTCGACCCTGCTCGCCTGCTCCCGCTGGCCACGTTCGCCGTGCTCGCCGCCTGTAGTGGTGGCGGATCCTTGTCTGCAGGTGCGGGCGCCTCCGGCGACTTCGTGCTGGTGAGCACCGAGCCGGTCAACGGCCAATCGATCTACCTCAACGACCCGATCCGCCTCGACTTCAGCCAGCCGATCGACCTCGACACGGCGACGCTGACGACGGTCAGCTTCCAGGCGCTCGATCCGCTCGGCACGCCGGTCAGCGACCTGGTGACCGGCCGTTTCGCGATCGACCGCGCCACCGGCGACCTCGAACCGGGCCGCCGCCTGCTGTTCGTGCCGACGTATGCAACCAACAACACGTTCGACAACGGCGGCTTCCGTGCAGGGCGCAGCTACATCGTGCAACTGGTCGGCGGCAACAACGCGACCACTGTGTTGCGCAGCCAGGGTGGCAAGGAGTTGGCCGCGCCGGCGACGTTCTCGTTCGGCACGTTCGAAGGCACGCAGCCGGCGCAGATCTACCGCAATCCGGCCCCCGGCGGCCCCCGGCGCGTGGACATGACGGTCTCGACCGCGACCGACCTGTCGGCCGTGCCGCTCGGCTTGTTCGGCGCGCCGCCGTTGGAGGTCCGCCTGACGTTCAACCAGGCGCTGAACCCGAACGACGAAAATGTGCCGGTCAACGTCGACACCAATCCGCTCACGCGCGACGAGAATGACAAGGGCCGGATCTACCTCGAGTACAAGGATCCGATCTACGACCCGAACATCGATGACTACACGTGGATCCCCGCGGACGTTGAACTCGAGCGCAATGACCTGACCGGCGCCGTCGTGGTGCTGCGCCCGGTCGGTGTGTTGCCCAACAACGCGGTCGTGCGCGTGATCGTCGAACCGGACGTCGAGGACATCTCGGGTGAGTCGAATGCCGCCGAGCCGAGCTACAACCGCATCTTCGGCTCGTTCCGCACGACGCCTTCGTACGAGCAGCAGTGGAACGCGATCGTCGATTCGTTCGACGCAATCGACAGCATCGACCTCACAGCGGCGTTCCCCGAGTCGCAGGCCGACGTCGGCGCGGGCTTCATCAAGGCCGGCTTCGCGTTCGAGGGCAAGTCGACCTCGCTCGAGTACCAGCCGACCGCCCTCGAAGTCGTGCTCAACACGGCGTTCACGCAGATCGTGCCGTCGAATGGCCTGCCGTTCACCGTGGCGGGCGGCGAGTTCAACTTCCGCAACGTCACGATCCCGCAGGGCGTCACGGTCGTGGGCCAAGGCCCCAATCCGATGGTCTGGCTGTGCTCGGGCCGATTCACGGTAGCAGGCACGCTGACGGTTCGCGGCGGCAACGGCGCGCGCGTCGACACGCTCAACTCGGCGAACTACGCCAAGGCCGGCGGCGTCGGCGGCCCGGCCGGCGGCAACGGCGGCGACGGCACCCCGAGCGCGACGCAGCGCGACCTGCGCGGCGGCACCGGCCGCGGCCCGCGGCAGAC
>VGZG01000053.1 GCA_016872675.1 Planctomycetota bacterium
GGCGCGCAAGCGCCTGCGCCACGAGTACTACACGCGCTGGCTCGCCGACCCGCCGCGCGTCGACCCCGACGCGCGCATGCCGAAGTACGCCGACCAGACGGGCAAGACCGCGATCCTCGACGTGTTCGACGGCGACGCCGCCAAGCAGTTCGAGTCGATCTGGCAGCACCTCGGCACGCGCCTGCCGCGGTGAGCGACGCCGCGCGCCAGCCGCGCCCCGACGCGTGTTGCGGCCCGCGGACGAGGCCCGCCGTGATGTCCCGTTCCGTTGCAGTGACGGGTGCGGCCACGGAGCAGGCCGTCACGACAACGCACGAATCAGTTCCCGGCAACGAGCAAGGCCCGCGGCGCTCAGGCCGGGCGGCGGCGTTCGCGACGCCACAGCAGCAGCACGCCGGCGAGCGCGATGGCGGCGCCACCGAACTCGCGCGTCAGCTCCACGCGCGGGTCCTCGGCTGACATGCTCTCCTGCATCATCGTGAAGTCGCGCTCGCCGAAGAGATTTTCGATCAGCCCGGGCGCGGTGGTCGCGAGTTCGATCACGGATGCGAGCGCGGCCAGCGCGAGCAGCCACGTCGGAATGCGCCGCAGCAGGCTAGAGACGAAGAGGACCGCGATCAGCAGGTAGAACACGAGCCAGAGCGCCGCGTCGAGGGCCGACGGCTTGTCGTAGATCGCCGGGTCCAGGTCGTTGCGCTGCAGCCACGCGAACAGCGCGAACATCGCCGCGAGGCCGAGGTGCAGGAGAGTGGTGGCGCTGGTGGGCTTCGGCGTGCGGGCGGGCATGGCGGGGAGGGTACGTGTCCTGTCAACGGCGCACCAACCTGGATGGTCGGTCGCCGCGGTGGCGTCCCTACTCCCCTTCGCCCCGACACGGCGGGTTCTGGCGCCGACCCTCCATCTCGCAGTGCACGAAGCGCGCCGTCTCGCGCTCCATCTCGGCGCGCAACTGCCGCTGCCGCACGACGCGCGGGCAGGCGCCGAAGCTGCCGTGGTCGAGGGACACGACCGTCGGGTCGAGGTTCCAGCGGCGCGCGTGTTCGGACGGCGGCGGCAGCGACGGCAGCGGCATGCTGCGACGATGTCGAACGAGCTTCGCGTCGTCACAGTGCGACGAACCGCGCCACCCAGCCGCCTCACTCCACCCGCACTGCCATCCGCACCTTCGCCGTCGCCAGCTTGCTGTCATCCGCCGCGCCGTCCTCCAGATGGGCGAACGCCTGCGCCGTCACCGGACCCGCTGCCGTTCGCCCTTGCGCCAGCAGCGCGGCGCGCAGCATTCGTTCGCCTGTCGCCATCCTGGCCGCGACGTCGCCGCCGTCCGGGTAGCACACCAATTCGTCGCCAGTCGCGTCGCGCAGGTCCCAACCCGTCGGCGCGGCGAACGCCGGCCCGCCCTCCCGTCGACGGAACGGCGCCGCCAGCCAGCGCGAGCCGTCAGCCTCGAACAGCAGCGGGAAGCCGGCGATGAGTTGGCCCTGCCGGGTCAGCTCCGCATGCAGCGGCGCGTACGCCGCCGCGCGCGCGGCCCAATCGCCCGGATCGCGCACGCACGCCCAGCGTGTCGGTTTGCCGGGCGCGAGCACGGGCGTCGGCGACTGCGCCTCGCCACCGCTGCCGGGCGCGGTCGTGCGCGGGCGCGCCGGCGCCGTCGGGCCGTCATCCGGCCGCGCGAACGCATCCGCGCTCCAGTCGATAGCGCCCGAGTCGAAGCGCACACGGCAGCGGCCGAGACCGGCGATCGTCAGCTCGCGCGCGATCCACGTCGTCTGCGTGCGCAGGTGGTCGTGCACTTCGACCGCGCCGTGTGCGCCGACGAGGCGGCTCGGCAGCAGCGTGCCCGGTCGCAGCGTCACGCGCGTCGTCGCGCCGTCGGCCTCGACGACGTCGAACGTGGTCGCGTCGACGCGCGCGCACCGCTGAGCGCGGTGCAGCGGTCCAAACGACGCCGCGTCGAGCAGCGTGCGCAGCGCGCGGACTTCGTCCTGCTGTGCTGGCGTCGCCGCCGCGTCGCCATCGAGCCGCCAGACCTCGTCGCCGCGCAGCACGAACAACCCCGCGCTCGACTGCGCGCGCACGCGCTCGGGCAACTCGACGAAGGCGTTGACCACGCGGCCGTCGGGCAGCGTCACCGTCGCCCCGAGCCGCGTCATCGCCCCGCGCAACGGCGCGTGGCATTCCTGCAGCACGGCGTCGGCGAGTCGTTCGCCGGGGATCGCCGCCAGATCGACCGCGCGCGGCGTCGGGGCGACGTCAACGGCGCCGCCGCACGCCGCCAGCAGCAGCGCCAGCAGCCGCGCGCCGTTCAGCGCTCGCCGCGATCGAACGTCTTGCGCCACGCCGCGACGTCGTAGCCGTGGTCGGTGCCCCCGGCAAGCGTCTGCAGCGCCTTGCGCGCGTGCAGTCGGACGTTCTGCACCGTCTCCTGCGGCGCCAGCAGGTCGACCAGCAGCGGCCACTGGTCCTGCGCCATGATGCGGCCGACGGCGATCGCCGCGGCCATGCGGATGCGCGGCATCGGGTGCTTGAGGTAGGAGCCGGCGAGGGCGCCGTCGCTGGCGACGCGGCCGTAGCCGAGGCCGCGCACGGCGTTGAGCAGCACGCCGGCGGGCAGCGTGTCGCGGCCGTCGTTCAGCAGCTTGCGCCAGATCGCGAGAATCGGCTCCTGCTTGTCGACGACCTGCTGGATCCTGTGCAGCGCCCATGCGGCTTGCACGCGGCCCTCTTCCAGATGGCTGCCGCGCACGATCACTGCTTCGAGCACGCCAGGCGGCGTGTTGGGCTGGCGCAATACCGCAAGGCCGAACACCGCGCGGTCGACGAGGAACGGGTCGGATAGCTGCGCGCCCTGCAAGATCGTCGGCATCGCTTCCGGCGTCGCCGAGAAGCCGAGCGCCGCCAGCGCCGTGGCCTGGCCTTCGGTGTCGCTGGCGTCGGTCGCGAGCGCGACGAGACGCGCATAGGTATCGCCCGGCTGCGCGCGCCGCTGGTCGGGCCGTGCCGCGCCGCGATCGAGCACGGTGTCCTGGATCAGCTTGTAGAGCCGCTCGCTCTGCTGGTCGGCGCGCGCTTCGCCCTGGCTCGAGACTGCTTGCGCGTAGCTGTCCATCGCCTGGTCGAGGCGGATCAGCACGGCACGGAAGTCCTTGTAGCGCTGCGAGTCCTTCTTCTGCTGGGCAACCGTCGCGGCTTCTTCGACCGCCGGCTCACGCCGCGTTTCGCTGGTCGACGAACAGGCGGCGAAGGCGAGGAGCACGGTGAGCGGCAGCAGCGTTGTCGGGCGCATGGTCGGTGGGCTTGGAGGGGGATCGGGCGCAATCCTTCCCGCCGACCGCCATCGAAGCCAGTTCTTCGGCGCGCCGACGCCATCCGCAGCGCTGGGAACGTCCCGGATCCGTCGTTGTGGCGGCGCGCCCGGCTCCGTAGGGTGCGGCCATGCAGCTCCTGGCCGACGACAACGAGCCAGCCTTTACTGTCGCCTACCGCACGGCGCCGGGCGGCGCCGACCGCGAACTGCGCGTCCATCGCGTCGCCGTGACGGGCCTGCCGCCGGGCGTGCAGGCGCTGTTCGTGACCTCGGACCTGCAGGGCTACACCGATGGGCCGCGCGGCCCCGAGCTGGCCGGCTTCGCCGTCGCCGCGGCGATGGCGCGTCACGCCGCCGAGCGCGGCATCGCGCGCGAGCGCGTGGGCGTGCTGCTCGCCGGCGACCTGTACGCCGGCGCCGACGCGCAGCACCGCGCCATCGTCGGCGACGTGCGGCCGGTGTGGCGCGCGTTCGCGCAGCGCGCCGCGTTCGTCGCCGGTGTCGCCGGCAACCACGACGCCTTTGGCGCCACCGTCGACGAAGTGCGCGCGTTCGCCGCCGAACCGGGCGTCGCTCTGCTCGACCCCGGCATCCACGGGCTCGCTGTCGCCGTCGAGTTCGCCGGCCTGCGCATTGCTGGCGTCAGCGGCATCGTCGGCAGCCCAAACCGACCGTGGCGCCGCCGCCACGACGACTACATCGACGCCGTCGCGGCGGCGATCGGCGCCCAGCCCGACGTGTTGCTCCTGCACCAAAACCCGGCGCTGCCGGGTGTGCGCCGCGACGAGCTGTCGCGGCTGACACAGGTGCTCGCCGCCGCCGGCAGCGGCGTCGTGGTCTTCGGCCACGCCTTCAGTCCCGCGCCCCGCTTCGCGCTCGGCCGTTGCCAGGTGCTCGCCACCGAGGGCCGCGCGTTCTGGCTCGAAGCCGTCGACGGCGTCGGCGGCGCGCCCGCGGTTGGCGGCGGCAACGGTGTTGGCTAGCGTCCCGGCGATGAGCGACTTCCCGCCACCGGTGCATCGCGTTCGCGTCCGCTACTGCGAGACCGACCGCATGGCCGTCGCGCACCACGGCAGCTACGTGGCGTGGCTGGAGGAAGCGCGCACCGAATGGATGCGCGCGCGCGGCAAGGCCTACCGGCAGATGGAGGATGAGGGCAACCTGCTGCAAGTCATCGAGTTCACTTGCTGCTACCACAAGCCGGTCGACTACGACGAGATCGTCGCCATCGCCGTGCGCGTTGCCGAGTCCGGCCGCGCTGCGCTCGTGCTGGAATACGAGTGCCGCCGGCAGTCCGATAGCGCCGTCTGCGCGACTGGTCGCACCAAGCTCGCCTGTGTCGGCCGCGACGGCAAGCTGCGCCGCCTGCCGGCGGAACTGGTCGAGCCGGGGCTCTGACCGGCAGTCCGGGCCAGTCCGCTGGCCTCGCCGCCGCGCGGCCGGTCGCGTACTCTCTGCGTCGCCGTCGCCCCATGGCCCTCACTCCGGAACTTGCCTTCGAGCAGCACCGCGAGCGCTTGCTCTCGGTGATCTACCTGCGCATGGGCCCGGCGCTGCGCACGCGCATGGATCCGGAGGACGTGCTCCAAGAGGTCGCCATCGAGGCGGTCAACTACTGGCATACGCTGTCCAACGAAGCCAACGCCGGCGCGTGGCTGGTGACGCTCGCGCGGCGCAAGGTCGCGCGCATCATCCGCGACCAGATCGGCGTCGCCGCGCGCGATCCGCGCCGTGAGCACGCGGTCAAGACCGACCTGCCGATCGCCGACCGGCGCTCGGGGCCGGTGACGCACGCCGACCGCAAGGACCGGCTGCAGCTGCTCGCCGACGCGATGGAGAGGCTGTCGGAAGACCACCGCGAGGTCCTGATCATGATGCAGATCGAGGGCCGTTCGGCGCGCGAGGTCGCCGAGCACATGCGCCGTACGGAGAACGCCGTGTACCTGCTCGCCAGCCGCGCGCTGGAGAAGCTGCGCTGCGAACTCAAGCCGTGAGCGCCGCCGACGACAGCTGGCTGGACGAGCGCCGCCCGGACGACAACGCGCCGGACGACGCCGATCTGCGCATGGCCGAGGCGCTGCGTGACGACAAGTCGGCGGTGGCGCTGCGGGCCGCGGTGCGCGATGGCACGACGCCGGTCTCCGAGTCGCTGCGCGGCCGCCTCGACGCGCTTGACCTGCTGCGGCAGGTCGCCGGCGGCGCCGTTGGCGAGACGCCGCTGCGCATCGGTCCATACTCGATCAAGGGCGTGCTCGGCCGCGGCGGCATGGGCACCGTCTACCTCGGCTGGCAGGAAGACCTCGAACGCGAGATCGCCGTCAAGGTGCTGTCGCCGCAGCTCTCTGGCGATCCGACGATGCAGAAGCGCTTCCGCGCCGAGGCGCGCGCGACGGCGGCGTTGCACCACCGGCACATCGTGCCGATCTACGACTACGGCGAGTCGGCGGGCGTGATGTACTTCGCCATGGAGCGCGTCGACGGCATGAGCCTCGACAAACACATCGCCGCGATGCGCCGCGTCGGCAAGAAGCCGATGGCGCCGCTCGAGGCCGCGCGCCGATTCGCCGGCGTCGCCGACGCGCTCGGCCTCGCGCACCGCAGCCAGCTGCTGCACCGCGACGTCAAGCCCGGCAACCTGCTGGTCGCGCGCGATGGCACGTTGGCGCTCACCGACTTCGGTCTCGCCAAGGCGCTCGACCGCGCGTCGATGCACCTGACCTCGAAGGGTGGCGGCGGCTTCCTCGGCACGCTGCACTACAGCTCGCCCGAGCAGGCGCTCGGCGCCGACCTGACGTCGGCCAGCGACCTCTATTCGCTCGGCGTCACGATCTTCGAGGCCGTCGCTGGCGAACTGCCGCGCTCGGCGACGACGACCGAGGCGATGCTCAACGAGATCCTGCACGGCGTGCCCAAGCGTCTGCGCGACTGCGTGCCGCGGCCGCCGCGCGACCTCGAGGCCGTGCTCGACAAGCTGCTCGCGCGCGAGCCGGGGGACCGTTACCAGGACGGCGAGGCGCTGGCGCGCGACCTGCAGCGCATCGCCGACGGCGATCCGGTGCACATCCGCCGGCTGCCGCTGCCATTGCGCGTCTGGCGGCGGATGAAGAAGAACCCGGTGCTGTCGGGCGCGCTGATCGCGACGGCGGCGCTGGCGCTGCTGACGGTGTCGCTGCTCGGCGTGCTGCGCAATGAGCGCGTGCAGGGCCTGGCGCTGCAGCACCGCGTCGAGCTGGTCGATATCGGCAAGATCGTCGGCGAGGAGCGCGGCGATGTCGCCGGCCCGGCGGGCCTGCTCGCGGCGCTGACCGGTGTCGAGCACGACGTCGCGCCCGCGAGCGCCCGCGTGCAGGGCGCGTTCGCGAACGCCGCTGCCGCCGACCCCGATGACGAGGCGGTGCCGGCGATGCGTCGCGCGTGGCTCGAGGACCCGACGCCGACCGCGACCGCGCTGCTGCGCGAGGGTCGCGGCTTCGAGGCGCAGCGCGATCTCGATGCCGCGATCGCCGCCGCGATCGCCGAGCGCGCCGGCCGCGAGCTCGTCGTCGAACTGACCCTCTATCGCCTTTACCTCGCGCGCGGCATCGCGCGCCTGACTGCGGCGGTGGCGCGGCCCGACGACGCGCGCACCGACTTTGCGCTCGCCAGCTATCTGCGGCCGGGAGCGACGTTCCCGCTGGCGCTGCAGGAGGCGTTCGACGTCGTGCACGGCGGCGACTTCGACGCGCGCCTGTCGCGACTCGTCGCCGACCTCGCCGCCGCCGCGCCCGAGCGCCGGCGCGTCGTCGGCGCTTTGCTATGGGCGGCGAGCGGCCTGCAGCCGTGTCGGCGCGCCAACCTGATGGACTTCGGGCTGTCGTATCCGCAGCGGCAGGCGTTGCGCGCGCAGGCGCTGGCGTGGCTCGGCGCGCCGCCGCCCGAGGCGCTCGCCGAGGCGCAGGCGACCGGACTCGCCGCTGCGCTCGCCCGCGTCTGCGCCGAGCCGATGGCGCGCTTGGGCGAGCCCGACACGGTGCGCGAACTCGCGGCGCGCGCTGCCGCGGTTGTCGAGGCGGCGACGGCGCCCGACGCGCCGCTGCGCAGTTGGCGCGAAGTGCTGGACATGATCACACAGCCGCCGCAGCGCGGCGCCGGCGCGCGCGAAGATGGTCGTACGCCCGAGCGGCGCCTTGCCGCATTCGAGCGCTTCCTGCAGCTGCAGCCATCGCGCGCGCTGGCCTCGCTCTGGCTGCCACACTTCGAGACGCTGCGCGCCGACTACCCCAGCCTGCCGGGCATGGCGAGCGCCGCGGCGCGACTGCATCTCGCCGCCGGCTCCGTCAACGCGGTGGCGCTGGCGCAGGCCTGGGTCGCCGTCGCCGACGGCGATCCGGCAGCGCGCCTCTGTCGCATGCGCGCGGCGTTGCGTCGCGGCGACCTCGCAATGGCGCGCGACGACGCCGTCGTCGTCGTGCAGGAAGCGCTCAACCCGGCCAGCGCGATCGACGCGGTGGTCGCTGTCTGCCAGGAGGCCGCCAGCGCCTTGTCGGGCGGCGCGGCGGAGGCCGTCCGCCTGTTGGCCCAGCAGTTCGACGCCGCCCGCGCCGGCGTCGAAGGCAGAGCGCGATGAGTCGCGCGGCCTTCACGCTTGCGTGGCTCGCCGGCGGGCTAACGATCGCAGCGCTGGCGTACGGCGCTGGGCGGCTGCTGCCGGCGGCATGGCGCGTGCCGACGGCTGTGAGCGTCTTAGTCGCGCCGGCGGCGACCGCGGTCGGCGCGCTGCCGCTCGCGCCGTTGACGTCCGACGCATCAAATCCGGGCGTTGGCGACGTGCGTGGCGTCGTGCGCGGCGCCGACGGCCGGCCGCTGACCGGAGCCACGGTGTCGCTGTACCGCGTCGTGACGGCGTGGCCCGAGTGGCGACGCGAGCAGTTGACTCAGACGCTCGTCGGCGCCGATGGCGCGTTTCGCTTCCGCGCGCCGGTCGCGCATGGCCTGTTGGTGGGCGTCGAGCATCCGCAGCACGCCGAGCAGCTGTGCGACGCCGTTGTCGACGCGCCGCCGCTCGAACTGCGCCTTGCGCCGGGCTTCGCTCTAGCTGGCGTCGTGCGCACCGAGGCCGGCGCGCCGGTGGCCAACGCCCGCGTCGCCGTCGAGTCCGTCGTCGGCGACAATCGCCGCGTGCGCGTCGAGGTCACGACCACCGCCGGCGAGTTCGTCTTCCGCAACCTCGAGGCCGGACCGGCGCGCGTCGTTGCGCGCCATCCATCGTGGCAGCCGACGGCGCTACCGGTGGTCGTAGTGGGTCAGCAGGAGCAGGTCGAAGTGCGCGTCGCGCGGCCCGCGCTCGCGCCGTTGCGCGGCGTCGTTGTCGATGTCGCCGCGCGCGCGCCGGTCGAAGGCGCAGAGGTCGAGTTGTTCCCGACCAACGCTCAGCCGGGCCTTGTTGATCCGCTGGCCACGCGCACCGGCGCTGACGGTCGCTTCACCATCGCCGGTTTGCCGCGCAGCGTCATGCGGCTCGTTGTCCGGCATCCGAAGCTCGGCGCGGTCGTGCGCACGCTGCCGGTCGGCGTCGCTGAGGCTACCGTCGAGGTCGAGCTGCCACGCCGCTCGGCGGTGCTCGGCGGGCTCGACGCGCGCGGTGGGCTACCGACGGGCGCAATTTTGCAGCTGCGCGACCTCGCCGGCCATGTCGCCTTCGCGCCGGTGGCCGCCGATGGCACGTTCCGTTTTCCCGGCGAGTGGTCACCGGGCTTCGCAGAACTGCGGCTCGTCGGCGTCGACGCGATGTTCGTGCACAACTCGGCCGCCGCCACCGAGGCGCGCATCGACGAAGAGCCGGCGACCGAAATGGGCTTCGCCGTGGCGCCGCCATTCGGCGTGCGCGGTCGCGTCATCGACGAGGATGGCGCGCCGATTGCCGGCGCGACGGTCGTGCGCAAGGCGTTGCGCGCTGACGCCGCGCGCATCGGCGACGCCGCGGCGCAATTCGACGTTTCTGGCCTCAGTCGCTCGGTCGCGCAGTGGTTCGCCGTCGATCGCGACGAGCCGATCGCGGTGACCGGACCCGACGGCGTGTTCGCGTGCGCCGGGGCGCGCCGGGACCGCATCGGCCTGCGCTTGTCGGCGCCAGATCGCGCGGTAGTAGACTTCGACGCCGCGGTCACCGCGCCACTGGCGCGCGTGCAAGTCGAGACGATTGTGCTGCCGAAGGCCACGCGGCTGCGCGGGCTGGTGGCGCGCGGCGGCACGCCGTTCGCCGGCGCGCTGGTCGTCGCGTATCGCGGCGACGACGCCGTCGCCACGGCGGTCACCGACGCGCAGGGCGCGTGGGCCATCGACGCCGTGCCGGCGGGCGCCTATCGCGTGCGCGCGCGCAACCCGGCGCAGGCCGCGGCGGGTCCGTTCGTCGCCGTCGAAGCGGTCGTCGGCGGTGGCCCGCAGGTCGTCCTGCAGCTCGCGCCGCCGCGGCTGGTCCGCGGTCATGTCGTCGCGCGTGACGGCACCCCGCTGGCCGGCGTCGCCGTGTCGCTGCGGCGCAGCGTCGGCGTGAGCGTCGTTACCAGCGACGACGGCGCGTTTGCGCTCGAGGCTCCCGAGCGCGAAGGTGAGATCCAGGTGGTGCGACCGAACCGCGCCGGCGTGACCTTTGCTCGCATCCCGGCCGACGGCGCGCTGCTGCGCGTTGCACTCGATGCACCGCCGACCTGCGGCGTCACCGCCGTGATCGCCGGCCTGCCCGGCCGACGCCGGTTGCCGGCAGCGCTGCTGCGCATCGTGCCCGCCGACGAAGACGACGACGTCGACGCCATCCGCGGCGCGTGGTTCGACCTCGACGACGGCGAACTGCAGTGGTCGGGCTGTCCGGCCGGGCGCGTGCGCATCGAGGTGTGGAGCGAGGGCTTCGCGCCGGTCGTGATCGAGCGCGAACTCGCCGCCGGCAAGCCGCACGACCTCGGTGAGATCCTGCTCGAACGCGGCGCGCGCCTGCGCGGCGTCGTCGTCGGCCCCGACGGCCAACCGGTCCCCGACGCGCAGGTGCTGCTCGGCGACGAGGCCGACTTCGAAGCGTTCGAGCCGGCCACGCGCAGTGGCGCGGACGGCGGCTTCACGCTCACCGGCGTCAGCGGCCGTTCGAGCCGGCTCGTCGTGCGCGCGGCTGGCTTCGCGCCGCGCGCCGTCGATCTCGCCTTGCCCGGCGACGTGCTGTCGGCACGGCCGATGCAGGTGGCGCTGCAGGCCGGCGCCGCGATCGAGGCCGTCGTCGAACGTGGCGCCGCGCGCACCGCCGGCTTCGTCGTAGTGCGGCGTGCTCGTCGCTTCGTCGCCAACGTCGAGATCGACGAAGCCAACGTCGCCGTCATCGCCAACCTGCCGCCGGGCAACTACGAATTGTCGCTGCTCGGCGACGACCGTCCGGCCAAGGTCGTGACGCTGGCGCCCGGCGTGCTGCGCGCCAACGTGCAGTTGCCGTGAGCGGGTCGCTCTGCGCGCGCGACAAGCGTGGGACATCGTTCGCGCCGGATGCGCGCCCACGTTGGTCGTGGGGCATGGAGTCGCGCACGGCATGGTCGTAGGGTGCGCCGTCCCATGCGCAGCCTCCGCGCCGTGTTCGTGCTCGCCGCTCTCGCCGCTTGCGGCGGCGGCGAGAAGCCACCCGTGCCGTTGACCCCCGAACTGGTCGCTGCCGACGTCGCCGTCGCGCGCGCCGGCTGCGTGCGCTGCCACGCCAGCGCCGACGTCGAGCGGCATGCGCTCGCGCGCGGCCCAGCGCTCGCCGAGGCGGTGCGGTGGTATGCCGACGGCGGGCAGGCCTTCTTGCAGCGTCACCACGGCGGCGACGACGCGCCGGCGCTCGCGGCGTGGCTCGCGGCGCTCGGCCAGGACGCGCCGCAAGCGCAGCCTGCCGGCCACCCGGCCAGCGGCGCAGCGCGCGGCGAGCAACTGACCAAGCAGCTGGCGTGCGGCGCCTGCCACGCGCCGGCGGCGTTCGGCGACCTGCCGCTGCGCACTGACTTCACGCGCCTCGCCGCCTATCTCGCCGATCCGAGCGCGCGCCACCCTGGCCTCGTGCACCCGCCGTTGTCGGCGGCCGAGGCGAGCGACGTCGCCGCGTGGCTGCTGCGCGGCCAGCGCATCGACGGCGCGCCGCAGCCGGGTTTTGGTTGGTCGATGTGGGGGCTGCCGATCAAGGCCGCGAAGCTCCCCGACGTCGCCGGCAAGGCGCCGGCCGCGACCGGCGTCGCCGCCGTGATCGACGACTCAGTCGCGACGCGCCGCGACGACTTCGTGCTGCGCTTCGAGGCCACGCTCGACGTGCCGGCTGCCGGTGAGTGGACGTTCGTCACCGGCAGCGACGACAGCTCGTGGCTGTGGATCGACGGCCAGCAGGTCGTCAAGAACGAGGCGATCGCGCCGCACCGCCGCCGCGAGGGCAAGGTCACGCTGACTGCCGGCCCGCACGAACTCGTCGTCATGCACACGCAGGCCCACGGTGGCGCGTCGCTGGAAGCGCTGTGGCGCGGGCCCGGCGTCGACGAACTCACGCCGATCCCGGCGGCGCGCGCGACGACGATTGGCAGCGCGCTGATGCCGCCCGCGGCGCCGCGGCCATCGTCGCCGGAGCTGGTGGCGCAAGGTCGCGCCGCCGCGCGCGCGCGCCGCTGCGACAGCTGCCACGCGATCGCCGATCCGGCGTTCGACGCGCTGTCGCCGCCGCCCGTGGCCAAGGCGTGGAGTGACTTGCGCGGCGGCGATTGCCCCAAGGCTCTGGCCGGCGCCTCGCTGTTCGCGGCGGCGCAGACGGCGGCGGCGCGGCCGCTCGACGACGCGCAGCGGCTGGCGACGGCGCTGATGCAGGACGGCTGCCTGTCGTGCCACGTGCGCGACGGCAAGGGCGGCGTGCCGCCGGCGGTGCGCGCGCACCTCGTCGAGGTCGAGGACATCGGCGACGAGGGCCGCATCCCGCCGGACCTGTCGAGCGTCGGCAAGCGACTGCGCACCGCGTGGATCGAGAAGGTGCTGCGCGACGGCCACGGCGTGCGGCCGTACCTGCGCGTGCGCATGCCCAAGGTCGCCGGCGCGCGCGCCGTGCAGTACGCGGCGTGGTTCGCGGCGGTCGACGGCGTCGATCCGCGGCCGGAACCGGCGTTCTCGGTCGAGGCCGCCAAGCGCGGCGCGCAGCTCGCCGGCCTCGGCGGGCGCAATTGCATCACGTGCCACACCTTCCAGGGCCTGCCGTCGCTCGGCGTGCAGGGCATGGACCTGTCGGTGCAGCACGAACGGCTGCAGGCCGGCTGGTTCCAGGACTGGCTGCTGCACCCGACGACGCTGCGACCCGGCACGCGCATGCCGGCGCTGTGGCTGAAGGACGACGAGGCCGCGCGCAGCGAGACGGCGGCGCTGCGCACGTGGCTGTCGCTCGGCGCGGCCGCGCCGCTGCCGACCGGCATCAAGGCCAAGCCCGACTCGCTGGTGCTGCTGCCCGGCGAACGGCCCAAGCTCCACGGCGCGTTCTTGCGCGACGTCTCGGCGCGCACGCTCTCGGTCGGCACCGCCGAGCGCACGCACTTTTCGTTCGACCTCGAGCAGCCGCAGCTCGTGTGGTTGTGGCGCGGCGACTTCCTCGACGCGCACGGCACCTGGAGCGGCCGCGCCGGCGAGCTGCTCAAGCCGCTCGGCCGCGACTGGGTGGTGCTGCAGGACCTCGTCGTGCAGGACGGCGCGCCGCGCCGGCTGCTCGGCCAGCGCATCGCCCAGGACGGCTATCCGACGCTGCGCGTCGCCGTCGGCGACGTCGAGTACGAGGACGAAGCGCGGCCGCGGCTCACCGACCACGGCAGCGAGGTGGTGCGGACGTTCCGCGCCACCAAGGGCGAGCTCGCGCTCGCGTTCCCGACGCAGGACGGCGTGCGCGCGCTCGTCGCCGGCCAGCCGGCCGGCGCGCACCGCATCGCCCAGGGCCAGACGCTGGAGGTCGTGTACCAATGGTGACGTTCGCGCTGCTGTTCTCGTTGCTGGCGCCACAGGAGCCGGCGTCGCCCGGCCCGGTCAAGGCGAAGCCTGCGCCCGACGAAGCGAACTACGTCGCGATCGCGGACGTGCCGTTGCCGCCCGACGTCGTGCTCGAGGTCGGCGGCCTCGCGCTGGACGGCGACGTGATGTTCGCGGCGACGCGCCGCGGCGAGATCTGGCGCATCGACGACGTCAGCGGCGCGCAGCCGAAGGCGACGCTGTGGGCCGAAGGCCTGATGGAGCCGCTCGGCCTCGTGCAGCGCGATGGCTGGCTGTACTTCGCGCAGCGCGGCGAACTGTCGCGCGGCAAGGACGCCGACGGCGACGGCCGCATGGACGCGCTGGAGACGATCGCTGAAGGCTGGCCGATCAGCGGCAACTACCACGAGTACGCCTTCGGCCCGGCGGTCGCCGGCGACGGCTCGTTCTGGCTCACGCTCAACAAGCCGTTCGGCGACGAGCCGTTCGGGCGCGCGCCGTGGCGCGGCTGGGCGATCCGCGTGCCCGCCGGCGGCGGCAGCTTCGAGCCGGTGGTCGCGGGGCTGCGTTCGCCGGCCGGCGTCGGCACCGCACCCGACGGCCGCGTCTGGTACACGGACAACCAGGGCGAGTGGTGCGCGTCGAGCAAGTTCGCGCTGCTGCAGCCCGGCGAGTTCCACGGCCATCCGTGGGGCATCGACAGCTGCAAGCTGCCGGCGAGCAAGGTGGCGCATCCCGGCGAGGTGAAGAGCGGCCTGCGCATGGCCGAGGCCGCGCGCACGATCCCCAGCTTCACGCTGCCGGCGGTGTGGATCCCGTACGACCTGTGCGGCCGCTCGCCGGGCGGCTTCGTCTGGGACACGGCCGGCAACTTCGGTCCGTTCCGCGGCCAGGTGTTCTGCGGCGACCAGTACTCGTCCGAGGTCTTCCGCATGTCGCTCGAAGACGTCGGCGGCAAGCTGCAGGGCGCGTGCTACCCGTTCCGCCGCGGGCTCAAGTGCGGCATCACGCGCGTGCTGTGGGGGACGAAGGGCACGCTGTGGTGCGGGCTCACCAACCGCGGCTGGGGCTCGCTCGGCCCGAGCGAGCACGGCCTGCAGCGCCTCGTGTGGCAGGACCAGGATCCGTTCGAGCTGCTGGAGTTGAAGGCCGCGCAGGGCGGCTTCACCGCGCGCTTCACGATGGACGTGGATGCCGCGAGCGCTCTGCCGGCGAACGTCGTGGTGCGCAGCTGGACCTACGACCACCACGAGGGCTACGGCTGCCCGCCGCGCGACAAGCGCGACGAGGCCGTCACCGCGGTCGCGGTCGTCGGCGGCCAGCCGGCGCTGGCGATCACGCTGGCGCGCACCGAGCCGTGCCGCGTCTACGAGGTCGCGGTGAAGGGCGTGCGTTCGGCGAGCGGCCAGGCGCCGCTGCACGGCATCGGCTGGTACACGCGCAACCAGGAGCCGTGAGGCGCGGGCGCGTGCCGCGCCCTCAGCCGCGGCCGGCCGTGCGGGCGTCGGCGCGGCACTCGTCGAGCACCTTCTGCAGCAGCGCGACGTCGGCGGCGAACGACTCGGGCGGCAGCGGCCCGAACGAGAAGCGGAACCACGACGCGTACGGCGAGCGGTAGCCCGGGTCCTTGTCGTGCGGCCGCGCCATGTCGCAGTCGAAGCCCTTGAGGATCGCAGCACCGTGGCGGAACAGCCGGCGGTTCAGCGTGTCGGCGTCGACGCCATCGGGCAACTCCAGCCAGTGGTAGAAGCCGCCGTCGCCGGTGTGCACGCCCAGGCCCATCTTGGCGAAGGCCTCGCCGTAGCGCTCGCGCTGCCGGCCGTAGTGCGCGGCGACGGCGGCGCGCGCCTGCGCGACGCGCTGCGGCTCCAGCAGTTTCACCGCGTACTTCTGCGACGGATGGCTGACGCCGCCCATGCCGAAACTCGAGTAGTTCGACATCGTCTCGATGTTCTTGCGGCTGGCGACGATCCAGCCGATGCGGATGCCGGGACTCTGCAGGCCCTTGGTGCACGCGCCGGCCAGGAACACGTTGCTGTCGTCGAGATTCTTGACGTAGCGGATGCCGCTGACGCCCTGCGAGGCGTGGAACATCTCGTAGGCCTCGTCGAGCAGGATGCCGTTGCCGGGCTGCTCGGCCATCGCGATCAGCTCGGCGAGCTCGGCGCCGCTGCGCGTGTGGCCGGTCGGGTTGCTGGGATTCGAGATCACCGGCATCAGGTGCGTCTTGGCGTTGAGGCCCGTGCGGTCGAAGTACGCGCTGTTCGGCGGATGGAAGCCGTTTTGCTTGGTGAACGGCACGACGCGCCAGCTGGTCTGCGTCTGCGTCAGGATGTCGAGGTAGGCGGGCCACTCGACGTTGCCGATGCGCGCCTCGACGTGCTTCTTGAGGAACGCGAGCACGGTGTAGATGCCGGGCCGGCCGCCGGCGAACACCATGACGTTCTCGGGCGCGATGCGCGAGCCGTGGAACTCGTTGTAGTGGCGCGCGATCGCCTCGCGCAGATCCGGGTGACCCCAGGCCTTCGGGTACAGGCGGTCGTCGGGCGTCACGTCGACGCTGCTCGGCAGCGCCGGCCCGCCCGGCAGCGGCGTCGTCAGCGGGAAGCCCTGCGACCACGGGTGCGTGCCGGGCGAGCCCATGAACTGACCGAAGGTGTCGCGGAAGGCGTAGAGCGTCTCGTAGATGCCCATCGGCGGGCAGTGGTCGGACAGGAACGACGCGCGGTGCATGGGCGAGGGCGGCGACGAGGATGGGGGTGCGGCGGCGAAGCGCCAGCCGCGGTGGCGACGATGGCCGGCGCGCGTGCGCCGGTCAATGCGGGCGATGGCGGTAGGCGCCGTTGGCCCGTCGCGCGCTCCCTGCTGCGATGCGCCGGTAGCCGATCGCGATTGACGTCGGCCGCACGAGCGTCGCCGAGTTCGGTGACGAAAACCGGCTGGCCAAGCTGGCACGCCCGGCAGGATTCGAACCTGCGACCCTCGGTTCCGAAGACCGATGTTCTTCCGCTGAACTACGGGCGCGTGCGGCGCCCAAGCTACGTCCCGCGAGCCGGCGCGGCCAGTCCAGGCCCGTGCAGCCTCGTTGCGCTCACGTCCGCGCCAGCAACGCCATGCCGAAGCCGGCGCCGCGGTCGACGGTGCGTTCGCGGCGGCGCATCAGACCGTCATCTCCTTCTTCCCTCGTGCGCGGCGGTTCGCCACACTGCCAGCGCATGAAGCGTCGCCGGCTGCTCCTGCTCGAGGCTCTGCTGTTGTTGGGCGTGCTCGCGTGGGTCGCCTTCGCGCTGCTGCAGCCGGAGCCGGGACCCGCGGGCGGCATCGACCTCAAGGTCCAACTCGTCGACGCGCGCGACCGCGTGTGGCTGCGCCGCGGCGACGACGGCGAACTGCGTTATCAGGTGACGGCCGACGATGGCGCGGTCGAGCAGTTGTCGCCGCAGGCGTTCAGCGAACGGCTGCACCGCGAGCAGTCGTCGCGCGGCGCGCTGGCTTCGGCGCTCAACGTCAGTTCGCCGATCGGCTTTGTGTGGGTGGCGATCGGCTTCCTCGGCCAACTGTTGTTCGCCGGCCGCATGCTGGTGCAGTGGTTCGCGAGCGAGAAGAGCCGCCGCTCGGTCGTGCCCGAAGCGTTCTGGTGGATGAGCCTCGTCGGCGCCAGCATGCTGCTCGCGTACTTCGCGTGGCGCCGCGATCCGGTCGGCGTGCTCGGCCAAGCGACCGGCTGGTTCGTCTACGTGCGCAACCTGTGGTTGCTGCGCGCGGCCCGCGTCGACGCGGGCGCAGCGTCGTCGGCCTGAGGGTTCGCGCTCAGCGCGTCATCGGCGCGCTGGCGAACGCCCGGCGGATCGCGACCGTGCGCGCGAGGCCGTCGCGCGACTGCAGGATCTTCTGCCGCACGTCGGGCGGCAGCTCGCGGCCGGCGAGGAAGGCGTCGACGACGGCGAGGGCCTCGGCGCTGGCGTGCGCGTTGACGAAGCCATCGAGCCACGCCGGCATGAAGAAGATGCGTCGGTTCTGCTTGACCCACTCGACGCGGTCGAGCGCCTGCTGCAGGTACGGCAGCGTCAGCGCGCTCTGTCCCGGCCAGTGGAACCACGACAGGCTGTCCTGGGTCCACTGTTCGGGCGGCGCGTCGAGTTGCAGGTACTGCGTCCAGTACGACGCCTTGTTGGCGGCGTCGGGTCCCGCCGCGCGCGCGAGGAACGCCTCCTTGCCGACGTCCTGACCTGCGAACCGTTTGGCGAGCCGCTCGAACGCGTCGTCGGCGACGCCGGCGGCGAGCAGCGCTGCGGCCGCGAGGTAGGCGTCCTGCTTGCCGGGCGCGAGGCCCGCGGGCAGCGGCTCGCCGCGCACGACGGCGTGGCAGAGATCGAGCACGCGCGCTTCGGCGGCGTGGCGGGCGAGGTGGCGAAAGGTCGCGAGTTCGCGGCCGGAGCCGCCTTCGTCGCGCAGTTGGCGCAGCAACAGGTCGACGGCCTGCGCGCGCAGCGGGGCGGCGCGCGCGTCGTCGAGCCAGCGGTGCAGGGCCGGCGCCAGCAGCTCGAGCAACCAGCTGTGCGTGTCGGCGTCGCGCTCGGCGGCGAGCCCGCGCAGCGCCATCGCCGCGAACGCCGCCGGGTCGAGCTCGGCTTCGCGCACCGCTTCGAAGCAGGCCGAGTATGCGGTCGCGCGCTGCTGCGCGTCCGCCAGCGTGTGGGCGTGGTCGACGAGCCATGCGCGGCTCGCGGCGTCGGGCACGAACTGGCCGTAGGCGACGTCGCGCGGGTTGCACAGCAGCGCCACCGGCGCTGGCTGGCCGACGAGGCCGTCGATGGCGACGCTCGGCGCGTCGCTGCGCACGCGGTAGGTCGCGGCGTTGCCGTCGGCGGCGATTGCCTGCACTTCGAGTTCGAGCGGCCACGTGCCGTCGCCGCCAATCGCGCGCTGCGTCACCTCGGCGCGGACGACGCGGCCGTCGGCGCTTGCGGTCCACGCCGCGCGCACCAGCGGCATCGACGGCGCCAGCAGCCAGCGTTGCGACCAACGGTCGAGGTCGGCGCCGGCAGCGCCGGCGAGCGCGGCGGCGAGGTCGCGCCACTCGGCGGCGCCGTAGGCGTGCGCGTCGAGGTACCGCTTGAGGCCGGCGCGGAAGTTCGCCTCGCCGAGCTGCTCGTGCAGCGCGCGCAGCACCGCCGGAGCCTTGTTGTAGACGATCGGCCCGTACGCGCTCTTCGCGTCGGCGAGGTTCTGCAGCGACTGGAACACCGGCACCGTGCCCGGCGTGGCGTCGATCTCGTAGGCGCGCGGCTTGACGCGCTGGCCGAAGCGCAGCCACGGTTGCTGTGCTGGTTCGAGCGCGGCCATCGCTTGGTAGCCGACGAACGTGGCGAAGCCTTCCTTCAGCCACAGGTCGTCGAACCAGCGCATGGTGACGAGGTTGCCGAACCACTGGTGGCAGAGCTCGTGGTAGACGAGCGTGCTGCGCCGCACGAGTTCGGCCGGCGTCGGCGCGTGGTCGAACACCAGCGCCTGCTCGCGGTAGAAGATCGCGCCGGCGTGCTCCATGCCGCCGTACGGGAAGCCGGGCAGCAGTGCTACGTCGAGCTTGTCCCACGGGTAGGGCACGTCGAACTGCGTGGCGAGCCACTGCAGGCCGTCGCGGTGCAGGCGGGTCAGCGCCTCGCGGTCGACGCGCGGCAGCTGCGAGGCGCGCAGTAGCACGCGCATCGGCAGCGGCGTCGTGATGCCGGGGGCGTCGGGCTGCGGCGCTTCGAACGACGCGAACGGCCCGCAGGCGAACGCGGCGAGGTACGTCGGCAGCGGCTTGCTCGGCGGGAAGGTCCAGCGGCGGCGCGGCGGGGTGGTGACGTTGCTCGCATTTGCCGTCGCGTCGAGCCACGCGACCGTCGGCTGCGTGTTGGCGATCGCCGTCCACGCGCCGGGCAGATCGAGCGCCCACGCGAAGGTCGCGCGCACGTCGGGTTGGTCGAAGCACGGGTACAGCCGGTGCGCGTCGGCCGGGACGACGAGCGTGTAGTAGTACGACGCGCCGTCGGCCGGGTCCTTGTAGACGGTCAGCGGCGTGCCGGTCGGCGCGACCTTGGAGGTGAACGCGGCGGTGACGGTGTTGGCGCCGACGCGCAGCAGCGCAGCCGGCAGGATCACGTGGTCGTGCACCGCGCGCAGCGTCGCCGGCGTGCCGTTGACGATGACGTCGCGCAGCGCCTCGCCCTGCCAGTCGAGCACGAGGGCGGGCGACTCGGGGGCGAGCGGTGGTTGTGCGGCAGCGACGGCGTGCGCGGTCGGCGCTGCGGCGGTGAGCGAGAACGTGATCGTCGCCGTGCCGGTGACCGCGGTGGTGTCGTGCGCGAGCTGCAGGCGCAGGTCATAGCCGACGTTCGACAGGCGGGCGGCGCGGGCGCGGGCGAGGCCGCGGTCGATGCCGGGCGGCGGGTCGTCGGGGTCGTACGGCGAGTGCAGCGCCGCGGCGGCGCGCGGGTCGGGTTGTTGCGGTGGCTGCGGCGTCGGCGAGGCAGCGGTCACGGCGAGGCAGAGGGCGGCGAGCACGGCGAGGATGTTCGGCGGCGGGTGTGGTGGCCGCCAGCGGGGGCGCCAAGTTGTTGGGCGCAAACGCCGACGGGCGGGCGCTCGGCGCGGCCCGCTGCTCAGCAGCGCGGCGCGAACGCGGCGTGCAGCGCGCCGAGCGTGATCGCGTCGTGCGAGGCGTGCCACACCGGCCTGCCGGCTTCGAACAGGATCGCCTGCGGCGATTCATGGCGGACGCCGCAGCGTTCGGCGATGCCGCGCGCGACCGGGCGGTCGGCGACTACACTGCGCTGCCGGTGTCGTCGCGGCGTGGTCAGTTCCCTACGCAATCACTCGCACCCCGCCACCCGCATTCGCCACGACCACCCTTCCCGCCATCCCGACGAACAGCCCGTGGTCAACGACCCCCGGCACCGCGTCCAGCAACCGCTGCAATCCCGCCGGGTTCGGGATCCCCGGGTACTTGCAGTCGAGCACATAGTTGCCGTTGTCGGTCACGAACACCTTGCCGTCCTTCAGCCGCTGCGTCGGCACGCAACCGGTCGCCGCGACGCGCCGCGCGGTGTGCGTCCAGCCGAACGGCACGACCTCGACCGGCAGCAGGAACTTCCGACCGAGTTCCGGCACGAGCTTGCTGTCGTCGACGATGACGATGAGCTCGCGCGCCGCGACCGCGACCAGCCGCTCGCGCAGGTGCGCGCCACCGCCGCCCTTGATCAGGCACTTCTGCGGATCGACTTCGTCGGCGCCGTCGATCGCGAGGTCGAGACCTTGGACCTCGTCGAGCGCGAGCACCGGGATGCCCAGGCGCTTGGCGTGCTCAGCGGTCTGCACGCTGGTGGCGACGCCGCGCACGCGGAAGCCCTGCTGCATGCGCTGCGCGAAGCGCTCAAGCACGAAGGCGAACGTCGAGCCGGTGCCGAAGCCGATTGTCGCGCCGTCCGGGACGAGGTCGGCGGCGGCGAAGGCGGCGGCGCGTTTGCTGGCGTTGGCGTCGGTCATGGCGGGAGGGTAGCGGTGGCGTGGGGTGGCGGCGATGGCATGGTGGTCCTTGCATTCGCGGAGGTCGCGGCAACCGCGGTTGCTGGCACATCTGCGGCGGGAGCCGCTGCCTGCGGCAGCGGCTCCCGCTACGCTCCCGCCCCTTGTCGTCGCGCCGCCCGCTCTCCCTGCCGGTCCAAGCCGGCTACGCCACCGCCGACATCGGCCTCAACACCGTCGAGACGGCGCTGCGCCTCTATGTCCTGGTCTTCTACACCGACGCCGTCGGCCTCTCGGCCGCGCTCGGCGGCCTCGCCGCCAGCCTCGCGATCGTCTGGGACGCGGTCACCGACCCGATCATGGGCGTGATCAGCGACCGCACGCGCCATCGCTTCGGCGGCCGGCGCATGTGGCTCGTGCCCGGCGGCCTGTCGCTCGCGCTCGGCGTGCTGGCGGTGTTCTTCCCGCCGGCGCTCGACTCGCAGGCGGCAAAGTTCGGCTGGCTGCTGGCGTCGTTCTGCTTCCTCAACACCGGCATGACGGTGTTGTCGGTGCCGTTCCAGGCGATGGCGGGCGAGATGACCGAGGACCCGCACGAACGCAACGTGCTCTTCGGCTGGCGCTTTGCCTTCGCCAACGTCGGCTCGCTGGTCGCCGCCGCCCTGCCGCAGTCGTTCCTCGACGCCGGTGAGACGACGGTCGCGACGCTGCCGCAGGTCAGCGTCGTCGCCGCCATGCTCGTCGTCGCCACGTCGCTGTGGAGCTGGTCGTCGACCGCGAGGGTGCGCTTCCTGCAGCCGCCGCTGCAGCCGCAGCCGTTCGTCAGCGCGTTCGCCGCGCCGTTCGCCAACCGGCCGTTCCGGCCGCTGTTGCTCGCCTACGTCGTCGCCAGCGTCGGCATCGGCGTCAACGCGACGACGTTCTTCTACTACTACCGCTACGTCCTGCGCCTGCCCGAGGACCGCACACACGTGGTGCTTGTGACCTTCACGGCGGTGTTCACGCTGTCGATCGTGGCGTGGGTCGGTCTGGCGCGGCGCTTCGGCAAACGCCGGCCTCTGGTCGTCGGTTCGCTCGCGCTCGGCGTCGGCACCACGTTGCTCTACTGGCTGGCGCCTGACGTAGAGCGCCGCTTCGAACTGGTGCTGTGGGTCGGCGCCATCGGGCTCGGCAGCTTCGTCGGCAGTTGCGTGCTGATCGACGCCATGCTGACCGACGTGCTCGACCACGACTGCGTGCGCACCCGGCAACTGCGCTCGGGCCTGTTCTTCGGCGTCTGGCGCTTTGCCGGCAAGGTCGCGCGCGCGCTGGCGGTGGCGTTCGCCGGTCTCGCGCTCGACGCCGCCGGCTTCGTTGAAGGCTCGGCCGATCAGCCGCCTGCGGTCGCGACAGTGCTGACATGGATGTTCGGCCCCGTTGTCGGCGCCGTGTTCGCGCTGACCGCGGTCGTGCTATGGCGTTACCGCTTCGACGAACAGAAGCAGGCGCAAGTGCGCGCCATATTGGCCCGCCGCCTGGCTCGCCGCGCGCTTCACCCCGGCGCCGCCGCTTCGCGGTAGACTGCGCCGCCGATGCTCGCCGCCGCCGCGCCCACCCTGCCGACCGCCCGACCGGGCGCGCCGTGGC
>VGZG01000054.1 GCA_016872675.1 Planctomycetota bacterium
GATCCTGCCGGCGCGGCGGCGTCGGCGGCGCGGGCGCGCGCGCTGCTGGTCGCGACTGGCCGCGCGCCAGCGGTGCGTGCGGCCTTTGGGCCTGCGATCGCGCCGTGGCTGCGCGCTGTGCCGCTCGACCAGGGCGTTTGGCCGACGCTGCTGGCGTCATGGTGGACGGTCACGGCGGCGTTCGACCGCGGCGATCGCGCCGCGGCCTGCGCCGACCTCGACCTCGCGCTGCGGTTGCTGCACGAACCGATCGGCGACCCGGACCTGCGCCGTGACCTGCTCGGCGAGCGCGATCCCGGCGCGGGCGTCGACCCGCACGCCGCGCTCGCTTGCCTGCCCTGGCGCATCGCCTATCTGGACGCCATGGCCGTTGGCGACGCGGCCGCAGCCGCGGCCGCGCGCGCCGGCTGGCGCGAGTTCGCCGGCCGCGATGCCGCTACGATCGCCGCTCTACCCGCACCCCGACCGGAGAACCGCTGATGATGCTGCGCCTTTGCGCCACCGCCTTCGCCCTCGCTGCCGCCTGCGCCGCGCAGGGCTCCCAGGACGGCAAGCAGCCGCCCAAGCCTGCGCCGGTCGCGACCGACCCGCAGAAGGTCCTGGCGGAGATGAAGGAGCAGTTCGCCAAGGAGGGCATCGTCTTCGACCTGACGGCCCGGACCGTCAGCGTGCCGGCGGTGGTCAACAAGCCGCAGGACCCGGTCGAGTACCTGCTGATCCAGAAGAAGGGCAAGCGCCACGAAGCGGTGTTCGTCACCATGGCCAAGCCCAGCGTGCTCAACGCCGCGCTGCTGCTGCTCGGCCTCGTGCCGGGCAAGAACGCCAGCTACGTCGAGAAGAAGCCGGCGCCGACGCTCGAGGAGGTGCAGGCCGGCGTCGATCCGATCATCGTCACGCCGCCGCAGGGCGAGCCGTTCTTCATGACCGTGCGCTGGCAGGACGTCGAGGGCAAGGCGATCGAGCACTGCGTCGAGGACCTGCTGCTCGACCTCGGCACCCAGAAGCCGATCGTCGACTGCAGCTGGGTCTACCTCGGCGGCCGCATGGCGAAGATCTACCGCAACGAGCCGGAGGTCTACATCGCCGACTTCGAGGGCAACCTGATCAGCGTCTGCTACCTGTCGCCGGACAACCACCTCGCGACGATGGTGCACAAGGACGCGCGCGACGACCGCAACTGGTGGACGACCAACCTGATGCCGGAGGCCGACACGACGGTCGAGTTCGTGTTCCACCGCGGCGAGAGCAAGCTGCACGTCGAGCGGAAGAAGCGGCTGGAGAAGGAGAAGGCAGAGGCGGAGGCCAAGCAGGAGAAGGCGAGCGAAGGCGGCAAGTAGCGGGGCGGGCGACGCGGCGACGGAACATCCGAAACGGTGGGCTCGCGACACGGCCCGAAACTCCGCGGGCGCGGCGGTTGGCGTTGGCACTGCGCCCGTGGCGCTTCCGGCCGTATCCGTCCCGCACAACTCACCCGGCTCTTGCGTCGCGGCGGCGTTCTCAGCACCGCGATCCAAGGCGTTACTGCGCCTGCCGGCCGGCTGCTACGGATAAACCACCGTCTTCCCTGCCTGGCTCATCGCAAAGTACCCCGGCACGCCGATGTCCAGCGCCAGCCACTGGCAGAACACCGACTGGTACGCGAGCTGCGGGTTGTTCGGGATGTTGAACGTCAGCTGGAACGTTCCCGGCGCGCTCGGCAGCAGCAGTGAGGAGCTGACATCCGGCGACACGGACAGCACGCTCTCCTGCCAGCCGAGCAGCGGCCCGAGGTCGATCGGCAGCGGGCCTGCCGGCGAAACGACATTGCTGAAGCCGACGTACAGCATCGCGAAGGCCGAGTCGGGCACGCCGCGCAACTCGACCGTCAACTGCGCGCCGACGAACGGCAGGCCGCGGTACGGGCCGATGTTGGCCATGCCGCAGCGACCGAGCCTGCTCCAGCCGAACGCGAACGGTCCGGCCAGTTCGACGATCGAGCGCGACGACGCGGGGTTGCCGACGGTCGCGACGACGCCTGCGAGCTTGAGGTGCGACCGCGGCTGACTGCGGCTGCGCCAGACTTCGAGGCCGCGGGCGAGGCCGCCGCGCGGGCCGGCGCCGTTTGGCACGGTGAGGTCGCTGCAGAAGCGCGTGCCGGTCGGCTGCAGGTCGTACGCCGAGATCTCGTAGCCGTGCGCCTGGATGGGTTGCGTCGGCGTCGCCTGCGGCGTGCTGCGGAAGGCGTAGAAGCGGCCGAGGGTGTCGTCGTAGCCGAGGCCGCCGCAGTCGGACTCCATCGGCGCCGACGTCAACAGCGCGCCGGGCGTCGCCGTCGCGCGGCTGAACTCGAACAGTCGGCCTTGGCCACCGGCGTCGGTGGCGCTGACCCAGAACGTGCCGAGGCCCTGTTCGCCGCTCGGCTCGAAGGCGAGCCCGAGCATCTGGTTGATCGGGACGACGGCGGCCAGCGGAAAGCCGACGAGCGGCAGGTTGACCACTGCACCGGAGACGGTGTGGACGCCCTGCAGCGCCACGCCCCCGTTTGCAGTGCGGTTGTCGAGGATCACCCAGACGATGACGCCTTGGCCGCCGGGGACGGGCAGTCGTTCGACGGCGATGTCACCTGGCCCTTGGGGCGCGGTAATGGTCGTCGCCGCGAGCGGCAGATTCGAGGCGACGCTCGTCGGCGGCGAGCCGGCAAGGCGCAGCAGGCGGTGCGCGGCGCCCTGCGTCGCCGCCGCGGCGACGAGCCAGTACTCGCGGGCGAACGTCGGCGCCGGACCTTCGACGATCGCGATGGCGCGGCAGTCGGCGCCGGCGGTGACGCCGTCGAGGTCGACGCGCGCCTCCACGTCGCCGAAGGCGTCGCCGGACTCGTCCGGCGGCGGCTTCACGCACTTGCTGTTGACGTAGAGGTTGTCGATGCCGATCGTGCCCGCGGCGCTCAGCAGGAACGAGAAGTCGATGCCTTCGTCGTCGGGCTGTGGGATCAGCTGCGCCTCGATGGTCACGCGGTTCCAGCCGCCACCGAGCGCCACGGACTTCTCGCTGATGATCGCCCGCTTGTAGCTGAGGCTCTGCTCGATGACGGCGCGGATCGAGCCCGTGGCGCCCTCGAACTCGTCGTACTGGAACCAGAACAGCTTGATCCAGTCGGGATACGGATCATTGTCGACGGTCAGGTCCAGGTCGGCCGACACCGTGCCACCGGCGTTAGTGACGCCGAACACGCCGCTGAAGCCGCCGAGCGACGCGACGTAGCCCAGATTCGTCGTGGCGACGCCTTGCGTCACGGCAGGGTTGTACCAAGGCGGCGCCACGACCAGAGTCGGCGGCGGGAACGTGCCGTTGGCGAACGGCGCGTTGAAGTTCCAATAGAGGCTGACGGTGACGTTGTCCTGCACGCGCCACCAGGGTGGCGGATTCTCCGGCGTCTGCGCGAGCAGCCCGCCGCTCCATAGCGCGGCGGCGAGCACGAGCGACCGACAAGGGGAGTAGCGCATGGTGGACATCTAGGTTGCAGTTGGCGCGCCGGTCACTTGCCGGCGTCGGTGGGTGGCAGGGTAACGAGACTGCGGGCGACGGTGGCGGGGTCGGTCGGCCAGAGGCAGACGGTCCCGTCGCGCGCGGCGGTGGCGACCGCGCGTCCGTCGTTGAATATGGTAGCTCCATCGATCAAACCGCGGTGGCCGCGGAACCGCAGCCGCTCGGTGCCGTCGGCGACGTTCCACAGCACGGCCTCGGCGCCGTTCTCGTCGCCGCCGGTGGCGATCACGCGGCCGTCACTCGACCATGCGGCGGTGCGCAACCGGGCGACGGTCGGCAGCGTCGTTCGCACGGCGCCATCGGGGCCATGCACGGTGATGACGCCGGCGCTGTCGGCGACCAGCAGCGCGGCGTCCGTCGCCGTGAAGCGGACGGCGACGACTTCCCGCTGCCCGAGCGCGCGCTCGGCCACGAGCGCGCCGGTGCGCAGGTCGAGCAGGCGCAGCGTCGGCTCGTCCCGGCCGACGATCGCGGCGAGTTCGCGGTCCGGCGCCGCATCGGTCCAGCCGATCGGCCGCGCCGTCTCGCCGCGGCTCAGACAGGTCGCGCCGTCGACCGACCAGACGCTCCACATGCCGCCGTTCTCACGGTTGCCGGCCGCGAACAACCTGCCGTCGGCGAGGTGGCGAAGCGAGATGAGCGTCTGCGCGCCGGTGTCGATCGTGCCGAGCGCGGCGCCATCGGCGAGCGCACGGCTGTGCACGACGCCGGAGCCATGGATGGCGATGGTCGCGCGTCGGCGGTCGTCGTCGACGGCGATGCAGGTCAAGGGATCGCCGAGCGCCGGCGTGGTCCACAGCAGGCTGCCGTCGGCGGTGGACCATGCGCGCAAGCGTTCATCGCCTCCGCCCGTCAGCGCCCGCTTGCCTGCTGCGTCGACCGCGACGGCGATGCTGCCCGCCGACTGCCGCAACGTCAGCACGCCGACCGCGCGACCGAAGTCCCAGATCATGGCGCGCGCGTTGCCGGCGACGGCGAGCACGGAACGTGCATCGGCGGTGAACTCCGCGACCTCGATCGAAGGGCCGGCTTCGTAGCGATGCAGCGCAGTGCCAGCGATGGCCCGGCCGGCGCCGACGTCGAACACGCGCAGCTCGCCGGCGCCTTCGCTGGTCGAGGTCAGCGCGAACTGATCGTCGGCGTCGAACGCGACTCGATGGACCGGTCCCTGGTGTCCGACGAGCGTCGCGCTCTCGCGCATCGATGTCGTGCAGCCGTCGGCGTCCGTCGCCAATTGCCAGAGGCGCGCCGTCCTGTCGCGGGAACCCGTCAGCACGCGCCGGCCGGCGTTGTCGAAGGCGATGGCCGTGGTGTCGTGGCCGTGCGCGCCGGCCGCCAGTTTGCGGCCGTCGGCGGTCGAGTGCACCGTGACCTGCTTGCCGGCGGCGACGGCGAACTCCCGACCGTTGCGAGCGAATGCGACGGCCCGCGGACGGCCTTGCATCTTCAACGGCGCCGCGCCGACCAGCGAGCCGTCGTCGACACGCCAGACATGGACCTCATTGTTGCTGATCGCCGCGGCGAGCTTGCCATCCGGCGAGAACGCCGTGATGGACACCAGCAGCGGCATTTGGCGCGCGCTGCCGATCGCCGCGCCCGTGGCGCCGTCATAGGCCTGCACTTGGAATGGCCCCTCGGTCGTGGTGTACGACTGCACGAGGAGGCGGCTGCCTTCCCGGCTGCCGTGGAGCGTCGCGGCCACGCCCGGCAGTTCGATCGAGCGCACCGGCGCGCCGTCGGCGGTCCGCCAAAGGCGCAGGGTCCGGTCGGTTCCCGCCGTCGCCAGCATCCCGGGAACCGGAAAGGCGGCGCCGACGATGTGGCTGCCGGCGCTGTGGCCTCGCAACGCCGCTACCGGCGCGCCGTCGGCGGTCCGCCAAAGGTGCGCATGGCCCGCGAAGCCGAAGGTCGCCGCGATCGCGCCGTCCGGCGCAAGGCAGGCGCCGACGAGGCGCCGCGCCTCGCCGTCTGGCAGTTGCAGCGTGCGCACGACGCTGCCGCTGCCGAGGGCTTCGAGCACCGCGCTGCGCGTGCTCGAACTGCTGCGCAGCGCGTCGGCCTGCAGGGCCAGCGCGATCGCGCGTTCGCGGTCGCGATCGATCAGGCTGGCGCTGCGCAACGCCAGGGCGCCGGCCTCGGCCTCGATGCGGCGATCGGCTTCGGCGTAGCGCTCCATGCGGGCGCGGGTCGCCTCGTCGTTGCGCAGGTCGAGCGCGGCGCCGGCCAGCCGGTACGCCTCGCCGAGGCGCCCACCGCGCTCGGCCGCTGCGGCCTGCGTCAGCAGCGCGTCAGCCCTGCGGCCGCGCTCGAAGTCGAAGCCGAGCGCGACCACACCCGCTAGCGTCGCCAGCGTTGCGACCGCCGTCTCGGTGCGGTGGCGGCGCATCCACTTGGCGGCGCGCGTCCAGGCGCTGGCCGGCCGCGCTTGCACGGGCTCCCAGTTGAGGAATCGCCGCAGGTCGTCCTCGAACTCGGCGGCGCCGGCGTAGCGCTTCGCCGGGTCCTTCTCGAGCGCCTTCATGCACACGGTGGCGAGGTCGCGCGGCACCTTGGCGTTGCGCTTGTGCACGGGCATGGGATCGACGAAGCAGATCTCGTAGACGATCTGCTGCAGGTTCTTGCCGTCGAACGGCCGGCTCAGCGTCAGCAGCTCGTAGAGGATGACGCCGAGCGCCCAGACGTCGGCGCGGTGGTCGACCTCGACGCGCTTGGCAAGCGCCTGCTCTGGACTCATGTAGTGCGGCGTGCCGGCGATTTCGCCCGAGATCGACAGGCTGCCGTCGTCGAGCGACTTGGCCAGGCCGAAGTCGAGCAGTCGCACCTGCCGGCGGTCGTCGACCATCAGGTTGCGCGGCTTGAGGTCGCGATGCACGACGCCGGCCTTGTGCGCGGCGGCGAGCGCTGACGCCAGTTCGGCGGTGAACAGCGCGCACTCGGCGACGTAGCCCTTGTTCGCGGCGATGCCGAGCGTGCCCTCGACGTCGTGCGCGCCGTCGCCGTTGCGCAGGCGTAGGTCGTCGAGGATGTCGGCGAGGTTGCGGCCGGCGACGTAGTCCATCGCGAGCGCGAACGTGCCGTCGACCTCGGTCAATGTGTGCACCGGCACGATCGCCGGATGCCGCACTTGCGCTGCCGCCGCCGCCTCCCGGCGGAAGCGTTCGACGTGCCGCTTGCTGAGCGAAAGGCCGCTCGCCATCACCTTGAGCGCTACGCGCCGATGCAGCGACAGCTGATGCGCGAGGTAGACCACGCCCATGCCGCCGCGCCCCAACTCGGCTTCGATGACGAAGTCGCCGAACGCGCGGCCGTCCGGCGTCGCGCCCGTCGTCGGGGCCGGCGCCCATTCCTGGTGGCCGACGACGCCGTCGAAGGCGAGGTAGACGCGCAGTTGCGCCAGCAGCTCCGCGCGCATCGGTTCGGGGTGCTGCTGCACGTACGCGTCGAGCGCCGGCGCGCTGCCATCGGCGTGGCGGCCGATGAATCCCTCGACCGCGCGCTGCACGGCGTCGCCGTCGGCGGCGCCCGGCGGGGTGGCAGCACGGGCAGCGGCGTCGCTTCGCCCCGTGTCGTGGTCGGCGGCCATCACGCCTCCTTGCGCGACAGCAGGCCGGACAGCCGCGCCTGCGCGCGCGACAGCAGCGCGCGCACCGCGCCTTCGGTCGGCAGGCCGAGTTCGGCGCAGATCTCGTTGGTGTCGAGTTCGAGGTAGCGCTTGAGCACGATGATCTCGCGCTCGCGGTCAGGCAGCAGTTGCAGCGCCGCGCGGATGCGCTCGCTGAGCTCGTGCTCGTCGTGCACCTGCGACGCAGTCGGCTGCCGAAAGGGGATCTGCTCCTCGACCTGCTTGTCGATCGGCACGAGGCCGCCGTGCGCCGCGCGCTTCTGCGTCTCGATTGCGCGGATGCGCCGCACGATCTCGTACTCGGCGCCCTTGAGCAGCCACGCCAGGAACGAGCCGTCGCCGCGGTACTCGAACTGGTGCAGGCGCTTGAGCGCCGACAGGATCGCGTCCTGGGTCGCGTCCTCGCTGTCGGCCAGCAGCGCCCGGTACTTCGGGCCGATCAGTTTGCGGAGTGCCGCACGCAACCGGTCGCGGTAACGCTGGAACAGCAGGTCGATGGCGTCGCGGTCCTGTTCCAGGGCGCGGCTGACGAGGTTGCGCGTGTTGTCGTCCAAGAAGGGGGGCCGGTGCGGGAAACCCCGATTGTGCCCGCAGGCCAGACGTCGGCAAGCCGCGCCCCGGACGCGGCTTGCGCGAGGGGCGAACGGGCGGACGGAGGGTGGGAGGCGGCGCATGCCATGAGCACAAGAACGGCGCGCGCGGCAACGCACGCGGATTTTCCTGTTGGCGGGCCGGTCGGGCGGGCGACCGAGCTGCCGGCAACCGCCGGCCGTATCGGCGGTTTGCGACGGGTGGATCTGCGGGCTGCGGTCGGCCGATAACGCCGCCATGAACTGGCTCCTCGTGCCCGCCGTGTTGCTTCTCGGTTTCGTCGCGCGGACCCAGGAGCCGTCGGCGCCGCGTCGCGACCGCGCGACGTCGCAGACGGAGGAGCGCGCGCTGTCGATGCGCAAGCAGATCAGCGAGGGCCGCCCCGTGCAGAGCCACGTCAAGGTGCTGGTGCGGCTGAAGAACGGCAACCGCCTCGTCGGCGTCGTCAAGGACGGCAAACTCGTCGAGCGCCTCGACGGCTTGCGCTTCGTCGAAGCTGCGGCCGGCGACGACGGCGCCGGCATCCGCATCTGGTACACGGCCGGCACGCGCAACTTCGTGTTCGTGCCGTTCAAGGATTGCGCCAACTACGAGATCGTGCAGCAACTGTCGAACGAGCAGGTGCAGCGGATCGAGAAGGAACTCGTCATGGACCACGGCAAGTCCGATCCGGCGAGCGCGGCGAACGGCGCCAAGCCGTCGACGCCCGCGGGCGAGCCGGTCGCCGGCGAGGCGAAGGGCGCCGATGGCAGGGCGATGGCGACTGACGAGCAGCAGAAGCTCTGGTTCGATCTGCTGCAGGCGTATCCGCCGACCGCTGGTTGGGGGCCGGAGCGCCGCGACGAGATCGAGCACCGTTTCGTCGTCGTCGGCAGTCAGCCTAGCGCCGCCGAGCACCGCTTCGTCGACGAGTACGAGCAGTGGAGCAAGGCCTGCGCCCACTTCGGCGTGACGCCAGTCGGCAAGGCGGCGGCGACGCCGGCCGACCCGCGCGCGGCCGAGAAGACCGATCGCCGGGCGCGGCGTGGCGATGCGGCGACGCCGCCGGCGCCGGGCGCGAGCGGCGCCGACCAACGCAAGGAAGAGCGACGCGCGCGGCGCGGGCTCGGCGGCAGCCAGGGCGGCGGCGAGGCGACGGGTGGCGTGCGCGAAGGCGGCGGCGACTGATTCCAGCATGTCGGCTTGAACCGACGGCACCTGGCCGGGAATGCTCTCTGCATGCAGACCGCGTTCCTCTTCACTGGCCAGGGCTCGCAGTTCACCGGCATGGGCAAGGACCTCGCCGAGCGCTTCCCGATCGCCAAGGCTACCTTCGCTGAAGCCGATGCCGCGCTTGGCGAGTCGATCTCCGAGCTGTGCTTCCAGGGGCCGGACGACAAGCTTGGTCTGACCGAGAACACTCAACCGGCGACGCTGGCGGTCGCCGTCGCGGCCTTCCGCGCTCTCGGCCGCAAGCCTGATCTCGGCGCCGGCCACAGCCTCGGCGAGTACGCCGCGCACGTTGCGGCCGGGACGCTCGCGTTCGCCGACGCCGTGCGGTTGGTGCGCGATCGCGCCCGGCGCATGCAGTCGGCGGTGCCGGTCGGGACCGGCGGCATGGTCGTGCTGCGCAAGATGGGCCTCGACGAGGTCAAGCAACTGATCGCCAAGGTCGACGCCGGCCTATGCGAGATCGCCAACGTCAACGAGCCCGAACAGATCGTCGTCTCCGGCGCGATCGCCGCGATGGACCAGGTCGTCGCGCTGGCGCCGCCGCGCAAGGCGCTGAAGCTCAACGTGTCGGTGCCGTTCCACTGCTCGCTGTTGCAGGCGGCGGGCGAAGGCTTCGCCGAGGTCCTCGACGCCACGGCGATGCGCGCGCCGGCGTTCCCGGTGTGGTGCAACGTCGACGCCGCGCCGGTGACGACCGCCGCAGCCGCGCGCGGCGCGCTGCAGCGCCAATTCGCCGGCTCGGTGCTCTGGCAACAGACCATCGAGGGCATGTTCACAGCCGGCGTACGCCGCTTCGTCGAATGCGGGCCGAAGGCCACGCTCGTCACCATGGTCAAGCGCATCGCGCTCGCCAAGGGCGTCGAGGGCGTCGAAACGATCGCGGCGACGACCGTGGACGAGATCGAAGGGATGCTCGCCGTCGGATGACGCGTGCCGGCGAGAGTCCGCTGCGGCAGGCGCTGTGGCCGCTCGGCCTGGCGTGGTGCGCCGTGTCCGCGGCGCGCAACGCCTTGTACGACCGGCGGCTGCTGCGGGCGCGCAAGATCGCCGCGACGGTGGTGTCGGTCGGCAACCTGACGGTCGGGGGCACCGGCAAGACGCCGACCGTCGCGTGGCTGTGCGAGGTCGCCAAGCGCCACGGCAAGCGCCCCGGCGTGCTCGCGCGCGGCTACGGCCGGGCGCCCGGCGCCAAGCTCAACGACGAGGGCGCGATGCTGCAGCGGCGGCTGCCCTGGCTGATCCAGGAGCAGACGCCCGATCGCGTCGCCGGCGGCGAACGGCTCGCGGCGCTGCGCGCCAACTACGTCGTGCTCGACGACGGCTTCCAGCACCGCCGTCTGCACCGCGACCTCGACATCGTCTGCGTCGACGCGCTGCGGCCGTTCGGCAACGGCATGTGCCTGCCCGCCGGCGACCTGCGCGAAGGGCGCTTCGGTCTGCGCCGCGCCGGCATGGTCTTCGTGACCCGTTGCGGCGCGGCGTCGCCGGCTGAACTCGTCGCGCGCGTTGCGCGCCTGCGCGACCTCGCCGGCAAGGACAAGCCGGTGTTCCTGAACGACCACCAGCCGATCGACCTCGTGGCGATGCCCGAAGGCATGGCGCTACCGCTGCGCGATCTGCGCGGCCGTCGGTGCCTGCTGCTCTCCGGCATCGCCCGTCCGGCGAGCTTCCGCGCGACGGTGGAGGCGCTCGGCGGCGTCGTCGTCGGCGAGAGCCGCCACCGCGATCATCACCGATTCACCGTTGACGAGGTCGCCGCCGCGGCGCGCGCCGCCGACGCCGCGGACGCGTGGCTGTTGACGACCGAGAAGGACGACGCCCGCATGCCTGCCGGCGCGCCGCCGCGCTACGCGCTGCGCATCGCGCTGCAGTTCCTCGACGGCGAGCCGTCGCCGGCGGAGCTGCTGTTGTGAAGGCGCGGTTCGTCGACCACGTCGTCCACGTCGCCGCCCGCGTTGCCATCGGCCTCGCCGCGCGCGTGCCGCAATGGCTCGGCTACGGCGTTGCCGGCGTGTTGGGCCGTGTGTTCTTCGCCCTCGACCGGCGCCGACGCGGCTACGCGCTGAAGTTCCTGCGCAACGCCTACCCCGACGCCGCCGACGCCGAACGCCGCCGCATCGGCGCGCGCGCCACCGCCAACCTCTTCAAGGTGCCGCTCGACATGGCGCGACTGACGCGCCTGCTCGCGCGCGGCGGTTCGGTGCGCGAGGTCGTCGACTTCACCGCGGCGTCGGCCACCTTGGCGGCGGCGCGGCCGCCGTTCCTCGCGCTGACCGGTCACCTCGGCAACTGGGAAGTCGCCGCCGCGGCGATGGCGAGCTCGGTCGGTCGCGCGCACGGCATCGCTCGGGTGTCGCGCAATCCGCTGCTGCAGCGCTGGATCCTCGCCAACCGCGAGCGGGGCGGCCTCGTCATCCATCCCCGCCGCGGCGGCGTGCGAGGCCTCGCGCGGGCGCTCGCCGACGGTCACGTCGGCCTGCAGGCGGTCGACCAGAACCAACGGCTGCGCGGCGTGTTCGTGCCGTTCTTCGGCCAGCTGGCCAGCTGCGAGCGCGCGGCGGTCACGCTGGCGCTGCGCTTTGGCTACCCGCTGGTGTTCGGCGCCGCGCTGCGCGTCGGCAGCGGCTTCCGGTTCCGCTTCGTGCTGAGCGGGCCCTGCCGTCTCGTCGTCACCGGCGACCGGGCCGCCGACCTGCGCGCCGGCGTGCTGCGCGTCAACCAGGAGATCGAGCGGCTCGTGCGCATGGCGCCCGAGCAGTACCTTTGGATCCACGATCGCTACCGCACGCAGCCCAAGCCGGGCACGAACGACTGCGACGCCGCCGACTCCGCGGGCGACGACCTGGACGTCGAACCCGGCGCGTGAAGCCTGCGTGCCGGCGTCGCGCGCACCGGGTACGCTGCTGGCCGTGCGTGCGCCCGTAGCTCAGCCGGATAGAGCACCGCTTTTCTAAAGCGGCGGTCCCAGGTTCGATTCCTGGCGGGCGCGCCAGAAACGCCAACGGCCGTCTGCACCGGGTGCAGACGGCCGTCGAGGCGACGCCCGCGCGGCGGGCGCTACGGGCCGAGCCGGTCGGCCCGGCGATCGCGATCCGTGATCAGAACGAGCCGATCTTCAGGCGCAGAGCGTTCGACGTGATCAGGCCGCCCGCGTTCTGCGTGGCGTCGAGCCAGACGCCCTGGCAGTAGAAGCTCAGGCCGATGACCGACAGCGGGCCAGCCGGGATCGGGAACGGCGTGGTCAGCGAGCCGATGCCCGGGATGTTGCTGACCAAGTAGCCAGCGCCCGTGTTGATGTCGACGTTCGCGACGCAGCCCGGCGCGCCGATGATCGCGAGGTCGAGGCCGCCGGGCGACAGCGGGCCGAGGTTGGCCAGCGTGACGAAGTTGATGCCGAGCGAGGAACCGGTGACGTTGGCCTGGGTCAGGTTGACGGTCGTGCCGAGCACCGGGTTGATGTCGCTCGTCAGCGCCAGGGCGGGTTGGTCGATGCCGGACGTGTTGAACGGCAGCGACGCGGTGATGTCGATGCTGCCCGGATCGGCGGCACCGTTGCCCGGCGTGAAGCCGACCAGCGTCGGCCAACCGCCGCCGCCCGACACGCTCATCGCGCCCCAGCGGAGCTCGACGTCACCGTTGGCGAAGAACGCCATCTGGAACGTGTTGAGGGTCGCCGCGATGGCGCGGTCCGGCACCGCGTTCCACGTGAACACGTGCGCAGCCGTCGCCATGTCGTAGTCGTAGTGCGTCGTGCCGCCGGCGCTCGGGTCGAAGTCGTGGTGGTTGCCGATGCGCGCCGAGGTGCCGGTCAGCCACGCGGTGACGGTCGGGTTGTTGACGGGCGCCACCGTGCCGTTGAGGCAGATGTAGCCGTTCGAGTTCATGGTGACCGCGGTCGCCTGGATGCCCGGACCGCCGACGTTCGGGAAGATGATCGGCTGGCTGTTGGCCAGCGTCACCGTCACGTCCGTGTTGTCGAGGTGGCCGAGCGACGTCGAGACAGGCGTCTGTACCGGCGTGGTGCCGGCCGTGGCGATGTAACGGTTCCCCGCGCTGTCGTACGTCAGGCGCATCGAAGTATTGCTGAAGTCGACGGCGATCGACGACGGGAAGAACTCGTAGAACGAGCGGAAGTTCTGGTAGCAGCCAGCGCCGTACGGCTCGCGCTGCGCGAACGTGATCGGCGTGCCGCCGAGCGTGTACGTGATGCCGCCGGCGAACATGCGCGGCTGGAAGATGCCGCCGCTGAGGAACGCGTTCTGCGCCGCGCCGCCGCGGATCGCCAGGTCGGCGTTCTGGAACAGCGTGTTCGAGCAACTGCCCGGGATCGTCGTGCTTGTGCAGGTGACGCCGTTGGTGTAGCCGTTGCTGCAGCCGACCGACTTGAAGGCGAAGCCGTAGTTGCCCGGCGCGAGGGTGACGGCGCTGATCTGCGGCACCGGGATGACCTGGACGCCGGTGAAGAGTTGGTAGACGCCGCCGGTCGCCGTGACCATGGCCGTCTCACCGACCTTCGTCCACAGGCTGGGGTTCGTCACGTTGCCGACGTAGGTGCTCGGGCCGAGCCAGAGTTCCCACTTCGCCGTCGTCGTCGCCTGCGTGGCCCCGCCGCACCACAGGTCGAGCGAGGTGATGGTCAGCGTGTTGTTGATCTGGACGTTGACGTACAGACCGCCGCCGACGTTGCCGCCGTTGGTGGCGGTCAGGCCGGTGCTGAGGGTCGTTTGGGCGACCGCCGAGGCAGTTAGAAGGGCGAGTGCGAAGGTTGCTAGTTTGCGCATGGGGAGACGTTGGTTGGCGGACAGAGGAAAGTGCAGCGAGAGACGAGTGATCTACTTCGACAGACTAGCACGAGAATTGGTTCCGTCGATGGGAAGCGACCCCGGTGTCGAATGCTAGTTACGTCCCGGCGCAAGTCGGCGCGCGGTCGCACGGGTCACCAGCCCGCGGCGGCGCAGCGGGCGAGGAAGTCGTCGCGCCAGTGATATCCGGCCAACAGCAGCAGGTCCCGATCGCCCAGCATGGCCCGCGCGAGGAACAATGCCTCGATGGAGGCCAGCCCGCCGGCCGGGTCGTCGGAGACCTTGCTGGCACGGGGGTAAGCAGTGGCGATGCCCGCCGGGATCGAACGGGGGATCGGCGCGCCGGTCACGCAGGCCCGCAGGCGCGGCAGCCAGCGCCAGGTGGAGTCGAGCAGCAGCAGCGGCCGGCCGGCGTCCGCCGGTGACAGCGGCGGCGCGTCGACGGCGAGCAGCAGGAAGCCGGTCGCGTCGAACGTGAAGCCCGGCCGTTCGCGCAGGAAGGTCATCTCCGGCCGCTCGTGCAGGAAGCGCAGCGAGCACTTCGCGATTCGCTCCTTGTGGTGGCGGATGACCGTCGTCGGCACCGGCGTCATCGCGCCGCCTCGGCCAGCTGGCGGCGGACCGCCGCTTCGGCGGCGTCGACCTCGATGCCGAGCACGCACTGGGGGCTGGCGCAGTCGCGGCGTCTGCACGGCCGGCAGGGTACGTCGTGCCACAGCACTTCGTGGCGGACGCCGCCGTGGCCGCGCGGGCCGTAGCGTAGGTGGTCCTTGGGGCCGAACAGCGCGACCGTGCGGGCGCCGACCGCGGCGCCAAGGTGCAGCGGGCCGGTGTCGGCGGCGACGACCACCTCGCACGCGCGCATCACGCCGGCCATGCCGAGCAGACCGAGCGCTTCGCCGTCGACGGCGCGCGCCGATGGCGCCGCCGCCAGCGCCGGGGCGGCGAGGTCGCGCTCGCCGGGGCCGAAGCCGACGAGGACCTGGACGTCGCTGGCGGCGAGCCGGCGCGCCAGTTCGGCGAAGCGGTCGGACGGCCAGCGCTTGAACGCCGCGAATGCCGACGTGCCGGGATGCAAGAACACGCGCGGCCGCGGCAGCGCGGCGAACTCCGGCGGCGCTGGCGGCGTCGCCAGTGTCGGCGGGCACGGCGTTCCCGACAGGCCGATTGCGGCCAACAGCCGGTGGCCGATGTCGGCGCGATGCGGCAGTGGCGTCGGCATCGGCACGGCCAGCGAGTACGCGCGCGCCGCGCCTTCGCGCGCGCCCGGCGCCTGCGGCCCGACCTTGTGCGTCGAGCGCACAGCGAGCACGTGCATGGCGCTCTTCAGGTTGCCGTGCACGTCGAGCACGACGTCGTAGCGGCGCGTCGCGAGCCGCAGCAGACTGCCGGCGATCGCGAGCTTGCGCCGGCGCGGATAGACGAGCGTCTGCCGCAGGTCGGGATGGCCTTGGAGCAGCGCGCGGAAGCGGTCCTCGACCAGAAAGTCGATCGCGACGTCCGGACGTTCGCGTCGCAGCGCCGCGATCGTCTCGAGCGCGAACACAATATCGCCGAGCGCGGACAGGCGCACGACGAGCACGCAGCCGCCGCGCGGCAGGAAGCGCGCGCCCGGCAGCGACGCGGCGGCAGTCGGCGCCTCGACGGCGGTCATCGTCGCCAGCATGGCGTCCGCGCGCGCGAGTTCCAATGCGCTGCGCCCGCCGCGCGCCTATCATGCATGGGTGCCTGCCACGCCTGCCTTCGTCGAGCGCCGCGAACCGCGCGGCATCGCCTGGGTGCGGCCCGATCTCGCGAGCGTGCCGCTCGACGCGTTCTGGGCCGAGCCCGAGCCGCTCGCCGACGCCAAGGGCCGTGGCGGCATCGGCCGCTTGTTTGTCGCGGGCGTCGACTGCGTGGCGCGGCCGTATCGACGCGGCGGCGCGCTGGCGGCGCTGCTTCGCGACCGCTACGCCAGCCCGCGGCGGGCGCGCAACGAACTGCTGGCGTTGCACGCGCTGCGGCGAGAAGGCGTGCCGGTGGTCGCGCCGATCGCGGCAGTGGGGCGGCGGCACGGAGCCTTTTGGCGCCTGCGGCTGCTGACCGAGCGGGTCGACGGCGCGCTGCCGCTGCCGACGTTCCTGGCGGCATACCCGGCGCACCGGCGCATGGCCACGACCGGCGTCGGCACGGTGCTGCGGCTGGCGTTCGCCGCCGGCCTTCGGCATCCCGACCTGCATCCCGACAACGTGCTGTGCGCGCTGCGCGGCGAGCGGCTGCGCATCGCGCTCGTCGACCTTGATCGCGCCGTGGTTCGCACGCCGCTGCCGCCGCGCGCACGTGCCGCCATGCTGGCGCGCTGGCAGCGCTACTGGTCGAAGCACCGCGCGGCCTCGTCGGCGCTGCCGAGCCGCAGCGAGACGATGCGCGGGCTCGCCGCGCTCGTGCCCGATCGCGCGGAGCGCCACGCGCTCTGGCGCAAGCTCGCCAGGGTGGCCGCGCGCGGCCTCGGTCGCAAGGCTGGTCGGCGCTGACGATCAGCGATCGCCGGCGTCGGCGAACGACACGGCGTAGTCGCGCCGCAGCGGCGCGGACCAACCGGTAGGACAGCTCGCGGCCGGGCGCGCGGTCGGTCCGGCGGCATGAGCGCGCTGGCGCCGCGTCCGGGACGGTCAGCGCCGGCCGCCGTGGCGCAGCACGTGCCCAGCGCGGATGCCGGTCGCCTGCGTGCCGGCGACGGCGAGCTGGCCGTTGACGAACACCGCGCGCACCCCGACCGGTTTGCCGAGCGGCTCGGCCCAAGTCGCCGTGTCGGCGATCTTGGCCGGGTCGAACACGATGAGGTCGGCGAAGGCGCCGACGCGGATGGCGCCGCGGTCGACGAGGCCGAAGGCCAACGCCGGGACGGAGGTCATCTTCTGGATCGCCGTTGGCAGGTCGAGCACCCCTTCATCGCGCACGTACTTACCGAGCACGCGCGGGTTGTTGCCGCTGCCGCGCGGATGCGGCCGCTCGGCGCCGGCCTCGGCGCGGATGCCGGCGTCGCTGGCGATCGCGATCCAGTCCTCGCGCAGGAATTGGCGCACGTCATCTTCGCCGAGCGAGTGGTAGATCATGCTGACGCGCGCCGGCGCGGCAGCGACCAGCAGTTCGATCGCGAGTTCCGCCTGTGCGTCGCGGTCATCGCGGCCCAGCTTGCGCTTGGCCGCCTCCGGCAGCAGCAGGCCGTTGAGCGCCTCGTTGCCCTTGGCCGCGGCGATACGCGCGTAGCCAAAGTCGCCGAAACCCACCTGATCCATCTTGGCGAGCAGCGCAGTCCGGATCGTCGCGCGGTAGGCAGTGTCCTCGCGCAGGCGCTTGGCGAATCCGTCGCGGCCGACATCGAGCTCGGCCGCCGGGAACAGCACGTCGATGCCCGTCGAGCTGGCGTCGTAGGCGTACTGGTCGACATGCACTTTCAGGCCGCGCGCTCGCGCAGACTGCACCGCGGCGATCACCTGCCCGGCGCGGCCATGGTTGGGCTTGCCGGTGCACTTGACGTGGCTGATCTCGACCGCGACGCCGGCCCGCTCGCCGATGGCGATCGCCTCGGCGATGGCGTCGAGCACGGCGTCGTTCTCGTTGCGGATGTGGCTGGCGTAGACGCCGCCGAAGGGCGCGACCGCCTTGGCCAGCGCGACCAACTCATCGGTCGCCGCGTAGATGCCGGGCACGTAGATCAGCCCGGTCGACATGCCGAACGCGCCTGCCCGCATCGCCGCGGCGACCAGCGACGCCATCCGCGCCAACTCGTCGGTGGAGGGCGCGCGATTCGCGGTGCCGAGCACGGCGCGGCGCACGGTGCCGTGGCCGACGAGGCTGCCGTAGTTGACGCCGATGCCGCCCTGCTCCAGCCGCAGCATGTGCGCCCCGAGGTCCTCGACCGAGTTGCCGCAGTTGCCGGTGACCATCGTGGTCACGCCCATGCGCAGGAAGTTGGCGCACAGCGGCTCGCGCACGATCTCGGTGTCGACGTGCACGTGCACGTCGACGAAGCCCGGTGCCACGACGAGGCCGTCGACCCGCAGCGTCGGCGAGCCGGGCGCGGCCGCGACGTCGCCGATGGCGGCGATGCGGCCGGCGCGCAGTCCGACGTCGGCGGCGAAACCCGGCCGGCCCGTGCCGTCGTGCACCGTGCCGCCGCGCAGCACCAGATCGTAGGCCGGCGCCGCGGCGGGCTGCTGCTGGGCGGCGGCGAGGCTGGCGGCGAGAAGCAGCGCGGGGGCAAGGCGACGCATGCCGTGATGGTACGGCGGGGGCATCGCCACGTCGGCGTTTCGTCGTCGGTGGCGAAACCGTCGTCGGGCACGGTGGTAGTTGCTGGCGTCCGGCGCGGAGTTCACTTCGCGGCGGCCAGGCAAGGCCCTTCGCCGAGGGTCGCCGGGCGTGTCGCCCGGCGGTCCGGGGGCAAGGCGGAGGGTTCTTGCCGCATTTCCACGCGGTCACCGCAGCCGCTGTAGCCACACCGTCGCCGGGGCGTCGCCGCCGAGGGCCGCCGCCAAGGTGGCACGCAGGCCGTCGCGCGTGGCGCCCATGCGCAGCGCGCCAAGCGCGTGGCTGACGAACTGACGCGGTTGCTCCTGCGCCGCCAGCAGCGCCGCAGCCAGTAGTTCGCGCTCGATCGCTGGCAGGCCGGGTCGCGCGAGCACGCGGCCGTAGGCGACGTCGACCACGAAGGCCCGGAAGTCCTCGTGGCAGCCGCCCAGCATCGCCTCGACCGCGGGCGCGTTCTCGCCGTAGATGGCGCCAAACAGCGCGCGGCCGGCGGCAGGTTGTTCTTCTGGGGGCACGGCGCCGCCGCTTGGCGGCACGGCTGCGGGCCAAGCGTCGTTGACGGTCGCGAACGCCGTGACCACGCGCGGGAAGCCGCAGAACAACACGCATTGCAGCAGCGTTTCCTCGACGACGGCGCGCCCTTCGCCGGCGCTGCGGAGCGCCAGGACGGCCGCGCGCAGGGCGTCCTGGTCGCCGCGCCACGTCGCCGCGGCGGCGGTGGCGAGCGCGAGGATGCGGTCGGGTCGGGCGGCGGTCATCGCCGCAAGGGTACGCCGTTGGCCTCAGCCGGTCATGCCGGCTTGCCGTGTCGGCGCCAGGATCGCGGCGTGCTGCTGTGGGGTCAGGCCCAGGGTCTGCAGCGCGTCGGCGCCGGCGCCGTCGGAAGGTCAGCGCGCGCGGGTGAACGCCGAATCGCCGTAGCGGCTCCGCGTCAGCGCGGTTGCCATCGCATGTTCATCGGCGGCGAGCCCGCTGGCGACGGCCGGGAGGTCGAGCGCCACGGCGAGGCGATCGACGAGCGCGTCGGCGAGGCGGGCGCGCAGCGCCGCGTCCGGCTCGCGCGCGTCGGCGACGGCGGCGACGAACGGCGTCAGGTCCGGCCGGCGCAGCACCAGCGAACCGTGGTGCAGCACGCGCGACCGCGGCGCGCGCACGCGCCGCTGCGCCGAGCCGAGCAACTTGCCGGCCGGCGTGACGAGATCGCCGGCGCCCGGTTCGGCGAAGCACCAGCGCTCGCGCGGCCGCGCGCCGACGGGCTGGCCGCCGGCGAGCCGCCGGCTGGCGACGCCGACGTCGGCGAGCGCTGCGACCGCGGCGTCGTGCAGCAACTCGTAGCTGGCGGCGACGTCGCGCGGCAGCAGGTCGGCGTCGAGCGCCAGCGAGAAGGTCAACTCGTCGCCGTGGTAGATGGCGCCGCCACCGGTCAGCCGCCGCACCATGTCGATGCCGGCCGGCACGTCGGCGAAGTCGACCCAGCGCTGGAACCAGCCCAGCGAGACGGCATGGGGCCGCCAGCCATAGAGGCGCAGCGTTGGCGTCGTCGCCGCGTGCAGCAGCGCCTCGTCGACGGCCATGTTCCAGGCGGCCGGGCCGTCGCCATCGCGGATCACCCGCAGCGGCACGTTCGCTCCTTCTGCGCGCGGGTCAGCCTTCCGCCTGGCACTGCGTCTCGTACGCGGCCGCGTCGATCAGAGCCTTCGACTGGGCGGTCACCTTGACCTTGATCATCCACGACTTGTTGAACGGGTCCTGCGCTAGCCACTCAAGGTTGTCCGGCAGGTTCTTGTTGCAGTCGATGACTTCGCCGCTGACCGGCGAGTAGAGGCTGCTGACCGCCTTGACCGACTCGATCTCGCCGAAGCTCTCGCCCGCCGTCACCGACGCGCCCTTGTTGGGCAGGTCGAGGAAGACCAGGTCGCTTAGGTGGGAGACGGCGAAGTCGGTGATGCCGAGCGTGGCGATGCCGTTCTCGATCTTGCACCACTCGTGGCTCTTGAGGTACTTGCGGTCAGTGGGACGCATGGGATGGCTCTTGGTCGCCGCTGCGGGGATCAGCGCGCGCGCTTGTAGAACGGGGTGGGGACGACGACGCATGGCTCAGCCTTGTCACGGACGACGAAGTCGAGCTTCGTGCCAGGAGCGCTGCAGTCGACGCGAACGTAGGCCGTCGCGATGTTGGTGTCCAATGTCGGCGAGATGTTGCCCGAGCAGACATGACCGACCTTGGCGCCGTCCTTCTGCAGCGGGTAGCCCTGGCGTGGGCAGCGCTTGGCGTCGCTGGTCAGGCCGACCAACTTGCGGCCGGTGCCGCCGGCGGCGAGGACCTTCTCGAGCGCCTGTTTGCCGACGAAGTCGTGGTTCCACTTGACCGCCCAGTCGAGTCCGGCCTCGAGCGGGTTGGTGGTCTCGTCGATCTCGTGGCCGTAGAGCGGCATGCCGGCTTCGTGCCGCAGCGTGTCGCGGGCGCCCAGCCCGATGGCGGTCAGGCCGTCGGCGGCGCCGGCGGCCATGAAGGCGTCCCATACCGCCTGCTCCTTGCCGCTCGGCATGTAGACCTCGAAGCCGTCCTCGCCGGTGTAGCCGGTGCGCGACAGCGTCATCGGCACGCCGCAGACCGTCGTCTCCATCCACGCGTAGTACTTGAGCTGCGACAAGTCGCCGGCGGCGATGCGCTGGGTGATCTGCTGCGACAGCGGCCCCTGGATCGCGATCATGCCGAGGCTCGGCGTGCAGTCCTCGACGACGACGTCGAAGCCCTTCGCGACCGCGCGCATGATGCCGAGGTCGCGCGCCGTGTTGCCGGCGTTGATCACGACGAAGAAGCCGTCGTTGCGCGGGTTGCGGTAGACCAGGATGTCGTCCTGCGTGATGCCCTGGTCGTTCAGGATCATCGCGTAGCGGATGCGGCCGGGCGGGATGGCCGCGACGTCGTTGGTCTGCAGTCGCTGCAGGAAGGCTTCGGCCTGGCGGCCGTGCACCTTGACGCGCCCCATGTGGCCCAGGTCGAACAGGCCCGCCTTGCCGCGCACGGTCTTCGCCTCGTCGAGGATCGGTCGGTACTGCACCGGCATGTTCCAGCCGGCGAAGTCGACCATGCGGGCGCCGAGGGCAATGTGGGTGGAGGCGAGGGCGGTCGATTGCATGGCGGCCTGGGTTCGGGGGGCGAGAAGCCTAGCTGCCGCCATCGGCCGCTGCCAACTTGCTGCTGGCGCCGAGGCGGCTGCGTTGCGACAGGCCACGCCGACCGGCGCACATCTTGCGACGCCGGCTCCTCGCGTTCGCCGCGGGCGAGCCGTCAGTCCGACAGCCGCTGCAGCAGATCGTCGAGGTCGCAACGGGCAATCTCGTCGCGGTCGATCGGGCCAAGGCGCCGCAGGCGCGTTCGCTCGCCGTCGGAGGCGCAGTCGTCGAGGGCGAACCCGGCCACCTCCGGCTCGGCGCGGGCGACCGCCGGCCGAGCCTGCGCTGCGCCGACGTGCGCGATGGCGGTGCCGGCGAGGCGTGGCGCGGCGCCGAGCGACGGATCCGCCAGGCGCGAGAACCGCTCCGGCGCGCTCGCGCGCGCCTCGTCGAGCAGCCGACGCCAGCGCGCGTAGTCGCCGGCGGCGAAGGCGAGCGCCGCGAGTTCGACGCGCGTCGCGAATGGGTCGTCGCCGAGCGCGAGCGCGCGTTCGAGGTGGGCGCGCGCCGCCGTCGGCCGGCCGAGCCGGCGCGCGAGGCGACCGAGCGCCCGGTGCCCCCGGGCGCGCAGCGACGACAGCATGCGCGCG
>VGZG01000055.1 GCA_016872675.1 Planctomycetota bacterium
CGGGTGTGTCGTTCGCCGCGCCCGCCGCGCTGCGCGTCGCGTGGTCGCCGCCGTTCGCCAGCAGGAAGTGCGCGAGCGCGTGCGCTTCCGCCGGCGCCAACCGCAGGTCCGGCATGCGCCGCGCGGGGCGCGCTGCGTGCGGTGCTAGCAGGAACGCCGTCAGCGTCGCGTGCGCGTACTTGGCGGCGAGCGGCGCCATCGGCGTCGAGCCGGGCAGTGGCAACTCGCGGCCGTCGGCCCCGCGCGGCGCGTGGCAGGCGGCGCAACCGATCTCGTGGTAGAGCGCGCGGCCGGTCGCGAGGGCGTCGTCGTCGCGGGCCGACGCGGCGGCGTTCGCGGCGAGGGTCGATGCACCGAACGACTGCAGGTAGGCGGCGAGGTTGGCGGCGGCCTCGGTGCGCTCGCGGTCGCTGCGGTCGTGCAGCAGGTCGGGCATCGGCGTGCCCGGTTCGACAGCGTGCGGCGCAGCCAGGAAGGTGGCGAGGTACGCCGGCTGTACGCGGTTGGCGACGGTGGCGAGGTCGGGACCGCGCGGCGCGGCCGCGGCCGGCGCAGCCGCGGCCTCGGCGTGGCAGGCGACACAGCCGAGTTCGTCGCGCAGCACGACCCCGCGGACGCGCGCGGGCAGGTCATGGCGCGCGAGCGCGGCGACGACGGGCGGCGCGGTGGCAACGTCGCTGCTGGTGTCGCGGCACGCCGACAATGCCAGCGCCACGCCCAGCGGGAGCGCCGATAGGCCGAGGCAGAGTGGCGCGCGAGGGGTCATGGCTGCGGGGTCGAGGGGCAACGTGCGCGGACGCGAGGCGGGGGACGGCGGACGAGAGCGAGCGGCAATCGGCGCACCGCGTTGTCCGTGCGGCGGGCGCCGCCGCGCAGCGTAGCGGCGCCGGTCGACGACGCGACGCGCGCCGTCCCGCATTCGTCGGCAGTGGACGTGGCATGTTCGCCCCGTCGGCGCGGGGCGACAAGTGCGTACGGTCGCTGCGTTCCGCTACGCTCGCCCGTCGCCGTTGCTGTCGGCGTCGGCGCTTCCGACCTGTTCGTCACATGATGCATTGGCGTGTTGCCCTGTCGCTCACCATCGTGCTCGCCGGCGCGTCGGTCGCCGCGCAGGCCGACGCCAGCGTGGGCAGCGCGCCGGACGCCGCCGCGCCGGCGGCGATCGCGCGATCGACGCATGCCATCGCTGGCTGGCAGGTGCTGGTCGACGCGCGCTTGTTCGCGGCGGAGCGTCAGGCTACCGAGCGCGCGCTCGAACTGCTCGCGCAGATGCTCGCCGAGATCGTCCGCGTCGTGCCCGCGCCCGCCGTTGCGGGCCTGCGCGACGTGCCCCTGTACGTCTCCCCGGCGTATCCCGGCCAGCGCAGCGGCGCCGAGTACCACCCGAGCGCTGGGTGGCTGCGCGACCACGGCCGCGACCCGGCGATGGCGCGCTGCGTCGAATTCTCCGGCGTGGCGGACTTCGAGCAGGAGATGCAGCGCATGCCGAACTTCGCGCTGCACGAACTGGCGCACGCCTACCACGACCGCGCGCTGCCGCGCGGCTTCGCCAATCCGGCGGTGATGCGCGCGTACGAACAGGCGAAGGCCGCAGGCGGCTATGCGCGCGTCGAACGGCGGCATGGCCCGAACCAGCCGACGACGCTCGAACCGGCGTACGCGCTGACCAACGCGATGGAGTACTTCGCCGAAGGCACGGAGGCTTTCTTCGCGCGCAACGACTTCGCCCCGTTCACGCGCGACGAACTGCAACGCCACGATCCGGCGCTGCACGCGCTGCTGGCGGCCGTCTGGGGCGACGCGGGCGGCCGGGCCGACGTCGACGCCAACACGGCGCTGGCCGACAGGATCGGCGATGGCGCCACGGATTGGAGCACGACGGCGTGGACGCTCGGCGGCGCCCTGGTGGCGTTGCTCTTCGCCAAGGCCGCGATGCGCCGGCGCATGCCGAGCGGCTGACAACGCGCGCGTCTTGCCGCTGCCGCCGCCGGTTGCATACTGCTCGCCCACGATGGCCGCTCGCCGCCAGAAGCCCGAAGTGCTCGCCCCGGCCGGCAGCATGGCGTCGCTGCGGGCCGCGCTGCTGCACGGCGCCGACGCCGTGTACTTCGGTCTGCAGGACGGCTTCAACGCCCGCGCCCGCGCCGCCAACTTCGCGCTGGCCGAGCTGCCCGAGGTGGTGGCGCGCATCCACCGCGCCGGCGCGCGCGCCTACGTGACGATGAACACGCTGGTGTTCGAGCCCGAGCTGCAAGCGCTCGAACAGGCGCTGCGCGGCATCGCCGCCGCAGGCGTCGATGCGCTGATCGTGCAGGACCCGGCGGTGTGCCTGCTGGCGCGCGCCATCTGCCCGCAGCTCGAGCTGCACGCCAGCACGCAGATGACCATCGCCGAGCCGGCGGCGGCGGCGTTCGCGAAAGCGCTCGGCTGCACGCGCATCGTCGTGCCGCGCGAGCTGTCGGTCGCCGAGATCGAGCGCTTCGCCGAAGGCGCCGACGCCGAGCTCGAAGTGTTCGTGCACGGAGCGCTGTGCGTGTCGTGGAGCGGCCAGTGCCTGACCAGCGAGGCGTGGGGCGGCCGCTCGGCCAACCGCGGCCAGTGCGCGCAGAGCTGCCGCATGCCGTACGAGCTCGTCGTCGACGGCGCGGTGCGCCCGCTCGGCGACGTGCAGTACCTGCTGAGCCCCAAGGATCTTGCTGGCGCCCGCGCCGTGCCCGAGTTGCTGCGCGTCGGCGTGCACACGCTGAAGATCGAGGGCCGGCAGAAGGGGCCGCACTACGTCGCGACGGCGACCGGCGGCTACCGCCGCTGGGTCGATGCGCTCGCCAGCGGCGCCGATCCCAAGCAGGCCGAGCGCCAGCTCGCCAGCGATCTGCTGGCGATGTCGCTGGCGTACACGCGCGGTTTCAGCGACGGCTTCCTCGGCGGCAGCGACCACCAGACGCTGGTCGAGGGCCGCTTCCCCAAGCACCGCGGCGTGTTCGTCGGCACGGTGACGAGGAAGCTGGGCGGCGCGGTGTTCGTCCGCGACCGCGGTGACGGCCGGCCGTGGACGGGCGCTCTGGCGGTGGGGCAGCGGCCGACCGGACCCGAAGGCGAGCGCGCCGTCGCGTTGCCGGCGGCGGGCGACGCAGCGCCGCTGCAGCTGCGCCCGGGCATGGGCATCGTCTTCGACCAGGGCAACCCCGAGGACAAGGACGAGCCGGGCGGCCCGCTGTTCGCGGTCGAGCGCGCCGGCGACGAGCTCAAGCTCGCCTTCGGCCAGCCAGGGCCGGACCTCGGCCGCGTGCGCGTCGGCGACCGCGTGTTCGCGACCAGCGATCCCACAGTCGGCAGCGCCGTGCAGCGCGAGGTCCGCGACGATGGCCCCGAGCCCGAGGGCCGCATCGCGCTCGATCTCGTCGTGCGCGGCGCGGTCGGTGAGTCGCTCGCCGTCGACGCGGTCGCGCGCGGCCACCGCGCCAGCGCCCGCAGCGGCAGCCCGCTGCAGCCGGCGCGCGGTGGTGGCCTCGACGCGGTGATCCTGCGCGACAAGCTCGGCGCATTCGGTGGCACGCCGTTTTGCCTTGGCACGCTCGACGTCGCCGGCCTCGCCGCCGGCCTGCACGTGCCGGCGAGCGAGTTGAAGGAACTGCGCCGCGCGCTGCTCGCCGAGTTGCTGCCGCAGGTCGAGCGCGGCCCGCTGCGCGCCGTCGAACGCGCGCCCGCCATGCCCAAGGCCGAAGCGGCGCTGCCGCCGTTGCCGCCAGTGGCCGACGCGCCGCCGACGGTGGTGCCGCTGCTGCGCTCCGAGCCGCAGCTCGACGCTGCGATCGCGCTCGGCTGCGGCGAGGTCGAGCTCGACTGGATGGAGTTCGTCGGGCTCGGCAAGGCGTTCGAACGCGCGCGTTCCAAGGGCCTGCGCGTCACCGTCGCGACGACGCGCATTGGCAAGCCCGGCGAGGAGGCGCTGGTCGAGCGCCTGCGCAAGCTGCAGCCCGACGGCATCCTGGTGCGGCACTTCGGCGCGCTGATGCGCTGCCGCGATTGGCGCGCCGCCGGCGACCGCTTCGCGTTGCACGGCGACTTCTCGCTCAACGCCACCAACTCGCTGACGGCGCGGCACCTGCTCGGCCTCGGCCTCGACACGGTGACGGCGTCGTTCGACCTCGACGAAGCGCAACTGTTCGCCATGCTGCGGCGCACGCCCGGGGCCCGCATCGCGGTGGTCGCGCACCACCGCATCCCGACGTTCCACACCGAGCACTGCGTCTACAGCCACCTGCTCAGCAACGGTCGCGACTTCCGCTCGTGCGGGCGGCCGTGCGAGCGCCATCAGGTGGCGCTGCGCGACCACCAGGGGCGCGAGCACCCGGTGATCGTCGACGTCGGCTGCCGCAACACGGTGTTCCACGACGCGCCGCAGCAGAGCGCGCAGTGGACGGCGCGGCTGCTGCAGGCAGGCGTGCGGCGCTTTCGCTGCGAATTCGTGCGCGAGTCGGCGGCCGAGGTCGAGCGCGCGATCGTGGCATGGCGCGACCTGCTCGCCGGCCGGCTCGACGCCGACGGGTTGTGCCAGCGCACCGGCGCGGTGGGGCAGATGGGCGTCGCCCAGGGCGGCATGAAGCTGCTGACCGAGTGACGGCGCGCGGCCGGCGTCAGGCCGACGGGTCGCCGGGCTTGGCCGGCGCGTGGCCGATCGCGCCCCACAGCCGGCCGAGGAAGGCGCAGTAGCTGGCGGCGAAGCAGCAGGCGCCGTGCCACAGGGTGCGCAGCGGCCATGGCGTGCCGTCGGGCGCGCCGGGCGCGCCGGGCGGCAGCATCGCCTCGACCGCGCCGCCGAGCACGCTGCCGAGCAGGCCGACGACCACGGCCGCGAGCAGCGCCAGGATCGCCGGGTTGGCGCTCGCCGGCAGCGGCGGCAGGGACTTCGGCCGCAGCGCGCGCTTCTGTAGCAGGTGCAGCGCGAAGGCGCTGGCGAGCACGGCGGCCCACTGGTTGGTCGAGAGCTCGTAGCTGCGGAAGCGCGCGATGCCGGCGATCCACAGCAGCGCCACCAGCACGGGCGCGAGCGACAGGGCGGTCGGCGCAGGGCTCTGGCGGCGGCGGGTCATCGCGGGCCGACGTTGTAGCGCGCGGCGGGGACGCCCGCGACGACGGAGTGCTCGCATCGCGCCCGTCCGCTGCCTACCTTCGTCGCCTTCGTTCGCACGCTCTTCCCATGAACGTACTCGTCGTCGGCCAAGGCGGCCGTGAACACGCCCTCTGCTGGAAGCTTCGCCAGTCGCCGCTGCTCAAGCGCTTGTTCTGCGCGCCCGGCAACCCCGGCACGGCTGCGCTCGCCGAGAACGTCGACATCGGCGCCGAGGACGTCCCCGGACTGGTGCGCTTCGCGGTCGACAACAAGGTCGACCTGACCGTCGTCGGCCCCGAGGCGCCGCTGTGCGCCGGCATCGTCGACGAGTTCCAGAAGCACAAGAAGCTCGTCTTCGGCCCCAACAAGGCCGCCGCCGAGATCGAGGGCAACAAGGCGTTCGCGCGCGAGGTGTGCCGGCGCCATCGCATCCCAGGCCCTAACTTCTGGGTGTACGAGGAACTCGCGCTGGCGCGCTCGTTCCTCGACAACCGGCCCGACGGCCCGATCGTGGTCAAGGCGTCGGGCCTCGCCGCCGGCAAGGGCGTGACCATCTGCAAGAACAACGAGGAAGCCAAGGCGGCGGTCACCGAGTGCCTGGAGAAGCGGCGCTTCGGCGAGGCCGGCAGCCGTGTCGTGTTCGAGGAGTTCCTCGAAGGCCACGAGGTGTCGCTGATCACGCTGACCGACGGCCGCACGATCCTGCCGCTCGAGCCGGCGCGTGACCACAAGGCGGTGTTCGACGGCGACAAGGGCCCGAACACCGGCGGCATGGGCGTGATCACGCCGGTGCCGATCCTGCCGCGTCTCGCCGCGCAGGTGGAGAGCCAGATCGTGTTTCCGACGGTGCACGCGATGAACCGCGAGAACCGCCGCTACCAGGGGTTCCTGTACTGCGGCCTGATGATGACGCCGCAGGGGCCGCGCGTGCTCGAGTACAACTGCCGCCTCGGCGATCCCGAGACGCAGCCGCTGCTGATGCGGCTCAAGAGCGATCTGCTGCCGCTGCTGCGCGCCACCGCCGAGGGCAAGCTGGAGACCCAGCAGGCGCCCGAGTGGGACAAGCGCGTCGCGGTGTGCGTCGTCGCCTGCAGCGGCGGCTACCCCGGCGACTACAAGAAAGGCGTGCCGATCTTTGGCGTCGACCGCATCGCGCAGGGCCCCGACCTGCAGGTGTTCCACGCCGGCACGTCGCAGCGGCCGGGCGGCGACCTGATGACGGCCGGCGGCCGCGTGCTCGCGGTCACGGCGCTCGGCGACGACGCGACGGCGGCGCGGGCCAAGGCCTACGCTGCGCTCAAGCAGGTCGAGTTCACCGGCATGCACTACCGCAGCGACATCGGCGCGCGGGCGTGAGCCAACGGCGTTGTCGGGGTATCGTGCCGGACCAGTGAGGATCGACGACGAACATGGCCTCGTGCGGCAGGAGCTGAAGCAGCGCGGCCTGCGCTGGACCAGCCAGCGCTCGCGCATCGTGCGCGCGGCCCTGGCGACGCACGACCACTACACCGCCGACGAGTTGCTCGGCCTGTGCCGTCGCGACGACCCGCGCATCTCGCGCGCGACCGTCTACCGGACGCTGACGGTGCTGGAAGAGGCTGGCTTCGTCGAAGGCCTCGACGCCGGCGACGGCAAGCGCCGCTTCGAGCACGTGCTCGGCCACGCGCACCACGACCACATGGTCTGCCTGCAGTGCGGCGTGATCGTCGAGTTCCGCGACGACGAGCTCGAGCACCGGCAGGAGGTCGCCGCGCGCCGGCTCGGCTTCGCCATCAAGCGCCACAGCCTGCGCCTGTACGGCAGTTGCCGCGACTGCCAGCGCAAGGGGGGCGCGTGAGCAAGCCTGCCGTGTTGGTGGTCGATGACGAGCGCGACCTCGCCGAGTCGACCGCCTACTTCCTCGAGCGCGCCGGCTTCGCTGCCGAGTGCGTGACCTCGGCCCCCGACGCGCTGGCGGCGATGCGGCGGCAGCCGTTTTCGGTGGTGGTCAGCGACGTGCGCATGCCGAAGATGTCCGGCGCCGAACTGCTGGCGGCGATCAAGCAGAGCGATCCCGACGTCGAAGTGCTGCTGATCACCGGCTACCCCGACTTGCAGGCCGCCGTTGCGGCGATCAAGGAGGGCGCCTTCGACTACCTCGCCAAGCCGTTTGGCGAGAAGGAACTCGTCGAGCGCGTGACCAAGGCGGCGGCGCATCGGCAGGTGCGCGACCGCAACGAGGGCCTGCGCGAGCGGCTGCGCGCCGGCGTGGCCGGCCGCCAACTGGTGCGTGCCTCAGCGGTGTTCGGCGAAGCGCTCGCCATGCTCGAGCGCGCGGCCCGCACCGACGCCTCGGTGCTGTTGCTCGGCGAGAGCGGCACCGGCAAGGAGCTGTTGGCGCACCGGCTGCACGACGCCAGCGCGCGCGTCGGCAAGCCGTTCGTGCCGGTCGACTGCGCGGCGATCCCGGCGGACTTGTTCGAGGGTGAGCTCTTTGGCCACAAGAAGGGCGCGTTCACCGGCGCGATCGCCGACAAGCTCGGCCTGTTCCAGGTCGCCGACGGCGGCACCCTGTTCCTCGACGAGCTCGGTGAGTTGCCACCGGCGTTCCAGGGCAAGTTGCTGCGCGCGATCCAGGAGCGCTCGGTGCGGCCGGTCGGCGCCAGCGAGGCGCAACCGGTCGACGTGCGCATCGTCGCGGCGACGAATCGCAACCTACAGAAGGAGGTCGACGAGGGGCGCTTTCGCGCCGACCTGTTCTACCGCCTCGACGTCGTGCGCATCGCCGTGCCGCCGCTGCGCGACCGACCGGAGGACGTCGATGCGCTGGCCGTGCACTTCGTCGGCAAATTTGGCGCCAAGGTCGGCGTGACCGGCATCGCGCCGGCGGCGATCGCGGCGCTGCGCGCATTCCACTGGCCGGGCAACGTCCGCCAGTTGCGCAACGTCGTCGAACGCGCGTGCGCGCTCGGCCAGGGTGGTGAACTGCAGCTCGCTGACCTGCCGGCGGAGCTGCGCGAGCAACCGGCTGGCGTCGCCGTCGACGATGGCGAGTCGATCGGCGGCACCTTCCAGGAGATGAAGGCGCGCCACGTCGCCGCGCTCGAGAGCGCCTACCTCGAAGCGCTGCTGAGGAAGCACAAAGGCAACGTCACGTACTGCAGCGAGGAAGCTGGCATGCCGCGCAGCGCCTTCCAGAAGCTGATGCAGAAGCACGGCATCCGCAGCAGCGGCTTCCGCGACGGCTGACGGCCTCAGCCGACGCCACAGGCTTACTTGTCCGCCTTGCCACCCTTCGGCGGCTCGGCCTGCTGCCGTAGCCACGCCGCCGCCGGGTCGACGACGTCGCCCTTCCTGCCCTTGAAGGTGTCCTTGCCGGCGAACGCGGCGAGCAGCGTCTGCGCCCATGCGCGCTTTTGCTCGGCGCCGCGCACGGTGCGGCCGAGCGCGTGTAGGCGCCGCTGCAACGCGTCGCCGGCCTTCTTGGTGCGCTCCTTCGCCGGCCTGGCGACATGGGCTTCGATCAGCGCGACGCAGTGCGCCGCGAAGCCGGCCTCGCCGCCGAGCGTCCGCCAGCAGCGGGCGAGCAGCTCCGTGTCCTGGCAGTCCTGGGCGTCGAGCGCGGCGAGCAGGGCCTCGACCGCGCCGCGGTCGGCGGGGGCCGGCAGCGCGCGGATGCGCGCGTGCACGAGGCCGAGCAGCGTGCTGCGCAGCAGCGCGTGCGCCTTGGCGTCCGCTTGGGCGTCGAGCGCGCGGCCGACGAGGTCGCCGAGCTGCAGCAGCGCATCCGGCGCGTCGAGCGCCGCGATCGCGCCCTCGACGGCGGCGACGGTGAACGGATTGGCGGCGAGCGCCGCGTCGGCGAAGGCCAGCGCCTCGGCGCGGCGCTGGTCGGCCGGCAGGGCGTCGAAGGCGCGGCGCATCGCCAGCGCCTGCACGAAGCCGCGCAGGTCGTGGTTCGTGGCCGCCGCGACCGACTGGTGGATCGCCATCGGCTTGCGGCCGCCGTCGTCGTCGAAGCGCCATTGCGCGTGCACCGAGGTCACCTCGTCGCCACCGGTGGCGTACTGGTCGCCGACGCAGGCGTAGCGGCCGGTCTTGGGGTCGTGCGTCATCTTCACGACGGCGCAGTGCCCCGGCTGGCCGGCGGTCGACGCCGGGACGCCGACGATGCGGTACGTGCGGGCGCCGATGTTGCCCATGGTCCCGCACACGCCGCCGTCCTTCCACATCATCTGGATCGAGCCGTAGGCGAACGCGAATGGGCTCGAGCGGCGCGCCGACTGCATGTCGAACTGCTGCGCGATGCCGCCGATGTACTCGCCGTACGTGCGCATCTCGCCGTCGTCGCGGAAGCGCTCCCAGATCGCCTCGCGTTCGCGCAGCGGTTGGTCGTCGGCGACGAGCATCATCAGCACGGGCCACGGCGCGTGCAGCGGGAAGCGCGGCCACTGCCGCTCGGCCTGCTCCGCCGCCGCGAACGGGTGCGCGTCGTTGCGCACGAACCACGCCATCGACTCGGCGAGCGTCGGCGCGCGGTCGCGCTCCTTCGGCATGCGGCCCTTGGCGCGATAGGCCGCCTGGAACAGCTCGTGCGCCGCGGCGATGCGCTGGCGCAGGGCGCCGTCGCCGATCGCCTCGGTGCTGCGCCAGTGCACGGCGCGTTCGCCGCAGTCGAGCTTGACGTCCGGGTGGCCGCGCTCGGCCATGTAGGCCATGAACTCCGCCTGCAGCGCCGAGGACGCGATGACGTCGGCGGCGTAGAGCTCGCGGACGACCTTCTTCTTGACCGCGACGGCCTTGCCGCGCGGCTTCGCGACGCCGCGCTCGTCGTACTCGAGCGGCGGCAGTTCGCGCGACTCGACCTCGACCTCGATCGGCGGGTGGTCCTCGAGGAAGTTGACGACGTGGTCGTCGCGGTCGAGCGGCCGGTCCTTCGCCTTGGTGTCGACGCGCACGCGCGGGTCGCCCGGGATCGTCAGCTGCAGCGGCGGGCGCGGCGACACGTCGGGCAACGCGTCGGCTGCGGCCTCGTCGCCGTCGTTCCAGGGCGAGGCGCCGGGGCGGGCGGCGCGGTAGGAAGCTTCGATCGCGAAGGCGAGCGCCAGCTGCGGATGGCGCTGGCGGACGACGTCGGCGCCGAGGTCGAGCTCGAGCGAACGCAGCGCCAGCAGCACCGGCAGCGGGTCGCGGCGGCAGCCGAACACGGTCGCCTGGCGGACCGGATCGGCGTCGACCCAGGCGACGAAGTCGGCGGGCAACGAAAGACCGCGCGCCGCGGCGTCGGCGAGCGTGCGGGCGCGGGCGTCGGCGACGTGGGCGACGGCGCGCGCCGACCAGTTCGCCGCGACCCCGACCGGGGCGGCGGTGGGCGTCTGGGCGTTCGCCAACGCGAGGGACAGGACGAGCGCGAGCGCGCAGGCGGCAAGACGGCGCATCCGCGCAGTATATGTCCGGTCTGACGGTGGCGACATGGCGGCGGCACAGCCGCGAACCTGCGCGCCGGCCGCGCTTGGGCCGCCGTTCGCGCCGGGCTTCATCGCACGATCACGTCGACGACGCGGTCGTTGGCGAACAGCGCGCGCACCAGCGCGTCGCGCTCGGCTCCGGTGGCGGTGCGCAGGCGCTCGAGCGTCTGCGGATCGACGCCGTTGGTCTGCGGGTTGGGTCCCATCGCGCCCGGCGAAAGGCTCGCGAACGGCGTGGCGAACGCGGCGAGCCAACCGAGGAAGCCGCCCTGGATCTCGTAGTCCTCGCTGAGCATCGCGCGCACGCCCTGCACCGGCGCCCAGACCGTGTCGATCCAGTCGAGCAGCAGCCCGGCGAACAGCGCGGGCACGAGCGGCGTGTCGTCCTCGGCCTCGAGCGCGCCGAACTGACGTTCCATCGCCACGAGATCGACCGTGCGCCCGCCGACGATCTGCACGTTCGCCGGCCGGCGCTCGACCCACAGGCACTGCCCGCACGAAGCGAACAGGAACAGTCCGGCGAGGGCGGCGGCGCGCAGGCAGCTCATGACGCGTGAGCTTAGCTTTCGGCCTTGGCGACGCGCACCATCTCGCGGAAGACCACCATGCCGTCGCCGTCCTCGGGCAGGCTACCGCGGTCGAGCATCGTGCGCCGCCAATCGGGCATGTGGGTGGGCAGGAAGCTGCGATCGGGGTGCGGCATGACGCCGAGCACGCGGCCGCTGTGGTTGGTCAGTCCCGCCATGCCCAGCGGCGCGCCGTTGGGGTTGGCCGGGTATTGCTCGGTCGGCTTGCCGTGCTCGTCGACGTACAGCGCCACAGCGTAGCCATCTTCGAGCAGGCGCTTCTGCATGGCGGCGTCGCGGGCGACGAGACGGCCCTCGCCGTGTGCCGCCGGCCAACGCAGCGTCAGTCCGGCTGGCAGGAACACGCAGCGCGACTTCTGCGTGCGCAGCGTGACCCAGCGGCACTCGTAGTGGTTGCTGAGGTTGTGGGTCAGCGTGACTTCTTCTTCGAGGCGGTTCTGCGTGCACGGCAGCAGGCCCAGGCGCACGAGCACCTGGAAGCCATTGCAGATGCCGAGCACGAGGCCGCCGCGCTCGACGAAGCGCAGGACGCGGTCGCCGAGCCGGCTCTTCATCTCCTGCGCGAGCACGCGGCCCGAGCTGATGTCGTCGCCGTAGCTGAAGCCGCCGGGGACGGCGAGCACGCGGTAGCCGTCGAGCGCGTCGGGCTTGGCCAGCAGCTGCTGGATGTGCAGATAGTCCGGCGCGCCGCCAGCGCGCTGGAAGGCGAAGTGCGTCTCGCGCTCGCAGTTGATGCCGGGCGCGCGCAGGATGAGGACCTTGGGGGAACTCACTTGGCACCTCCGGCGACGAGCGTCTGGTCGAGGTCGAGCGGGCGCTTCCACGCCGCTTCGAGGTCGGCGACCGGCACGGCGCACAGCGGCGCACCGCCGTTCCGGATCACCACGTTCGGCGCCTTCGTGACTTCGCCGACGACCGCGTACGGCACGCCGGCGAGGTTGGCGGCGAGGTCGGCCAGCCGGTCGGGCGGCACCTCCAGCAGGAAGCGGCTCTGCGACTCGCTGAACAGCAGCCGCTCCGGCCGCAGGCCGGCGGGAGCGACGACCTTCTGCAGGTCGAGCGTCACGCCGAGCTTGCCGCCGATCGCCATCTCGACGGCCGCGGCGCCCAGCCCGCCCTCGCTGAGGTCGTGGGCGCTGAGCACGGCGCGCGCGCCGATGGCGCGGTGCACGGCGCGCAGCGTCGCGTGCGCGCTCTGCTTGTCGACGCGCGGGGCGTTGCGGCCGAGCTGCCCCTTGGTCTTGTAGTAGACGCTGCCGCCGAGCTCGTCCTTGGTCGCGCCCACCAGCACCAGCAGCGAGCCTGGGCGCTTGCAGTCGGTCGTCAGCGTGCGCGCGATGTCCGGCACGATCGACATCGCCGTCACCAGGATGCAGCCCGGGATGCGGATGGTGCGGTCGCCGGCGCGGAACTCGTTGTGCAGCGAGTCCTTGCCCGACACGAACGGCGTGCGGTACTGCAGCGCGAGGTCGCACAGCGCCTCGGTCGCGCGCACCAGTTCGCCGAGCGCCTGTGGGTCGCGCGTGTTGCCCCAGCAGTAGTTGTCGAGCACGACCGTGTAGTCGGGGTCGCCGCCGGCGGCGACGATGTTGCGCATCGCTTCGTCGAGCGCGCACTCGGCCATCGCCGCCGGATCGATGCGGCTGTAGCGCGGGTTGAGGCCGTTGGCGAGCAGCACGCCGCGGCGGCTGCCGAGCTTCGGCGCCAGCACGGCGGCGTCGGCGGGACCGTCCTCCTTGACGCCGCACAGCGGCTTGCCGGCGGACGCCGCCTGCACCTCGTGGTCGTACTGGCGCACGATCCACTCCTTGCTGCAGACGCCGTAGTCCGACATCACCGCACGCAGGGCGCCGGCGAGGTCCGTCTCGGCCGGCAGCGCCGGCTCGCTGAGCTGCGGCGCCACGTACACGGCGTCGCGCACGCGGCTCGGCAGGCCCTTGTGCAGGAAGTGCAGGTCGAGGTCGGCGTGCACCGCGCCCTGGAACTTGACGACGAGGCGGTTGTCGGCGGTGAAGCGGCCGAGCACGAACGCCTCGCAGGCCTCCTCGCGGCAGACCTGCAGCGCGCGCGCCAGCTTCGCCTCCGGCACGGCGAGCACCATGCGCTCCTGCGCCTCGCTGATCCAGACCTCCCACGGCGACAGGCCGGCGTACTTGAGCGGCGCGTCGCCGAGCTCGACGACGGCGCCGAGGCCCTCGCTCATCTCGCCGACCGCCGAGCTGAAGCCGCCGGCGCCGCAGTCGGTGATGGCCGTGAACAGGTCCTCGTCGCACAGGCGCATGACCGCGTCCATCGCCTTGCGCTCGGTGATCGGGTCGCCGATCTGCACCGCGCCCGAGCTGACCTTCTCGCTGTCGGTGTGAAGTTCGAGCGAGCTGAAGGTCGCGCCGTGGATGCCGTCGCGGCCGGTGCGGCCGCCGAGCGCCAGGATGACGTCGCCGGTGCGCGCCTGCTTGTGCGCGCGCGCCGTCGGCAGGATGCCGACGTTGCCGACGTAGACCAGCGGGTTGCCGACGAAGTTCTCGTCGAAGTGCACGCTGCCGTTGACCGTCGGGATGCCCATCGGGTTGCCGTAGTCGCGCACGCCCGAGACGACGCCCTTGAGCAGCGACAGCGGATGCATGCAGCCCTGCGGCAACTGGGCCGGCGTCAGGTCCGGCGGCGCGAAGCAGAACACGTCGGTGTTGGCGATCGGCCGCGCGCCGAGTCCGGTGCCGAGCACGTCGCGGATGACGCCGCCGACGCCGGTGCCAGCGCCGCCGAACGGCTCTATCGCCGACGGACGGTTGTGGGTCTCGACCTTGATGCACACCGAATGCTCGTCGTCGAACTTGACGATGCCGGCGTTGTCGACGAACACCGACACGCAGAAGTCGCGGTTCAGCGTGTGGGTGACCCTGGCGATCGTGCTCTTCAGCAGGTTCTCGATCAGCCGGCCTTCGAAGCGCACGTTGCCGGTCAGCGTCTTGTGCTTGCAGTGCTCGCTCCACGTCTGCGCCAGCGTCTCCAGCTCCATGCGCGTCGGCGCGCGTCCGAGCGCCTGGAAGTGCTTCTGGATCACGGTCATCTCGACGCCATCGAGCGCCAGACCGCCGTCCTTCGACAGCTTCTCGAGGCCGGCGGTGTCGAGGTGGGCGAGCGGGATCGGGTGCACCGCCAGGTCGGTGCGCGCCGCCGCGACCGGCAGGCCGGCGGGCAGCGCGTCGAGCAGCACGTCCTGCACGACATCGTTGGCGAGCGCCCTCCTGGCGGCCTGCAGCAGCCGCGGCCCGTCCGTCGTGCCTTGCACGTCGAAGCCCTTGTAAGTGCCGGCGGCGACGGCCGGCAGGCCCATGTCAGCGAGCGCCTTCTGCACCGAGTGCGCGACCGGATCGGTGACGCCCGCGCGCGGCACGACGGCGACCATGTGCGTGCCCGGCAGCGGCTCTTGCGCCGTGCACTCGGGCGCGTGCACGACGAACTGGTCGATGACCGGGTCGCACAGCACCGCGCGGGCGAAGCTGCGCACCTGCGCCTCGGGCAGCTCGGCGGCGAGCAGGTAGCCGCGGCGGCTGCGCACGTCGGTGATGCCCTCGACGCCGGCTGTGCGCAGCGCACGCAGCGCCGAGCGTCCCATCGGATCGTGGTGTTCGGGGCGGACGAGGACGTCGATGCGCCAGGCTTGCATGCGGAGGTCGCGGCGGCTGCGTCGCGGCACGTCGATGCGCGGCGCCAATCGCCCTCGCCCTGCGTGCGCGCATCCGCTGGCGTTCGCGCGAGCGGCGCACGATGCAGGACGCGGCGAGCAGGCGCAAGCGCGCGTTGCCGCGGCGCGAAGGCGCGACTGCGGCGTGATTCCACACCGCTGACGAGAACTTTCCCCAGCGCGATGTCGCCGTCGCGGCGACCGCTCAGTAACTCTCGTCGGCCGCGGGGAACGCGCCGCCCTGCACGTCGCGGCAATAGGCGCGAACCGCTTCGCCGATCTCGGCCCCTAGTTGCTTGTAGCGGCGCACGAAGCGCGGGCGGAAGCGCGTGAACAGGCCGAGCAGGTCGTGCGTGACGAGGATCTGGCCGTCGGTGTGCGGACCGGCGCCGATGCCGATCGTCGGCACGGCGATGCTGGCGGTGACGCGCTGGGCGAGCGCGGCCGGCACCTTCTCGAGCACGATGGCGAACGCGCCGGCCTCGGCGAGCGCCTTGGCGTCGTCGAGGATGCGCCGCTGCTCGGCGTCGTCCGTGCCGCGCGCGCGGTAGCTGCCGAACTGGTGGATGCTCTGCGGCGTCAGGCCGAGGTGGCCCATCACGGGGATGCCAGCGGCGACGAGGCGCTGCACGGTCGGCGCGAACTCGACGCCGCCTTCGAGCTTCACCGCCTCGGCAAGGCCTTCCTTGAGCAGGCGACCGGCGTTGCGCAGCGCGTCCTCGGCGCCGACCTGGTAGCTGAGGAACGGCAGGTCGCCGACGACGAGCGCGCGCCTGGCGGCGCGGGCGACCATCTCGGTGTGGTAGACCATCTGGTCCATCGTCACCGGCACGGTGGTGTCGCGGCCCTGCACGACGGTGGCGACCGAGTCGCCGACCAGCAGCACGTCGACGCCGGCCTCGTCGAGCAACGCCGCGAACAGGTGGTCGTACGCGGTCAGCGCCGTGATGCGCTCGCGCCGCGCCTTCATCTGGCGCAGCGTCGCGGTCGTCACCTTGCTCGGAGCGCCGGCCACGGTCACCAGTCGCCGAACGTGTCGGGCGTGTCGGCGGGCGGCGGGGGCGGCGGCGCCGCCGGACCGCCAGCGTCGCCCGGCGGGGGCGGCGGGCGGTAGTCGTCGACGCCGTCCTCAGGCACGCGCGGGGAGCGTCTCTTCTGCCGGCCCTTGCCTTCGACGATGCTGCCGAAGGTTGGCACGCGCTTGGGATCGAGTTCGACGTCGAACGCCGACAGGTCGAGCGCCGCCGGTTCGATCACGTCGACCTCGCCGCGGCGATCGCGGTAGCGCGGCACCACGTCGACGTCGCGCGGCCGACCCTGGCCGTGCCCGCGGTCGTGATCGCGGCCGCGACCACGGCGGCCGCGGCGACCACCGCGGTCGTTGCGGTTGCCGTGCTGGCCACCGTGCTGCGGGCCTTGTCGCCGCTGCTGCTGGCGCTGTTGGCCTTGGCGTTGTGGTTGGCCCAGTTGCGCCTGCGGCGGCGGTGCGCCTCCCGGCGTGTCGGCGCCGTGCGGCACCGGCTCGCCGTTGCGGCCACGGCCGCGGCGACGCCGACGGCGCCGACGCCGACGATGGCCGCCGCCTTCGCCCGGAGCGTCGCCACCGGCCTCGCTAGCAGGCTCGTCGCCGGACCTGCCTTCGCCGTGCGCGTGCGCGTCGGCGGCGGGGGCGAATGCGTCGCCGTCGGCGTCGTCGCGCCCAGCCGGCGCCGGCGCGTCCGGATCGCGCGAGAAACGGTCGTCAGCGTGCGGTGCGTCGTGGGCGCTGGCTTCGGCGTCGCCGGCCTGGTCGGGTGGCGCGGGCGCGTCGCTCGGCGGGAAGCGTTCGTCGCGGTTGCGGCCACGACCGCGGCGTCGGCGGCGACGACGGCGACGGCCGCCTTCGCCATGGCCCGCATCGTCGGTGGCCAATGCATCGCCCGAGGCTGCGTCGGGGCCGACGTCGGCGGCGACGTCGACGTCGCTCTCATCCTCGGCGTCGACGGGCACGAGCATGTCCGCGTTGTCGGCGGGCGCTTGGTCGCTCGTCGCGGCGGCGTCTTCGTCGCGTGGCCCGGGCTCGACTCCGATCGGGGCACGGTCGGCGGCGGTCGCGTTGTCGTCGTCGGGTCCGCGGTTCCTGCCGCGGCGCCGGCGGCGGCGCCGACGGCGTCGACCGTCACCTTCGCCCGGCTGTTCCCACGGATTGCTCGGCGGGGCGTCGTCCGCCACCGGGCCAGCTGCGAGCGCAGCTTCAGTGTTGGCGCGCTCCTCGTCGTAGGTCGGCGACGACGGGGCCTCGTCGTCGTGCGCGCCGCGGTCGTCGCGGTGGCGCTCGATGCCGCCGAGCAGTTCGTTGGCTGTCTCGCGCCAACGGCCGACCACCTCGGGAGCGAGTTCGAGCGCGTCCGCGCGCAGCGCGAACAGGTCGAGCGCCTCGAGGAAGTACGGGCCGTGCACGAAGCCTTCGACGCGATAGCGCTTCGTGTCGTCGTTCTGGACGAAGCGGTGTTGCACGCCGCAGATGCGCTTGAGGCAGCCGGCGTCCCTGCGCGGCAGGCTCAGCGCCGCGCAGAACGGGCCGAGCAAGTCTTCGGCGACGAGCGACGGGCTGCGGTCGGGATGACGCGCCGCCTTGGCGAGCACCGGACCGACCATCAGCGCGCCGAGCAACACGCCGTTTTGCGGCTTGTGGCCGTTCTGCACCGCGCGATCGAGCGCATCGATCGTGCGCCAGAAGTCGGTGCGCTCGTCGGCCTCGGCGCGGTCGAGGAAGTCGGCGACGACCGGCAGCAGCGCGCGCAGGGCGCCGACCTCGCGCAGCAGCTTGAAACTGTCGAACGCGTGGCCGCCGCGGAGCAGGCGCAAGATCTCCTCGAGCACTCGCGGCGGAGCGCTGCGCACGAGGTCCTCGCTGGTCTCGCACATCGCCTGGAACGTCTCTGCCTCGATGGCGAAGCCAAGGCGCCCAGCGAACTTCGCCGCGCGCAGGATGCGCACCGGATCCTCGCGGAAGCGCATGCGCGGCTCGCCGATCGTGCGGATCAACTGCGCCTTGAGGTCGCGCAGGCCGTCGCAGTAGTCGAGGATGGTGTCGCGCGTCGGGTCGAGGAACAGCGCGTTGACGGTGAAGTCGCGGCGGAGCGCGTCCTCCTCCGACGTGCCGAACTCGTTGTCGCGCGTGATCAGCACGTCCTCGCCCTCGTCCGCCTGCTGCGGCGGTCGGCGGAAGGTCGAGCACTCCAGGATCTTGGTGTTGCCGTGGAAGTGCAGGTGGGCGAGCTTGAAACGCCGGCCGATGATGCGGCAGTTGCGCGGGAAGATCCGCTTCACTTGCTGTGGCCGCGCTGCGGTCGCGATGTCGTAGTCCTTGGGTGCGCGGCCGAGGAGGAGATCGCGCACGCAGCCGCCCACGAGGTATGCCTCGAAGCCCGACTTGATCAGGCGTTGGGTGGCGCGGACCGCATCCTCGTCGAGCTGCGACAGGTCCAGGCCCGTCGGGGAAAGGATCGTCGGTTCGATCGTCGTAATCCTGCGGTTGAAACCGGGGTGAATGCAGCGGTTTACCGCGCGGAGCGCACGGCTGCCAGCGGCATCCGGTTCCGCCCGGCAGTGGCTGGGCTCATGCCTGCAGGCCGCCGTCGACCGTCAGCACCTGCCCGGTGACGTACGCGCCGGCGTCGGACAGTAGATAGCGGACCAATGCCGTGACGTCGTCGACGTGGCCCAGGCGCCCGGCCGGCACCCGCGGCAGCATGCGCGCTTGGCTGTCGCGGTGGCTGTGGGGGTGGTCGATCAGGCCGGGCGCGATCACGTTGACGGTTACGCCCGTGCCCGCGACTTCGAGCGCCAGCGACCGCGCCAGTTGCACGAGCGCGGCCTTGGCGGCGAAGTAGGCGGGGGCGCGCAGCATGCCGCGGGCCTTGTCGACGCCGGCAGCGGCGAACAGCACGACGCGGCCGCGGCGCGCCTTCGCCATCGCCGGCACGATCGTCTGGACGGCGTGGAAGGCGGTGTCGACGTTGCTGGCGAACATGTGCCGCCACGTCGGCAGGTCGGTGCCGAGCAGGGGGCGTTCCGCGAAGTCGCCGATGGTGTGCACCAGCGCGTAGGGCGCGCCGTGCGTGCGCTCGAACGCGGCGAAGGCGGTCGCCAGCGACCCAGGATCGGCGGCGTCGACGCCCGTGCGGCGCGTCCAGACCACCGCTTGCCGCGGGTAGGCGGCGGCGACGGCAGCGCCGATGCCCTGGCCGCCGCCGAGCACCAGGACGGGTCCGGGCGCGTCGGTCACGACTGGCGCAGCCATCCAAGGATCTCCCGCAGCTTCGGCGGGTTGCCGGTCATCAGCACGCCGACGCGGAAGACCTTGCCGGCCGCGCGCATGGTCAGCCAGATGGTGGCGAGCAGCAGCACGGAGGTGCCGATGTACTCCCACGTCGCCGGCGGGCCGCCGGCCCGGTTCATCATGGTGAACGGCGTGAAGAACGGGATCCAGCTGAGGATCTTGGCGACGGTGCCGTTCGGCTCCTGGCCGATGAAGACCATCGACAGCAGCGGGATCATCAGCGCCATCATCACCGGCTGGGTCAGGTTCTGCGCCTCCTTCAGCGTGTTGCAGGCCGCGCCGATCGCGACCAGCACCGCGGCGTACAGCAGGTAGCCGGACAGGAAGTAGAAGGCGAACGACAGCAGGTAGCCGCCGTTCTGCAGCGTCATGAACACCGCCATGATCGCGCTGCCGCCCGAGACGCCGAGCAGCGTCGGCACGGTCCACCCTGCCGCGAGCGCGAACACCACCCAGACCAGCACCATCGTCATGCCCGTGGCGGCGATGCCCCAGATCTTGCCCTGCATGAGCTGCGTCGGGCTGACCGAGCTGAGCAGCACCTCGATGATGCGGTTGCTCTTCTCCTCGACGGTGTTGGTCAGCAGCATGCTGGCGACGCCGAGGATCGCCATCCACAGGAAGTAGACGAAGCCGACCGGCGCCCACTGGTCGACGACGTTCTCCTTCTTGACGTCGGCAGTGCCGCCCTTGCTGTCGGCCTGCAGCGGCTTGCAGACAACCTGCTCCTGGATGTGCGCCGCGACCTTCGGGGCGATGTCCGCCGCCTTGATGCGGTCCTTCTGCACGACCCGCGTCAGCGCCGACTCGTAGCTCGTGCGCAGGCCGACGTCGGTGAAGTTGTTGGAGACGTAGCGGAAGTCGTCGACCGTCTTGGCGGGGTCGGCGCCGAGCACGAAGTAGGCGAACAGCTCGCCCTTGTGCACGCGCTGGCCGAGTTCGCGCTGGACCTCCTGCGGGTCCGTGGCGGCGATGCCGAGCTGCTGCGTCGACACGTACTCGAAGCGCCGGCTCGCGCCGAGCTCGCCCAGGCGCGCGAGGTCCTTGGCGTCCTGGCGGCCGACCCAGTCGAGCACCGCCTTCAGCTGGTCGGCCGACGGCTCGCCCGCCGTCGTCGCGCCGGCCTTGTCGCGCAGTTCCTGCAGCTGCGGGTCGTCCTGCATCTTCGCCGCCAGCCGCCACATCGCCTTGGCGTCGGCGCTGCGGAACTCGCGTTCGGCGCGGGCGAGCAGGTCGCCGCCGCCGAGGTCGATGACGCTGTAGCGCTGCACTTCCTTGAGCTTCTCCAGCAGCATCGAGACGCCGACGACGCCGGCGAGCAGCACCGGCACGATGAAGATGCCGAGCCAGAACGTCTTGGTGCGGACGTTCTCCAGGTACTCGCGCTGGGCGACGAGCAGGGTCTTGTTGGCCATGGCTCAGCCCTCCTTGCCCGCAGCGGCGAGCTTGCGGTTGGCGTCGTCGACCGTGCGCACGAAGATCTCGTGCAGCGACGCCTCGCGGTAGTCGAAGCGCCGCACGGTCACGTGGTCGAGCAGCCAGCGCAGCGCCTGCTGCGGATCGCGGCCGGGCGCGAGGTAGATCTCCGCCGACTTGCCGTGGTCGTTGAGGCGCGCGAGGCCGGGCAGCTGCTGCAGCACGGCGCCGTCGCCGTCGTAGTCGAGCTGGATGCCGCGGTCGCGGCCGCGCTTGACCTCGGCGAGCGTGCCGGCGAACTGGAGCCGGCTCTTGTGGATCATCATCACGTAGTCGCAGAGCTGCTCGGCGTGCTCCATGCCGTGGGTGCTGAAGAGGACGGTCCGGCCGTGCCGCTTCATGTCGAGGATCAGGTCGCGCATGACGTCGCGGTTGACCGGGTCGAGGCCGCTGAACGGCTCGTCGAGGATGACGAGGTCGGGCTCGTGGATGATGGTGCCGAGCACCTGCACCTTCTGGCCCATGCCCTTGCTCATCGCCTCACAGCGCTTGTCGAGCCAGTCGCCGAGGCCGTAGCGGGTCAGCAGCTCGCGGGCGCGCAGGTTGGCGGTGCTGCGGTCCATGCCCTTGAGCTTGCCGAAGTAGGCGACGATCTCCGCCGTCTTCATCTTCTTGTAGAGGCCCTTCTCCTCCGGCAGGTAGCCGAGCCGGTCCTTGATCGCGGCGGCATCGGGTTGCCCCAGGACCGAGATCGACCCGGCGTCGGGCCGGAAGATGCTCATCACCATGCGGATCGTCGTCGTCTTGCCGGCGCCGTTCTGCCCGAGGAAGCCGTAGATGCAGCCCTTGGGGACCTCGAGCGTGAGGTCGGACACCGCTGTGAACGAGCCGAACCGCTTGGTGACGCCGTGCAGCGTCAGCGCGTGTTGCATGTCGTGGCGCGGCCCGTGGCCGCGTGGGCGGGAACTCTGTCGGCCGGGAGGCGGTCGGGCAAGCGCGGCGTGCGATCAGGCGATCGCAGCCGGCACCGCGCCCGGCGCGCCCGGCGCGGTCGGCGCGGTCGGTCCCGCCGCCGTGTGCGGGGGCGCGCTCGCAAGCAGGCGAGCTTTCGTCCGCAGCGGCGCCCTTGCATGCGGTGTGGCTATTTCGGCAAC
>VGZG01000056.1 GCA_016872675.1 Planctomycetota bacterium
CGCGAGGTGGTCGTCGTCGGCGCGCCGGACGATCCGGCGACGCAGGCTCTGCTCGCCGCGGCGCGACGGCAGGCGGGGCTCGTCGTGGTCGCCCACCTGCACGACGGCAACCACGAGACCCTCGCGGCGCTGTCGCCGCTGTTCGTCGGCAAGGAGCGCGTCGCCGGCAAGCCGGCAGCGTACGTCTGCCGCCGCGGCGTCTGCGCCGCGCCGGTGACCGATGCGACTGCGCTGGCGACGGCGCTGGCGGAGGCGGCGCGATGAGCGCGCCGACGTTCGCCGCCGTCGTCGCGCGGCGTCACGCCGTGCACGTCGTCGCCGAGGACGACCGCCACATTGCTTGGCTTGCTGAGCGCCCGGCGCGCGAAGGCCACGTCATCGTCGCCACGAAGCAGGTGCTGGACGCGGTGTGGGACCTCGACGTCGCGGCGCACGCGGCGCTTTGGACGTTCTGCCGCGAGGTCGCGCAGACGATGCGCGAGCAGCTGCCGTGCCAGCGTGTTTGCGTCAGCGTCATCGGCTGGGTGGTGCGCCATGCGCACGTGCACCTCGTGCCGACGGATGCGCCCGGGCAGGTGCCTGGACTCGACGGGCCACCGCCGGCGCCGGAGCGCATGGCGGAGCTGGCCCGGCGGCTCAGCGCTCCTGGGAGCCCGGATGCGCGCCGCTGAACACGTCCTCGCCGGCCTCGGTGCGCAGGTAGTCGCGGAACGCGCGCATGAACCAGTCGAACTCGTCGGCCGTGGCCAGGTCGAGCTGTTGGCGGCCGGTCGCAAGGGCAAGCTTGTGCGCGAGGTCGCGGAATGGCGGCGTCGCCAGCAGATAGGCCGGGAAGTCGGCTTCCGGCTTCGACGACTCGCACAGTTGCGTCAGGCGAGTGAACCACCAGCTGTTCTCGCGCTGCAGGCTTGCGCGCATCTCGTTGCGATGCGCGAGACAGATCGCGCGAGGGTCAGACAAGAATTCGTAGGTGTCCACGGTTGCCTCCGTTTGCGTCTTGCTCCTCCTTTCGGTTTTGCGCAGTTCCGGCTTGAGGCGGCATGCGGCTCGTGACCCGCGAACTGTGCGTCGACGACGCGGAGGCGCTGGCGTTGGTCGCCGCTGCGGGGGTGCACGGCGCCTACGTGCACAATTCCCTTGTCGATGGGGAGGGCGCCGGTTTCGTGCTCGCCGCCGCGGGCCGCACGGCGGCGCTGGCGTGGCACGGTCCGCGCGGCAACCTGATCGTGGTCGCCGAGCCCGCGGCCGCTGAGTTCGCGGCGACGCGGCTCGTTGACGAGGTCGCGCAGCGGCAGTGGTCCTGGCGCATCGCGATGGGGCCTGAGCCGGCGCTTGCGCGCCTGCACGACCGCCTCGCCAAGCCGCCGCTCTGCTGGCGCGACCAGGTCTATTACCGCGGTGAACGCGCGACGGCGGCGTCGCCGCGGCCGGTTGTCGAAGTCCGCCGCGCGCAGCGCGCCGATCGGGACCGGTTGGCGCAGGCCACACTGGCCTTGAACCACGGCGACCTCAACGTCGATCCGGCGCGCGTCGATCGGCGCTGGCTGCGCGACAGCGTCGACGAGCGCATCGCCAAAGGTGACACGCTCGTCATCGGCCCGCCCGGCGCGTTCTGGTGCAAGCTCGACCATGGCAGCCGCGGCCCCGGCGGCGTCGTCATCGAAGGCGTGTTCACCTTTCCAGAACACCGCGGCCAAGGCCTAGCGTCCGCGCTCGTGGCCGCCAGCATCGCCGAGTGCGGCGAGCCGTCGATCCTGCACGTCAGTCGGCACAACTTGCCGGCGCGCGCCGCGTACGAGGCGGCGGGCATGGTCGAAGCCGGCGCCTGCAAGCTGCTGCTGACGTCGTGAGCGTCGTCGGCAAGCCGCGGCATCAGGGCCGCGTCGCCGCCAGCCACTCCGGCCCGCGCAACGGCGGGTTCCACGGCCCGCGCAGCGCCACGTGCGCGTCAGGCGTGCGCGCGCGCAGCGCCGCGAGTTCGCCGGCGGGCAGCGCGCGGCGCAGCGCCGCGATCATCGGCGCCAGCGTTGCTGCGACCGGCGTCGCCTCGACGAGGGCCAGCAGGCGCAGAACCTCGTCGGCGTCGCCGCGTTCGGCGAGCAGCGCCGCCTGGGCCTGAAACTCGTCGGCGCGGCCCTGCAAGGCCGCTGGGCGCGCCACCAACCACGCCAGGATCGCGCGCAGTTCGGCGCGGAGACCCGCGTCGTCGCCGCCGGCAAGGCAGAGCGCGGCGCGCACGCGGCGGGCGTCGAGTTCGAGCGGATCGTGGCTCGCCGCTGCGTCGTCGACGGCGCGGTCGAGCAGGTCGCGCAGGGCCTCGCGCTGCCCGGCGGCGAATAGCGCGCACGCGTGCGGCAGCAACGTCGTCGCCGCCGGTAGGCGGCCGCGCACGGCGGCGAAGTGATCGGCCGCGGCTGCTGGCGCGCCGAGCGCGAGCGCAGCATAGCCGGCGAGTAGGCAGGCGTTGGCGGCGTCGGGATCGCAGGCGAGCAGTTGGTCCAGCAGCGGCGTCGCGGCGGCGTACTCGCCGCGCAGCGCGTGCGCGGTCGCCAGGCTGCGCAGCGGTTCGAGGTCGTGGGGGCGAGCCATGCGATCGGCCGTAGCCAACGCCAACAGTTCGGCGTCACATGCCGCTGACGTCGCCGGCGTCAGCGCCGCTTGCGCCAGCAGGCGGGCGCGGCGCAAGCGGTGCCGGGTCGTCGGCAGCAGGCGCGCTGGTTCGGCGAGCGCTTCGTTGCACAGCCGCAGCGCGGCGGCGTGATCGCCGAATGCCGCTTCGCAGGCCGCCAGTGGTTCGAGCAGCCATGGCGCGCGGGCATCGCGCCGGCGCTGCGCGCGCAGGATGCCGCGCGCGCCGCCGAAGCCGCCGTCGCGCAGCAAGGCGATCGCGTCGGCCACGGCATCGACGACGTCGTGCCGCGGCGACACGCCGGCGGCGCTGGCGATCGGCGCGGGCGTCGTGTCGCCGACGGCGGCGCGGGCGGCGACGGCGAGCCGGTCGATTGCCGACGGCACGTCGCCGTCGGGAAACGCTAGGGTCGCCAGCACGGTCGGGCCGTCACTGTGCCGCCAGATCGCGGTTGCCGTTCGTGCGCGCGGATCAACGGCCAATTCGAAGCGATCGGCGACCCCGTCGTGGTCCGCGACCCGCAGCCACGCCGACTGCCGCAGGGCCTCGCGCCACCAGATCGCCATGGCCCGGAACGGCGCCTCGTCGGGCGCGCCGGCGGCGAGGCCGGCGGCGACGGCGCGACCGGATTCCCAGTCGGCTACTGGCGTTTGGGGCGGGGCCGGCGGCTCGCGCGGCGGGGGAGGGTCGGCTGGCCGTGGGGGCATGGCACAGGCGGCCAGCAGGCAGGCCATGGCGGGCAGGGGGCGCAGCACGGGCGCAGAGCATCGGCGAGGGCGCTTCCGGCCTCAATGCAGCGGGCTTGGAATGCCGATGACACTGGCGCATGCGCATCCCCCCGATTGTGCCCGCGCTGTTCCTTGCCGTCGTCGCGCCCTGCCAGCAGGGCGGCAACCTGGCGACCAACCCGGTGACGCCGAAGCCAACGCCCGCAGCGGCGCCGCGTTCGTCACCGCCGGTGCTGCAGTTCGATCCGAGCACTGGTTGGCCGATTGGCGTCGACGACGCGCCGATCCCGGCCGCGCCGAAGGGCGAGACCGCGCCGCGCAAGGACAAGCCGACGACCAGCGCGCGCACCGACGCGCCGGCTGCGGCCGCGCCAATGGCCGAGGCGCCGAACCTGGCGAGCGGCACGCAACTCGGCTCACCCCTGCTCGACGTGTTCCAGGCGACCGGCGGTCCGGGCGAGTGGAAGAAGCTCGGTGGCGTCATCGCGCACTGGCGCATCGTCGTCAATGGGCCCAACGGCGAAGAGATCGGCGCGCGCGAAGTCGTGCACACTGCCGACGTCCTGCACGCCGACCGCGATCGGCTCGACCACGCTGACGGCCGCGTCCACGGTCGTTTCGGCGGTCAGGTGTACGCCGAGCGCAATGGCATGCCGATGCCGGCGTCAACCGAGCCGGCGGCGCTGGAGCTGGCGCTGTTCGGCGCGCAACTGCGCATGCCGTGGCTGTTCGGCGACGCCAACGCCTACGCGGTGGTCGGCAAGTCGATCGAGGAGCGCAACGGCGAACGCCTGCGCAAGGTCACCGTCGAGCGGCGTCCACCGGCACATCTCGACACCGTTGGACCGCAGGCGGCGCCGAAGCCGGCCGATCGCTTCGAGCTCCTCTTCGACCCCGCTAGCGGCGTCGTCCGCGAACTCGTCCACCGGTTCGCCGAGACGCAGCAGACGCGCCGTGTCTTGTTGGAGGACTGGCGTGAGTTCAACGGCATGCGACTGCCGTGCCGCCGCGTGTACGTCGACGAGGCGCTGCGGCCCACCACGGTGCTCGAACTGACCCGGATCGAGCGCCGCCGCGTCACCGACCGCGACTTCCGCCAACTGTGAGCTGCGCCTAGAACGGCGCGCCGGCGAGGATCCACAAGCGCAAAGTCTGCAACTCAGCCGCGGTCGGCTGCGGCTCGTCAGCCGGCGGCATGTGGTCGTCGTCGCCGAGCGGCAGCAGGCAGCGGATCAGCAGCAGGCTCTCGTCTGGCTTGCCGGCGACGAAGACCGGCCCGGTATCGCCACCGGCGCGCAGGCCGTCGGCGGTGGTCAACACCAGCCCACCCTTGTCCTTGTCGGGACAATGGCACTTCGCGCACGAGCGTTCGAAGATCGGCGCGACCAGGGTCGCGTAGGGCGACGCCGGCGCCGGTGGCGGCGCGACCGCGGTCGACGGTCGCTGCAGCGGCGCCAGCAGGAAGTTGCGGCCATGCACCATCGAAGCGCCGGCGTGGCCAGCGACCATCATCGCGCCGAGCGCGAGCGCCAGCAGCACGCGCAGCGGCGCGCGCGTCGTCTTCCACGCGGCGAGCGCGGCTAGAAGCATCAGCGCCGTCTGCGCGAAGGCGGCGAACTTGTGCGTTTCGAGCATCCAGCCGCTGCCGCGTTCGTCGGCGAGCACGAGGCCCGAGCTGATCGACAGCAACGCTGTCAGCGCGCCAAACGCCGTCAGCGCCTGCACGGCGCCGCGCGGCGGCTCGCGGCGTAGCAGCAGCGCGCCGAACTCGATCGTGGCCGTGCCGACCAGCAGGCCGATTGGCAGGTGCAGCAGGACGGGATGGGCGCGGCCGAAGACGGCGAGCCACGGCGACGGATCGGAGGCCAGCAAGGGTTCAGGCTAGTAGTTCTGGCACCACGCGTCCGAAGACGTCGGTGAGGCGGTAGTCGCGACCCTGGTGCCTGAACGTCAGACGTTCGTGGTCGAAGCCGAGCAGGTGCATCAGGGTCGCGTGCAGGTCGTGCACCGACACCGGGTCGCGCACGATGTTGTAGCCGAAGTCGCAGGTCTCGCCATGCACGATGCCCCGGCGGATGCCGCCACCGGCCATCCACATCGAGAAGCAGCGCGGGTGGTGGTCGCGGCCGTAGTTGTCGTGGCTCAGGCCGCCTTGGCTGTAGACCGTGCGGCCGAACTCGCCGCCCCACACGACGAGCGTGTCGTCGAGCAGGCCGCGCCGGCGCAGATCGGTCACGAGCGCCGCCATCGGTCGGTCGACGGCTTTGCACTGCGCGCGCAGTTCGCTCGGCAGATTGCCGTGCTGGTCCCAGCCGCGCATGTACAGCTGCACGAAGCGCACGCCGCGTTCGACGAGCCGGCGCGCGAGCAGGCAGCTGCTGGCGAACGTCTGCGGGTTCTTCGCTTCGTCGCCGTACAGCGCCCAGGTCGAGTCCGGCTCGCTCGACAGGTCGACGAGCTCCGGCACCGAGGTCTGCATGCGGAAGGCCATCTCCTGCTGGGCGATGCGCGCTTCGATCTCGGGATCGAGCGTCGCCGCGTGCTCGCGGCGCGACAGTTGCGTCACGAGGTCGAGCATCTGCCGGCGGTCGGCGCGCGTGACCCCCGGCGGGTCCTTGAGGAACAGCACCGGGTCGCCGCTGCTGCGCAGCTTGCAGCCCTGGTGCTCGCTCGGCAGGAAGCCGTTGCCCCAGAAGCGGGCGGCGAGCGCCTGCATGTTGCCGAAGCCCTGGGTGATGAGGACCACGAACGTCGGCAGGTCGCGGTTGCTGCTGCCGAGGCCATAGCTGGTCCAGGCGCCGAAGCTCGGCCGGCCGGGCTGCTGGTTGCCGGTCTGCACGAACGTGATCGCCGGCTCGTGGTTGATCGCCTCGGTGTGCATCGAGCGCACGATGCACAACTCGTCGGCGACCGCGCCGAGGTGCGGCAGCGCGTCGCTGATCCAGGCGCCGTCGCCGCCGTTGTCGTGGCGGGTGAAGTGGAACGCCGACGGCGCGACCGGGAAGCGCGTCTGGCCGGACGTCATGCCGGTGAGCCGCTGGCCGTTGCGCACCGACTCCGGCAGGTCCTTGTCGTACTGCTCGTGCAGGCGCGGCTTGTGGTCGAACAGGTCGAGGTGGCTCGGCCCGCCTTCCATGTGCAGGTAGATGACGCGCTTGGCGCGCGGCTGGAAGTGCGGTCCCGTCGCCGCGGCAGCCAGCGCGCCGGCGTCGGCGTCGGACTGCTGCTGCACGGTCGTGCAGGCGGTGGCGGCCATCGCCGCCGACAGTCCGCCGGCCGAGCGCGCGAAGAAACGGCGACGGGTCAGCGCGAGCTGGGGGTCCACGAAGGCGTCCATGCTCAATCGATGCAGAGGGTGGCGTCGAGGTTCAGGAAGGCGCTGGCGACGACCGTCAGCGCGGCGAGGTCGGCGGGCGCGAGACCCGGCGGCCGCGGCGACAGGCCGACGCCGAGCAACTGCTCGGCGTCCTGCGGGCTCTGCGCGAAACGCTGGCGCAGCGCCAGCAGTGTCGCCTTCGCCTCGGCGAGGGTCGCCGCGTCCGGCTGGTGGCCGGTGCAGCGCTCGTGCATCGCCGAAAGGCGCGCGTCGTCGTCGGCCGGGGCGGTGAGCGCCGTGGCCTGCGCGAGGCCGCGGGCCGCCTCGACGAACTGCTCGTCGTTCCACAGCACGAGCGCCTGCAACGGCGTGTTGGTGACGCTGCGGCGGATGGTGCAGAACTCGCGCGTCGGCGCGTCGAGGGTCAGCAGGCTCGGCGGCGGGCAGGCGCGCTTCCAGTAGGTGTAGAGGCTGCGTCGCCACAGTTCGTCGCCCGAGCCGCGCTGGTAGAAGCGCGTGTTGCTCTGCGTCATCGCGACCTCCTGCCACAGTCCGTCGGGCTGGTAGGGCTTGACGCTCGGGCCGCCGACGCGCTCGACCAGCAGGCTGCCGACGAAGAGCGCCTGGTCGCGCAGCGCCTCGGCGGTCAGACGCCGGCGCGGGAACCACGACAACAGCCGGTTGTCCTTGTCGATCGCGGCGGCTTCGGGCTGCATGCGGGCGGACTGGCGGAACGCCGCCGAGGTGACCAGCAAGCGCAGGACCTTGCGCACGCTGTGGCCGTTGCCGCGCAGTTCGAGCGCCAGCCAGTCGAGCAGTTCGGGGTGGCTCGGCCACTCGCCCTGCAGGCCGAAGTCTTCGCTCGTACGCACGATGCCGGTGCCGAAGACGAACTCGAATAGTCGGTTGGCGTGCACGCGATACAGCAGCGGGTTGCCATCGCCGACCAGCCAGCGGGCGAGGCCGAGTCGGTTGCGTGGCGCGTCGGCGGGCAGCGCGCCGAACATGGCGGGCAATTCGCGCACGACTGGTCGGTTGGCATCGGCCTTGTCGTACTCGCCGCGCATCAGCACGAACGTCGCCCGCGGGGCAGCCATCTCCTGCATGACCATTGCCCGCGGCACGGCGCGCTCGACGTCGTCGCGTTCGGCTTGCAGCTTGGTGATCGCCTCCCGGCGCTGCTTGCGGCTCGGGCTGCGTTCCTCGCGCCATGTTTGGGCGGCGAGGGCGACGTTCGCTTCCACCTCGCCGGTGCCGGGCAGCGCCAGGATCCGCAGCTCGCCGACGAGTTCGCCGTCGCCGGGAACGTAGCGCATGGCGTAGCCGCCAGCGCCGCCGGTGTTGATGACCTTCAGGACGACGGCAGACTCACCGGCGGGCAGGTCGAAGGCCGCTTCTTCTTGGTCTTCCGCTGCGGCGCGGTCGATGCGCCGCTCGGCGACCATCGCGCCGTTGACGAACAGCTGGAAGCCGTCGTCGCTGCCGAACTTCAGCGTCGCCTTGCGCGCACTCGGCGCGAACACGCGCTGCGCCACGTAGGTGGCATTGGGGCCGGCGGGCAGCGAGGTGTCGACCTCGCCGGCCTTGCGGTTGACGCGCTGCCAGCCGACCTCGCCCCAGGTCTGCTTCGGATCGATGCGCGTCAGTTGTTCGGGGCCGTGATGGTTGGCGTAGGGGTTGGCGTCGTTGCGGCCGAACGGGCCGGCGACGTAGAAGGCGTGCGCGGCGAGGGGCAGCGTGGCCAGCTGCGCGTTGGTCGGCGCGGCGGTGCGTAGGCGCACCTTGGCGAACACGTGCTTCTGGTGGGGCGAGTCGTACTTCAGCGTCGCGCGCATGGTCGCGCCGGCGGGCAGCGGCGCGTCGAGCAGCAGCAGCAAGTGCGCCGTCTGCGGGTCGTGGCGGTGGGCAGCGACGGCCCAGCCGAGGTTGTCGTCGTCGAGCACGTTCAACGCGGCATAGTCGCCGTCCTGCTGCTCGACGTTGGCAAAGGCGTAGACGGCGCGCAATGGCTGCCACGTCGCGGCTTCGCCGTCGCCGTTGCGGATGGCGACGGCGACGTGTTGCAGCACGGCGTTGCCATTCGGCGCGCGGCCCACCTTGCCAGCGGGATGAGCGGGATCGGTGAGCGCTTCGAGCGACAGCCAGCGGTGGCCGCCGTCCGCGACCACGAAGTCGACCTCATGCACGTCGGCAGACGGGTTCTTGCCGCTGATGCTCACGGTGGCGTCGTCGCCGAGCGTCACCGTCGCTCCTTGCAGCGACGCGGCGGCGAGCAATTGCGGCGCGCGCCAGTCGAGCGCCACGCGGGGGGCGACATCGCCGCGGTAGGCCGCGAAGTCTGATGCCTCGGCGGGAGTCACCACCTGCAACTGCGCTTCCGCCGTCGCTACCTCGGCAGTGAGTTCGCCACGGCGGCGCACCTGCGCTTCGGTCGGCACTTGCAGGAATGGCTCGAGGGCGCGGTTGGGGTCGCCGATCTGCGAGTAGAGGCCCGGCTCGGCGTTGCTGTTGAAGAACGAGAACAGCCGGTAGTAGTCCTCTTGGCGGATCGGGTCGTACTTGTGGTCGTGGCAGCGCGCGCAGCCAACGGTCAGGCCGAGAAAGACGCTGCCGACCGTCGCCGTGCGCTCGGCGGCGTACTCGACGAGGTATTCCTCGTTGATTGCGCCGCCTTCGTCGGTGGTGACGTGGTTGCGCAGGAAGCCGGTGGCGATGCGCTGCTCGGTGGTGGCGTCGGGCAGCAGGTCGCCCGCGAGCTGTTCGAGCACGAACGTGTCGAACGGCTTGTCGTCGCGCAGCGCCGCGATCAGCCAGTCGCGCCATGCCCAGGCCTGCCGGCCGGCGTCCATGTGGATGCCGCACGTGTCGGCGTAGCGACCGGCGTCGAGCCAGATGGCGGCGAGGTGCTCGGCGTGTCGCGTCCGGTAGGGTTCCTCGCCGAGCAGCCGGTCGACCAGGCGTTCGTAGGCGTCGGGGCGATCGTCGCTGGCGAAGGCGCGGAGTTCGGTCGCAGTCGGCGGCAGGCCGGTCAGCGTCAGAAAGGCGCGCCGGCAGAGGGTCGCGCGGTCGGCTTCGGTGGATGGGCGCAGCCCGCGCTGGCGGCGCGCTTTGGCCAGAAAGCGGTCGACGGGGTGCGCTTCGGGGCCGTCCGGCACGGCGACCGGTTGCGGCGGCGTGAACGCCCAGTGGCTCTCGTAGGCGGCGCCCGCGTCGATCCAGCGTCGCAGGATGTGCCGTTGCTCAGCGGTCAACGTCGGCTTGCCGCTGTCGGGCGGCGGCATCACCTCGTCGGCGTCATGGGCGGCGATGCGCCGCCATAGCTCGCTCGCCTCGGCGTTGCCGGGCACGATCGCCGCGCCGCCGTCGCGTGCGCGGACGGCGTCTGTGCGCGCGTCGAGGCGTAGGTCGGCCTGCCGCGTGGCGGCATCGGGACCGTGACACTTGAAGCAACGGTCCGAAAGGATCGGCCTGACATCGCGTCCGTAGCGGACTTCGTCAGCGGCCTGCGCGAGAGCCGACGCGGCGGCGAAGAGCGCCGGAGCGATTCTGGCGGCGAAACAGGTCGGCAACGGCATGCTCGATCATCTTTGCCGAACGTGCGTTACTGTCAGCCACGGCGGTCCTACAGTTTTGTCGCAATAATGCACCAGCGGGCAGCTTGCGTGACTGTGCGCGGCGCAGAAGCGGTTGGCGAGCGCAACGGCAAGTCCACGCCTTCGTCGCTCTAGCCACAATCGATGCGGAACACGGCTTCGCGCGCCAACGCGACGCGAAGGCCGAGGCCGTAGCTGTCGCGGGCGCGCCCGTCGGCGAGATCGGCGCTGCCGCCGGCGACGGGACGCAGCCCGGCGATGGCGAAACCGGCGCCCGCCCGGTGCAATCCCGCCATGCGGCCATCGCTCGTCGCTCCGTTCGTCAGCCTCCTCGTCGCCGCCGGCCTCGTCGCGCAGGCGCCCGCGCCGCGCGTGACAACCTCGGGGCCGCTGGACCTCGGCGTCGTCGACCTGCCGGCGGGGGAGGTCGAACTCGTGTTCACGCTGCTCGGCAGCAACGACAAGGCCAAGCCCCGCCGCATGGTCGGCGTCGACTACGTGCGGCTGGAGCGGTTGCCGTGAGCGCGCGCGGCCGGCGCGGCGGTGCATTCGAGTGTCCGCACTGCGGTGCTGCCGTGCCTGCGCGCGCCAAGGTCTGCCGCGAGTGCGGCAGCGACGCCGGCACGGGTTGGCTCGATGGCAACGAGATCGACTACCAGAGCCTCGACATTCCGCACGGCTACGGCCCGAACGACGACGGCGGCGCGGCCGCGGAGCGCGCTGGGCGCCGGGCGTGGTGGTTCGCGCCGGTCGCCGTGCTCACCGCCGCGGCGTTGTTGGCGCTGGCGATGTGCGCGCGGGTCTGAGGGCCGCGCTGGACGCGCGCGCCGGTTGGCCGGTTGCCGTAGCGGAAGGGGACGCGGGGCGCGCCGGTCGGGTCACTACCTGAGCACGAGCCGGGCGACCGTCGCGCAGTGGATGCGGACGACGCCTGGCGGAGTTCCCGTCGTGTCCGTGGCGACCTGCAGCGTGATCCAACCGTCGCCGCTCCTTGGGACGTCCGTGACCAGCGTGCCAGTGATCCATTCGGTGGCGAGCAGGTGGACCTGCGCCCCGGCGACGAACGGCCAGTCGTTCGCCGCAGCCGCCGCCGGCGCTGCCTGCGCCGCGCCGCGCCGGGCGACCGGCAGCGCCTGCGCGATCGGTCCCTCTGCGAACGTCGCCGTGTCGTCGTCGCCCGTCGCGCGCAGCGTCACGGTGACCGGGAAGTGGTCGCTGTAGATCTTGCGCCACGCATCCTTGTCCATGCCGTCGAAGTCGCCGTCGACCGCGAGCGAGCCGCGCTGGACCTCGGCGCAGGCGTCGGCGACGACGACCTGATCGATCGGCTCGGGGAAGTGCATGATCGTCGGCGTCGGCTGCGCGTGCGTCAGCCAATGCCGCAGCTTGCCCGCCTCGAGCGCCTGCTGCGGCTGCGTGCCGTAGGTGCAGTTGAAGTCGCCGAGCAGCACGATGTCCTGGTCCTCGCCGGCCGTCTGCTGCAGGCCGTCGAGCCACTGCGCCAGCAGCGTCGACTCGCCGCGCCGTTTCTGCTCGTCGTCGGGCTTGCGGCCGGCCTTGAGGTGCACGGTGACGAGGCGGAAGTCGGCGCCGCTGCCGAGGTGGCGGAAGGCGCCGGTGACCGGCACGCGGTGGAAGATCGGCTTGCCCTCGAACTCGCGCGGCAGTTGCAGCAGCTCCTCGCAGTGCAGCAGTTCGACCGCGGCGGTGTCCCACAGGAAGCCGATGCGCTGCGCGGTCTTCTTGTCATCCCACTCGCCCGACGTGCCGAGCAGGCAGGCCCACGACGGGCCGGCGGCGGCCGCGACCTTGCGCAGCGTCGCCTCGTCGTTGACCTCCTGCACGGCGAGCGCGACGACGCCGAGTTCGCGCACCTTCTTGCCGAGCAGCGCGAGTTCGCGCTCGTCGCGATTCTGCAGGTTGTTGCGGAAGTTGCCGTCGGCGCCGAGGAACTCGAGGTTCCAGGTGCCGACCTTGAACTCGACGGGCTGCGCGAGCGTCGGCGGGACCGGGTGCTGGGCGATGGCAAGCGCGCCGAGCGCGAGCGCCAGGGACAGGCAGAGCGGGAGCGTACGGATCATGCGTTGCCTTCGGCCCGCGCGCGGATGCCGCGCATCAGGTCCTGGAGGAAGTGGATGTTGTGGATCGACAGCAGGATGCCGGCCAGCATCTCGTCGGCGACGGCGAGATGGCGCAGGTAGGCGCGCGAGTAGTTGCGGCAGCAGTAGCAGGCGCAGCCCTCGACCAGCGGGCTCGGGTCGTCGGCGTATTGGGCGTTGCGCAGCTTGAGCGAGCTGCCGTCCGGTCCGAACGCGGTGTGGTTGCGGCCGTGGCGCGTCGGCACGACGCAGTCGAACATGTCGACGCCCTGCGCGGTCGCGGCCAGCAGGTCCTCGGGCATGCCGACGCCCATCATGTAGCGGATCTTGCCGGTGGGCAGGCAGTCGACGGCGGCGTCGAGCGCGATGGCCATCTGCGCCTTGGTCTCGCCGACGCTGAGGCCGCCGATGGCGTAGCCGTCGAAGTCCATCGCCGCCATGGCCTGCGCGCTCGCCAGGCGCAGATCGGGGTCGATGCCGCCCTGGCAGATGCCGAACACCGCCTGGCCGCGGGCGCTGCCGCCCCAGCGGTCGTGCACGTCGCGGGCCATGCGCGCCCAGCGCAGCGTGCGTTCGTGCGCGTCGCGTTGCACGTCGCGGCTGGCGTCGCCGGGCGGGCAGTGGTCGAGCACCATCGCGATGTCGGGGCCGAGTTGCTTCTGGAACGTCAGCACCGACTCCGGCGTGCAGCGGTGGCTGCTGCCGTCGATCACCGACTGGAAGGTCACGCCGGCGTCGTCGACCTTGACCTTGCCGCCGAGCGAGAAGACCTGGTAGCCGCCGCTGTCGGTCAGGATCGGCCCGTGCCAGTTCATGAACTGGTGCAGGCCGCCGAGCCGCTCGATGCGCTCAGCGCCGGGACGCACGTGCAGGTGGTAGCTGTTGGCGAGGATCAACTCGGCGCCGGTCGCCCTGACCTGCTCGGGCGTGAGCCCCTTGAGCGTCGCGTAGGTGCCGACCGGCGCGAAGCACGGCGTCTCGAAGGTGCCGTGCGGGGTGTGGTAGCGGCCGCGTCGCAACTTGCCGTTCTGGCCGAGCAGTTCGAAGCGGAAGGCGGTCACGGCGGCGCGGTGCGTGGCGGGGGCGGTCGGTCAGACGAACGGCAGTTCGCCGGTGGCCTTCGTCGGCGGCGGCAGGCCGAGGTGTTCGAAGGCCCGCGGCGTGGCGACGCGGCCGCGCGGCGTGCGGGCCAGCAGGCCGACGCGGATCAGGTGCGGCTCGAGCACGTCCTCGAGCGTGTCCTCGGCTTCGTCGATCATCGCCGCGAGCGTCTTGAGGCCGATCGCGTCGCCGCGCTGGATCAACGCGCGCAGCAGCTTGCGGTCGACTTCCTCGAGGCCGAGGTGGTCGATGCGCAGCCGCAGAAGGCCTTCCGTCGCCGCAGCGGCGTCGATCGCCGGCTTCTGCTGCACCTGCGCCAGGTCGCGCACGCGGCGCAGGATGCGCAGGCTCATGCGCGGCGTGCCGCGGCTGCGCTCGGCGCAGAGTTGCGCGGCGGCGGGCTCGAGCGTCACGCCAAGGCGCCTGGCGGCGCGCAGCAGGATCTGCTCGATGTCCTGGTGCGGGTACGGCTCGAGGCGCTCGAGGATGCCAAAGCGCGAGCGGAACGCCGCTGACAGCAGGCCTTCGCGCGTCGTCGCGCCGACGAGCGTGAACGGCTGCACGCCCAGCCGCACGCTGCGGCCGCTGGGGCCCGGGTCGAGGACGACGTCGATCGCGTGGTCCTCCATCGCCGAGTAGAGGTACTCCTCCAGCGTCTTCGGCAGCCGGTGGATCTCGTCGATGAACAGCACCTGGTTGCGCTTGAGGCGGGTCAGCGTGCCGGCGAGGTCCTTCGGCGCGCCGAGCGCTGGGCCCGACGTCAGCACGATGTCGCTGCCCATGCCATGAGCGATCAGGTGGGCTAGCGTGGTCTTGCCCAAGCCCGGGGGGCCGCACAGCAGCACGTGGTCGAGCGGCTCGGAGCGCTCGCGGGCGGCGTCGATGGCGATCCGCAGGTTGTCGCGGATCTGCTCCTGGCCGACGAAGTCGGCGAAGCTGCCCGGCCGCAGGCTGCGGTCGAACTCGCGCTCGTTGGGGTCGGGTCGGTCGTGGAACACCATCGCGGGATCGGGATCGTACTTGCGTCCACAAGCGGATCCACCACGCTGGTGTCGTGACCGACGCTGAACTGCCGATCTACCAACTGCTGGGCGAGGAGCGCCTGCGCGCCATCGTCGCCGGCTTCTACCGGCGGGTGCCCCAGGACCCGATCCTCGGGCCGTTGTATCCGCCGCACGACCTGGCCGGCGCCGAGCAGCGGCTGCGCAGCTTTCTGATCTACCGCTTTGGCGGGCCGCCGGACTATCTGCGCGAACGCGGCCATCCGCGCCTGCGCATGCGCCACATGCCGTTTGTCGTCGACCAGAAGGCGCGCGACCGCTGGATGGAGTTGATGCTGGCGGCGATCGACGAGCAGCCGGCGGCGGCGCCGCACCGGGTCTACCTCGAGAAGTTCCTCGGCGACATTGCGACGTTCTTGATGAACTCGGCGTGACGGCGGGGTGTGGCGCGGCGCGCTGGCGCTGGCCATGCTGCGGCGATGCGCACCCTAGCTTCGCTGCTCGCGTTCGCGGTCGCCGTCGCCGCCCAGGATCCCAAGACTGATCCGTCCACGCCGCTGTGGAACGGCGTCGACCTCGCCGGCTGGCACGGCCAGCGCCACGAGAGCCCGTACAAGCTGGCGGCGATGGCCGCCGACGCGCGTGCCATGCTGCGCGCGGACGACGACGCGACGGTGCGCGCGCATTGGCGCGTCGCGAACGGCGAACTGATCAACGACGGCGAAGGCGCCTACTTGACCACCGACCGTGACTACGGCGACGCCGAGTTCGAGCTCGAGTACAAGACCGTCGCCAAGGCCGACTCGGGCATCTACCTGCGCGGCAGCCCGCAGGTGCAGATCTGGGACTTCACCGAGGCCGGCGGCAAGTGGAAGCTCGGCGCCGACAAGGGCAGCGGCGGCCTTTGGAACAACGAGAAGCACGAGCGCTTCCCGCCGCAGCTGGCCGACAAGCCGTTTGGCGAGTGGAACCGCCTGCGCATCCGTCAAGTCGGCGCCCGCACGTGGGTGTGGCTGAATGGCGTCGCCACGGTGGACGGCACCATCATGGAGAACTACTGGGACCGAAAGCTGCCGCTACCGCGCACCGGCCCGCTGCAGTTGCAGACCCACGGCGGCGAGATCCGCTTCCGCAACCTGACGGTGCGCGCGATCGGCGGCGCCGAGGCGAACCGGCTGTTGTCGGCGCGCGCGGCGGTGGAGTTCGCGCCGATCTTCGACGGCAACACGTTCGACGGCTGGGAGGGCGCGACCGGCGAGTACGAGATCGTCGATGGCGCCATCCGTTGCCAGCCGGGCAAGGGCGGCAACTTGTTCACCAAGGCGTCGTACGGCGACTTCGTCGTGCGCCTGCAGTTCCGCCTGCCGCCGGGCGGCAACAACGGCCTCGCCATCCGCTACCCGGGGACCGGCGATCCGGCGTACGCCGGGGTCGAGGTGCAGGTGCTCGACGACACGCACCCGAAGTACGCGACGATCAAGGATTGGCAGGCGCACGGCTCGGTCTACGGCCTCGCACCGAGCGCGCGCGGCTACCTGCGGCCTGCGGGCGAGTGGAACTTCGAGGAAGTGACCGTGCAGGGTTCGCGCGTCACCGTCGAGCTCAACGGCTCGGTGATCGTCGACGCCGACCTGAAGGGCAGGAAGAGCGAACTCGGCGACAAGCACGTCGGCCAGGATCGCGCCGCAGGACGTTTTGGCTTCTGCGGCCACGGCGATCCGGTCGAGTTCCGCGCCGTGCAGATCAGGCGCCTCTGAGGCGCCGGCAGATCCCCGCGGCGTCGAAACGACTGCGGCCGGCAGCGCGCGAGGCGCCGCCGACCGCGGTGTTCATCCCGGCTCGTGGCGGGGGCTCAGCTGCAACCGCTGGTCGCGCCGCAGGACACGCACTTGAGGCACGTGCCGTTGCGCACCAAGGTGAAGGCGCCGCAGCTGCCGCACGGATCGCCTTCGTAGCCCTTCAGCTTGGCCTCGGCGACCTTAATGCGCGTCTGGCGCGTCGCCAGCTGGGCCGCGGTCGGCTCAGCGCGCAACAGCGCCGCGTTGGCCGTCGGCGCGGCGGCCGCGGCCAGCGCGGCGTCACCGTTGTCGTTACCCATGCTGCTGCCATCGCTGTCATGGCCCCGGATCAAGCCGCGGCTCGCCGGGTGCAGGTGCGCGTCCGCGTGCACTGGCGGCGGCGGCGCTGCGCCCTCGTACACCGTCTCGGAGACGACCTCCTCCTCGGTGAACTCGTCGTCGTTGTGTGCGCCCATGGTCGTGTTGCGCAGGTCCTCGCTCGAGATCTGGGCCAACTCCTCGCGGCCGAGGTAGCTGATCGCCAGCTCGCGGAAGACGTAGTCGATGACCGAGGTGACCATCTTGATCTGGTCGTGGCCCTGCACCATGCCGTTCGGCTCGAAGCGCGTGAACACGAACGCGTCGGCGAACTCGTCCAGCGGCACGCCGTGCTGCAGGCCGAGCGACACCGCGATCGCGAAGCAGTTCATCAGGCTGCGGAACGCGGCGCCCTCCTTGTGCATGTCGAGGAAGATCTCGCCGAGCGAGCCGTCCTCGTACTCGCCGGTGCGCAGGTAGATCTTGTGGCCGCCGACGACCGCCTTCTGGGTGTAGCCCGCGCGGCGGTTGGGCAGCTTGCGGCGCTTGGCGATGTAGCGGTGGACGACGCGCTCGGTGATGCGCGCTGCCATCGCGTGGGCCTCCGGCGTGATCGCCGGCGATGTCTGCGCCGCCGCCGAGCCGTCGTCGTCGACCGTCGAACTGAGCGGCTGGCTCAGCTTGCTGCCGTCGCGGTAGAGCGCCACGGCCTTGAGCATCAGCTTCCAGCCCAGCCGGTACGCGTCCTTGACGTCGGCGAGGCTCGCGTCGTTCGGCATGTTGATGGTCTTGCTGATCGCGCCGCTGATGAACGGCTGGACCGCGGCCATCATGTGGAGGTGGGCGGCGTACGGGATGTAGCGCTGGCCCTTCTTGCCGCAGCGGTTGGCGCAGTCGAAGACCGGCAGGTGCTGGTCCTTGAGGTGCGGCGCGCCCTCGACCGTCATCGTGCCGCAGACGAAGTCGTTGGCGGTGGCGATGTCGGACTTGCTGAAGCCGAGGTGCTTGAGCAGGTCGAAGCTCCAGTCCTTGAGTTGTTCGTCCGTCAAGCCGAGCTTCGTCTTGAGGAACTCCTCGCCGAGGATGCCCTTGTTGAACGCGAACGCGATGTCGAACGCGCCCTCCATGGCCTTCTCGATCTTCGCCAGGGCAGCGTCGTCGAAGCCGCGCTGGACAAGGGTCTCGTGGTTGATTGCCGGCGCGCCGGCGAGCGTCTTGCGGCCGATGACGTACGCGAGGATGTCGTCGACCTGGCTCGGCGTGTAGCCGAGCTTGCGCAGCGCTGGGGCGATGCTCTGGTTGGCGATCTTGAAGTAGCCGCCGCCGGCGAGCTTCTTGAACTTGACCAGCGCGAAGTCCGGCTCGACGCCGGTCGTGTCGCAGTCCATCAACAGGCCGATCGTGCCGGTGGGCGCAATGCAGGTGACCTGCGCGTTGCGGTAGCCGTGCTTCTCGCCGAGCGCGAGCGCGCGGTCCCAGCACTCACGCGCCGACTCGAGCAGGTTGGCCGGGCAGATCTGCGGGTCGATGCCGGCCGGCGTCACGCTCAAGCCCTCGTACTCCGAGGCCGAGGCGTTGTAGGCGGCGCGCCGGTGGTTGCGGATGACCCGCAGCATCGGCTCCTTGTTGCGCTCGTAGAGCGGGAAGGCGCCGAGCTCCTTGGCCATCTCGGCCGAGGTCGCGTACGACTCGCCGCACAGGATCGCCGACAGCGCGCCGGCCAGCGCGTACGCCTTCGGCGACGCGTAGGGGATGCCCAGGCGCATCAGGATCGTGCCGAGGTTGGCGTAGCCGAGGCCGAGCGTGCGGAACTCGTAGCTCTTCTGGGCGATCTCCTTGCTCGGGAAGCTCGCCATCAGCACCGAGACTTCGAGAACGATCGTCCACAGGCGGGCGGCGTGCTTGTAGCCCTCGAGGTCGAATGTGGCGTCATCGAACAGGAACTTCTGCAGGTTGATCGACGCCAGATTGCAGGCCGTGTCGTCGAGGAACATGTACTCGCTGCACGGATTGCTCGCGTTGATGCGGCCGTTCGCCGGACACGTGTGCCACTCGTTGACCGTCGTGTCGTACTGCACGCCCGGGTCGGCGCACGCCCAGGCGGCGTAGGCGACCTTGTCCCACAGGTCGCGGGCGTCGATTTCCTTCGCCACGCCGTGGTCGGTGCGGCGGATCAGGCGCCACTTGCCGCCCTCGTCGACCGCGCGGAAGAACTCGTTGGGGATGCGGATCGAGTTGTTCGAATTCTGGCCGGAGACGGTGGCGTAGGCCTCGCCGTCCCAGTCGGTCGAGTACTCGGTCACGTCGATCGCCTTCAGGCCCTGGCCGGCCAACTGCAGCGCACGTTGCAGGTAGCTCTCGGGGATGCAGGCGGCGCGCGCCTCGCCGAGTGCTGCGCGCAGGCGGGCGTTCTCGCGCGGCTGGGTGATGACCTTCTCGCCGCCGGTCTCGTCGGTGACGTGGCAGGCGTTGATCACCGCGTTGAGGTTGCGGCGGATCAGCTTGCTGCCCGATACCAGCGCGGCGACCTTCTCCTCCTCGTGGACCTTCCACGACACGAACGTCTCGACGTCCGGATGGTCGAGGTCGAGGCAGACCATCTTGGCGGCGCGGCGCGTGGTGCCGCCCGACTTGATGGCGCCGGCGGCGCGGTCGCCGATCTTGAGGAAGCTCATCAGGCCGGAGCTCTTGCCGCCGCCTGAGAGGCGCTCGTTCTCGCCGCGGAGCTGCGAGAAGTTGCTGCCCGTGCCCGAGCCGTACTTGAACAGGCGCGCCTCGCGCGTCCACAGGTCCATGATGCCGCCCTCGTTGACGAGGTCGTCGGACACGGACTGGATGAAGCACGCGTGCGGTTGCGGCCGCTCGTAGGCGTTGCGGCTCTTGATCACCTTGGGCGTCGAACTGTCGCTGGCCGGATCGACGAACCAGTGGCCCTGTGCTGGCCCGGTGATGCCGTAGGCGTAGTGCAGGCCGGTGTTGAACCACTGTGGCGAGTTCGGCGCCGCGTGCTGCGCGGCGAGCATGTGGCTGAGCTCATCCTCGAACGCCTGCGCGTCGTCGGTGCTGTCGAAGTAGCCGTACTCCTCGCCCCAGTGGCGCCAGCAGCCGGCGAGGCGGTGGAACACCTGCCGCGCGTCCTTCTCGCCGCCGAGCACGGGGTTGCCGGCGTCGTCGACCCGGATCTTGCTGCCGTCCTCGCCCTTCTGGGGCACGCCCGCCTTGCGGAAGTACTTCTGCGCCAGGATGTCGACGGCGACTTGGCTCCAGTGCGTTGGGACGTCGATGTCGCGCGCCTCGAACACCAGCGATCCGTTCGTGTTGCGGATCTCGGAACTGCGCTTGCTGAACGCGATGCCCTCGTAGGGGGACTTGCCTTTGACCGTGAACCGACGATTGACCTTCACCTGACTTCCTCCTCGACGCGGTGGCGATGCCACCGGAACTTCTTGACCGCCTGACGGACGCGCCTGATCGGTGGCCCTGACCGAAGGCTCCGACCTTACAGCGCGGCGTCGCTGTTGCGTGCGGGGACGCGACGGCGTCCCCAACCGGGCGATGCGGCAGGGATCGACGAGAGCCTTGCCTGGAGCATGCTGCCGCGCTGGGCGCGGTCACCCTCCCCGATGGGAATCACGATGGGAGCCTGGGTGGGCAACCCGGCTGCCGCAACCTGGACCCGCTGGCGCCCCCTGTGCAGGCGAACTGCATCGACAGTTGGTCGGACCGGAACAAGGCGAGGACCGGCGAGGGGAGCGGGTTGGTTGGTGGGCGTGCCGATGGGGTACTCCCAGGCGCATGCTTGGCCGTTGCCCTCCGGGCAACAGCCGACACCGACCGAAGATGCAGAGAACGTGCTCGGCCGATAGCCGAGCCTGCGACAACGGTTCCCTATCGTGCCCCGGCGCGAAGCCTGGGGCGGCATGAGACGAGCGGTAACCGCCGCGCAGGGTGCCACTAGATATGGGGTCTGGCGCAGTGCTGCAACCCATCGCTAGCGAAAAGTCGGATCATTCGCCCGACCTCGGCGCGGCGCGTCCTTGTTAGCGATTCGCAAACTGGGGAGTCAGCGGCTGCTCGGTTCTGGCAACAGGCATCCGACCGCCGTCCGGTGCGCGTTCGCGGGTTTTGCGCCGCCGACGACAGCGGCGATGGCGTCGCCGAGGTCGTGGCTACTGGCCGTCGTCTGCCGGCTGCCCAGCGCCTGCCACTGGTCGTCGATGCGGCCGACATATTGCGCGCCAGAGTGGGTCAGCACGACTGCTTCCGGCGTGCGTTCGACGCCGAACCTGCGCGCAGTCGCCTGGGCGGGCTCGAGGACGACACGACCCGGCAATTCGTAGTCGGCCGCGTGCCGCTGCGCCGCCGCCGGCGCGAGGTCGGGATCGACGTGGACGATGAACCACTCGACCGGCTCGGCGCGGAAGCGCGCCGCCAACGCGCGCAGCGTCGGCGCGTAGGCGTTGGCGATCGGGCACTCGTGGCTGGTGAAGATCAGCACGCGCACCGTGCCCGGAGCGACGGCGCGCAGGTCGACGGCGGCGCCGGTGATGTCGCGGGCGCCATCGGGGCCGCCGGCGCACGCTGCCGTGAGCAGCGCCAGCGCCGCGACCCGTGCGTTCACTCGCCGCCCCCTGAGTTGCCGCCGCTGCCGCCGCCCCCTGAGTTGC
>VGZG01000057.1 GCA_016872675.1 Planctomycetota bacterium
CTGCGCGCCGCGTCGCCGCAGGCGCCGCCGCTGCGCGCGCTCGATCCGACGCGCGGTTGCCTGAGTGGCGCCACCGGGCCGTGGCCGCACTACGCGCTGACCGCAGCGCAGCGCGCCGACCTCGCCGCCGTCGTCGGCGCCAGCGCAGCACTACCGACCGCCGACGAACAGCTGCAGCGCCTGCTCGCCGGCCGCGACTGCACCGCCTGCCACACGCGCGACGACTGGGCCAAGCTCGCTGATGCCCGCCAACCGTTCTTCGTCAGCGCCGACCTGAGCCTCGGTCAGGACGGTCGCCTGCCGCCGACGCTCAGCGGCGTCGGCGCCAAGCTGCAGCCCGACTGGCTGCGCGCGGCGATCGCGCACGGCCAAGCCGAGCGGCCGTACCTGCGCACGCGCATGCCGGGCTTCGGTGATGCGCTCGCCGACGACCTCGCCGCGCGGCTCGCGGCGACCGACACCTTGCCACCGATCGCGTTGCTGCCGCTGCCAGCCGAAGGCGATCCGCAGCACCAAGAACGCGAACTCGGCCGCACGCTGGTCGGCGACCAGGCGATGAACTGCGTCACCTGCCACACCTTCGCCGGCGACCGCGCCGGGTCGATGGCGGCGATCGACCTCGTCGCCACCACCGGCCAGCGGCTGCGGCCGGAGTGGTTCGCGCACTTCCTGCGCGACCCGGTGCGCTTCCGGTCCGACACGTTGATGCCGCGCTACTTCGTCGACGGCAAGTCGACGCGGCCCGAGCACGCCGGCGGCGACGCTGACCGACAGATCGCCGCCATGTGGCGCTACCTCGCCGAAGGCCGCAACGTCGGCAAGCCGAGCGGCATCCGCCGGCCGCCGATCGAACTCGCCGGCGGCCAAGAGGCCGTGCTGCTGCGGCGCAGCGCCCCGCACACCGGCAAGCGCGCGATCAGCGTCGGCCTGCCCGGCGGCGTGAACTTCACCTTCGACGCCGAACGGCTGGCGCTCGACCAACTCTGGCGCGGCCGCTTCGTCGACGCCGCGCCGGTGTGGACGAGCCAGGGCAGCGGCGCGGTGCGGTTGCTCGGCGACGGCCGCGTGCAGCTGCCCGCCGGCCCGGTGTTCGCGGTGCTGGCCGACGCCGACGCGCCGTGGCCGACCGCGGACCGCCGCGAACTCGGCCACCGGTGGCTTGGCTACGACCTCGACGCAGAGCAGCGGCCGACGTTCCGCTACACCTGCTCTGCGGTGACGATCGCCGACGCGCCGGTCGAAGTGCCGCCTGCTTCGGGCAGCGAGCAACCGACGCGGCTGCGTCGCACGTTCACGTTCACGGCCGAGCAGGCGACGACGCTGCACTTCCGCGCCGCGGTCGCCGCGCGCATCGACGACCTCGGCTCCGGCCGCGTGCAGGTCGGCGACGGTCTCGAACTGCAGCTGCCCGTCGGCAGCTACCGCCTGCTCGACGGCGACGGCGGCCGCGAACTGCGGCTGACCATCGCCGTGCCGGCAGGCGGCGCCAACCTGACCCTCGACTACACGCTGCGCGGAGGTGGCAAGTGAGCGCGCGCCCGATCGTTCGCCACGGCGCCGCCGCTCTCGGCGCGACGCTGTTCGCCGCCGCATTACCGGCGCAGGAACTCGGCGCTGCCTGGGGCACCGCCGGCGCCGAAGCCGAGTACTACCGCCTCGTCGACCTGCCGATCCCGCCCGAGCTCGCGCTCGAGGTCGGCAGCATGTGCACGCTGCCCGACGGCCGGCTCGCGCTGGGCACGCGCCGCGGTGAGATCCTGCTGGTCACCGGCGCCGATGCCGCGGTGCCGAAGCTGACGATCCAACGCTTCGCCAGCGGCCTCGACGAAGTGCTCGGCCTCGGCCACCGGGATGGCGCGCTGTACGCGACGCAGCAGACGGAAGTCACGCGCATCCGCGACCGCGACGGCGACGGCCGCGCCGACCGCTTCGACAACCTCAGCGACGCGTGGGGCTTCGCGCACTACCACGAGTTCGCGTGGGGCTCGCCGGTCACCGACGCCGGCAGCGTCTTCGTCGTGCTCGGCCTGTCCGACTCGTACCACTACAAGGCGCCGTTCCGCGGCTGGGCCTTCGAGATCACGCAGGATGGACGCACGCTGCCGGTCGCGAGCGGCGTTCGCAGCGCTGGCGGCGTCGCGCCCAACGAGCACGGCGCGATGTTCTACGTCGAGAGCCAGGGCCCGTGGAACGGCTCGTGCTCGCTGAAGCACCTCAAGCAAGGCGGCTTCCTGGGCCACCCGATCAGCTTCCCCGCCTACGACCTGCCGCTCGCGGCGCGCATGGGCGGCAAGCCGACCGAGCCGAACACGCCCTCGCGCCTCACCACCGAGGCTGCGCGCATCCCGCAGCTGGTGCCGTACGCGGTGGTGTTCCCCTACCGCCGCATGGGCCAGTCGATCACGACGTTCCGGCCCGATCGCACCGGCGGGCGCTTCGGTCCGTTCGGCGGCCAGCTGTTCCTCGGCGACTACAGCCTGAGCCTCGTGATGCGCGCGACGACCGAGCTGGTCGACGGCGTCTGGCAGGGCGCGTGTTATCCGTTCCGCGAAGGCCTCGGCAACGGCATCCTCGCCGTCGAGTTCACCGCCGCGGGCCAACTGGTCGCCGGCGGCACCAACCGCGGCTGGCCGGTGCGCGGCAACCGCAGCTACACGCTCGAACGCCTGGAGTGGACCGGCCGCACGCCGTTCGAGATCGAACGCATCCGCATCCAGCCCGACGGCTTCGTGCTCGACTTCACCGCGCCCGTCGACGCCGCGCGCGCCGCCGATCCGGCGAGCTACCGACTCGGCGCGTTCACGCACATCTACCAAGAGCACTACGGCAGCCCCGAGGTCGACCGCACGACGCCGCGCGTCGTGCGCGCCGAGCCGACCGCCGCCGGCCGCCGCGTGCGCCTCGTCGTCGACGGCATGGTGCGCGGCCACGTGCACGAGTTCGACCTGCGCCCGCTGCGCGCCGCCGATGGCCGTGCGCTGTTGCACGCGGATGCCTACTACACCGTCAACGTGATCCCTACGAAGTGACCCCGATGCGCTTGCTGCTCCTCGCCACCGCCCTGCTGTTCGCCGCGTGCGCGGCCCCCGCGCCGCACCCCGTGCCCGCCGATCCGCGCTGGCTCACCTACGACGGCGGCGATGGCCCCGGCCGCGGCAAGCACATCGTGCTGGTCGCCGCCGAGCAGGAGTACCGCAGCGAGCAGTCGATGCCGATGCTCGCCAAGGTGCTGGCGACGCACCACGGCTGCCACTGCACGGTGCTGTTCGCGCAGAAGGACGGCCTCGTCGACCCGACGCAGCCGACGCGCGGCGAGGACAAGGCCGTCGTGCACGACGTGCCGGGGCTCGAACACCTCGCGTCGGCCGACTTGCTGATCCTGTTCAGCCGCTTCCTGACGCTGCCCAAGGACCAACTCGCCTGCGTGCTCGACTACCTCGACAGCGGCAAGCCGATCGTGGCGCTGCGCACGGCCAACCACGGCTTCCTCGGCGAGTTCCCGTACGAGGTCGCGGGCAAGCGCGTGCGCTTTGGCGAGGACGTGCTCGGCGGCACGTTCCTCGGCCACCACGGCAACTGGCACGCCGACAGCACGCGCGCGAGCATCGAGCCCAGCCAGCGCGAGCATCCGATCCTGCGCGGCGTGACCGACGTCTGGGGCCCGTCGGACGTCTACCGCACCTACCCGGTCGGCGGCAGCCTGCCCGCCGGTTGCACCGCGCTGCTGCACGGCCAGCCGCTCGTCGGCCGCAAGCCCGGCGACGCGCCGAACACGGACAAGGAGCCGCTGCCGGTGGCGTGGACCAAGACCTGGACCGGCAACCGCGGCAAGACCGCGCGCGTGTTCCAGTTCACCATGGGCAGCGGCGCGGACTTCCAGAACGAAGGCGTGCGCCGCGTCACCATCAACGCCGCGTACTGGTGCCTCGGCCTGGAGGACGCGATCGCCGGCGACCGCAGCGTCGCGATCGTCGGCGACTACCAGCCGCTCGACACCGGCTTCGACTACAAGGCGCTCGGCGTGATGCCGCGGCCGGTCGCGCACTACCGCTGATCGCTCGCGGCGCCAACCCGTCCCTCGCCCCGTACCCCACCATTCCCCGCCATGCCCGCCACGCTGCCACCCAGCATCTTCAACGACGTCGTCGGTCCCGTGATGCGCGGTCCGTCGAGTTCGCACTCCGCCGCGTCGGTGCGCATCGGCCGGCTCGCGCGCGACCTCTGCGGCGGCACGCCGGCGACCGTGCTCGTCGAGTTCGACACCGAAGGCTCGCTGGCGACGACGCACGCGAGCCAGGGCTCGGACATGGGTCTGTTCGCCGGCCTGCTCGGCTGGGAAGCCGACGACGAACGGCTGCCGCGCAGCGGCGAGTTCCTGCGCGCGGCCGGCGTCGACCTGACGATCCGCATCGCCACGCTGCACGACCCGCACCCCAACACCTACCGGCTGACGCTGGCTCGCGGCGGCGTCGAGCACCGCCTCGTCGCGCTGTCGACCGGCGGCGGCATGATCGAGGTTGTCGCCATCGACGGCGCGGCCGTGACGCTCTACGGCGACTACGCGGTCACCGTGCTCGACGTCGACGGCGACGGCGCGGCGACGGCGGCGGCGCTGCGCAAACGCGCCGACCTCGACGACGTCGTCGTCACCGGCCGAGCGCCGGCGCGCGTCGTCGTCTGCGCGCAGCGCCTGCTCACCGACGCCGAGGTGCAAGCACTCCCGGCCGTGCGGCGCGCGCGACGCATGGCGCCGGTGCTGCCGGTGCGCTCGCGCCGCGGCCTGTCGGTGCCGTTCCTGCACGCCGGCGAGATGGTGCAGACCGCCGATCCGACGACGCGCCCGCTGTCGGAGTTCGCGCTCGCGTACGAATGCGCCCGCGGCGGCCTCGACCGCGACGCCGTGCTCGCACAGATGCGCAAGATCCTCGCCATCGTGCGCGCCGGCGTGCAGCAAGGCCTCGCCGGCACCGAGTACCGCGACCGCATCCTGCCGCGGCAGAGCCACCGCTTCGCCGCGCTGATGAACCAGGGCAAGCTGATCGACGGCGGCGTGCTCAACCGCGCGATCCTCTACGTCAGCGCGCTGATGGAGGTGAAGAGCAGCATGGGCGTCATCGTCGCCGCGCCGACCGCCGGCTCGTGCGCGACCTTCCCCGGCGCGTGCCTCGCCGCCGCCGATTCACTCGGCAGCGACGAGCCGACGATCCTGCGCGCGATGCTCGCCGCCGGCCTGATCGGCGTGTTCGTCGCCACGCGTTCGAGCTTCGCCGCCGAGGTCGGCGGCTGCCAGGCCGAGACCGGCGCGGGCGCCGCGATGGCCGCTGCGGCGCTGGTCGAACTCGCCGGCGGCACCGCCGCGCAGGGCCTGTCGGCGGCGAGCCACGCGCTGCAGAACGTGCTCGGCCTCATCTGCGACCCGATCGCCAACCGCGTCGAGGCGCCGTGCCTGGGCCGTAACATCGCCGGCGCCGCCAACGGCATCGCCAGCGCCAACATCGCGCTCGCCGGCTACGACCACCTCGTGCCGCTCGACGAAGTGCTCGACGCCCACCGCCAGATCAGCGAGTCGATGGCGCGCGAGCTGCGCTGCACCGCGCTCGGCGGCCTGTCGCTCACGCCGGCGTCGAAGGCGATCGAGGCCAAGCTGTGCGGCAGCGGCGGCTGCGGGTCGTGCGGGTGAGGAGGCGCGGCGCACGGCGAAGCGACGGCGCGCAGCGGCGACGCTGGCAGTAGCATGAACCTCATGCCCGCCGACCCGACGCTCGCGCAGTTGCGCCACGAGATGGACGCGCTCAACGCGCGGCTGGTCGAACTGCTGCACGCGCGCGGCCGGCTGTGCCGCGCGATCGGCGCGTGGAAGGCGCGCCACGGCGTCGCCGCCGCCGACCCGGCGCGCGAGGCAGCGATGCTGGCGGCGCTGCTGCAGGAGACGCCGGCCGACGGCTACTCGCGGCCGCAGGTCGAGGCCATCCTGCGCGCCGTGTTCGCCGCCTCGCGGGCGCGCGTCGCTGGCGTGGATGGCGTGGTGAACTGAGGGCGCTAGTGGCGATGCCGCGCGGTGCGGACATGTGCAGGCCGCAAGGCACCAAAATTCGGCGCGGTGCGTCGGACGCAACTCGCTGCGCGACGGCGCGTTTCCAACGCGGCAACCGCGGCCATCACCCCTGCATCGCCCGCAGCGCGGCCGAGTGACGGCGCACGCGCCGGACCGACCAGGCCAGCACAACCATGCTGAGCCCGAACGCGGCCAGCGCTTCGCCGCCGTCCACCTCGCCGCGCTCGCCCAGCGACAGCAGCGGCCAGTCGTACAGGCCGTGGATGACGATCGGCACGGCGAGCGCCGGCAGCACGCCGCGGCCAGGGCCAGGGCCGTGCAGCTTCACGCGCGCCAGCGCGAGGCCCATGAGCGCGCCGCAACTCGCGTGCATCGGCACCGCGGTGAAGGCCCGAAACACGCCGCTCCAGGCGCCGTTCTGCAGCACGTAGAGGACGTTCTCGACGGCGGCGAAGCCCAGCGACACGAGCGCGCCGTACACCATGCCGTCCATCGGCTCGTCGCAGTGACGGCTGCGGATATGCCGCCGCAGGAACAGGTACTTGGCCAGTTCTTCGGGGATCGCCGCCAGCAGGAACGCCGAGTACGCGCCGTGCAGCCACGGGTGCCCCAGATCGACGTCCATCTGCGCGAAGCGACCGACGGCGAACAGAACTGCCGCGACCACGAGCAAGCCGGCAGCGAAGGCGCTGATCACCGCGCCGAGCGGCTCGCGCTCGCGATCCCGTCGATAGAACCAGACGGCGGAGGCGATTGGCGGTCCGATGGCGACGGCGACGAGGGTCGGATCCATGCGGTAAGCGTGCTGCGCCCCACGGCGGCGAACAAGCGCGCGCTGGCGCCGAGGCGCCATCGCGCCCCCGCCGTCACTTCCAGACGCCCTGCACCAGCCCGCGCGAAACGTGCACGCGGAAGCTGCGGCCGCAGCCGCCGCCCGACCACGCATCCGTCACCGACTGCGTGGCGTTGTCGCTGACGCGGTAGCTGCGCTGGTTGCCGCAGTGCGGGCACCCGAGCACGACGGTCAGACCGGCAGCGGGCGCAAGCGCGCCGGCATGGACCGATGCGGGCGCGGCAGGTTGCGCAGTCGGTCGCGCGGCCGCCGGCATTGGCAGAACGGCGACAAGGGCAGGGAACAGCACGGCGAAGCGGTTGGACATGGCGCGCGCCCATGCGAACGCCGTGCCGCACGAGGCGGCTCGGCCAGCGACGCCGACGGGGCAAACCAGCGCGACGCGCCGGCGTGCCAACGCCGCGCCGTGGCGACAACCGCGACCGCGGGACCGCGCCCCGACCGCTCCGTCGCATGGGGCATGCCACCACCGCCACAGGCTGAGCGCTGCGGTGGCCCGCAGTGGCGAGCCCGATCTGCCCGCGCGCCACCCGTGCAGCCCCCGCGCCCCCCCATGACGCCCCCTCCCGGCGCCGCGTAGACTTCCGTCCCACCACCATGCGCCGAGCCCTCGCCCTCCGCATCGCCGCCCTCGCCGTCCTGCCCGCCGCCGCAGCGGTGTCTCCGGCGCAGGACGCGCTGTTCTTCCGCCAGAGCAACCTCACGGCGGTTGGGCCGTGGTACGGCGACGTCGGCAGCGCGATTGCGCGGCTGTGCGCTGGCCCGACGCCGGCCGAGGCGCAACTCGGCTACGGCAGCCACGTGCCGCCGGGCACGCAGTTGCTCTACTGGCGGCAGACCGGCGCGACCGTGCGGCTGGTGTTCGACGCGACGCTGCTGCAGCTTCTCCCCGGCTGTTCACGCGAACACGCCATCGAACAGATCGACAAGACGGCGCTGCGCGCGCCCGGCGTGACCGGCGTCGCGATCGTCGTCCGCATGACCGACGGCCGCGAACTGCCGCTGCACGAAGCGCTCGGCGAAAAGCCGCAGCAACCGGCGCAACCACAACCGCAGCCAGCGGGCGCACCAGCGGTCGCCGGACTCGTCAGTCCCTTCGGCGCGCTCACCGGCAAGCGCATCGCGGTGTCGCCTGGCCACGGCTACTACTGGCACAGCACGCTCGGTTGGACGACGCAACGCGGCGTGATCGACGGGCTGATCGAGGACATCCACACCGCCGAGATCGCCAACCAGTACCTGATCCCGTTCCTCAACAACCTCGGCGCCGACGTGGTGATGGCGCGCGAACACGGCGAGGTCCCGACCGACGGCGTCGCCGACAACGACGCCGGCGCGCCGGGCTACACCGAGACCGGCGTCTGGTCGACGTCGGCGTCGTCGGGCTGGAACGGCGGCGGCTACCGCTTCGCCACCGTCAACACCGCGGCCGAGACGGCGACGGCGACCTGGACGATTCCGGTGGCGCGCGACGGCCTGTACCCGGTGTTCGCCTGCTTCCGCGCCGGCACCAACCGCACGCCGGCGGCGCGTTACCGCGTCGAGCACAGCGGCGGCACGAGCGACGTCGTCGTCGACCAGCAGGTCGACAACGTCACCTGGGCGCACCTCGGCAACTTCTGGTTCACGCCGGCAGCATTAGCGCGCGTCACGCTCAGCAACCTGTCGTCGTCGCCGGGCGTGGTCATCGCCGACGCCGTGCGCCTGGGCGGCGGCCTCGGCAGCCTCGTGCGCGGCGGCACGACCAGCGGGCAAGCGCGCTGGCGCGAAGCGGCGCGCTACTGGGCGCAGTTCGCCGGCGCACCGGCCTCGGTCTACGACTCGATCGCGAGCGGCGAGGACAACGACGACGACGTCACGGCGCGGCCGCGCTTCGCCGAATGGCGCACGGCCGACGCATTCATCAGCCTGCACACCAACGCCGGCGGCGGCGCTGGCACCGATACGTTCATCTACAGCGGCGGCGCGACCGCCGGTTCGGCGGCGCTCAGCAACGCCGTGCACCCGCAGCTGATCACCGACATCCGCGCCAACTGGAACGCCGCCTGGGTCGACCGCGGCCAGAAGACGGCGAACTTCGGCGAGGTGCGGCTGCTGAGCACGATGCCCGGCATCCTGGTCGAACTCGCGTTCCACGACACGCCGGGCTCGCTCGATCACAGTTCGCTGCACGAGCCCGAGTTCCGCTACATCGCCGCCCGCGCCTACGCGCGCGGCGTGCTGCGCTACTTCGCGCCGACGGCGCCGTTCCCGCCGGAGCCGCCGACGGCTCTGCGCGTCACGCAGGACGGCGCCCGCGGCCTGCGCGTGGCGTGGGACGCAGCGCCCGGCGCTTCGTCGTACACGATCGAGCAGTCGCTCGACGGCAAGGGCTTCGTGCAGGTCGCCTCAGTCGCCGGCACCAACTGGTCGACCGGCCCGCTGCCCCACCACAGCCTGCGCTCGTTCCGCGTGCGCGCATGGAACGCCAGCGGCCGCTCGTTCCCGACCGAGGTCCTGACCGCCGGCACCGACCACCTGGCGCAGGCGCAGGTGCTGCTGGTGCAGGGGTTCGACCGGCTCGACCGCAATGTCAAGGGACCGGAGAACACGCGCGACTACACGCGGCTCCTCGGCGACGCGATCCGCCGCGACGCCAACGGTTCGCGCGGCTTCGACGCCGCCAGCAACGAAGCCGTCAGCCTGCAGCGCGTCGTTCTGCTCCCTTACGGCGCGGTCGTCTGGTCGGTCGGCGAGGAGAGCACGGTCGACGAGACGTTTTCGGCGACCGAGCAAGCGCTGGCGACGGCGTATCTCAACAGCGGCGGCAGCCTGCTGGTCAGCGGCGCCGAGATCGCCTGGGATCTCGACGCGCAGGGCTCGGCGCTCGACCGAGCGTTCTACCGCAACGTGCTCGGCGCCACCTACGCGACCGACGACGCCGGCGTCTACACGCTGCAGGCGGGCCTCGTCGGCACCGTGAGCGCGGGTCTGCCGGCAGGCGCGTTCGACAACGGCGCGAGCGGCACCTACGACGTCAACTTCCCCGACGCGCTGACGCCGACCAACGCGCAGAGCGTCGTCTGCCTGCGCTACGGCAACGGCCTCACCGCCGGCGTGCAGCGCTTCGATCCGGCGAGCGGCGCGCGCGCGGTGACCTTCGGCTTCCCGCTGGAGACGATCACCAGCCCGACGCTGCGCGCCGGCCTCGTGCAGCAGAGCCTCGCCTTCCTGCTCGACCAAGAGCCGCTGCGCGCGCCGGCACAGGCCGTGCTCGGCCAGTTCACCGCGTTCCAGCTGCAGCTGCCGGGCGAGGTCGGGCGGCCGTACTTCCTGGTCTGCAGCGAAGGCTTCACGCCGGGCGCGTGGCTGCCGGGCGGCGGCCTGCTGCCGCTCAACCCGGGCTTCTTGCTGGAAGCGAGCCTGACGCCGGGCAGCCCGATCTTCCAGGGCTTCCAGGGCACGACGCCGGCAGGCGCGGTGACGGCCAACCTGTTCGCGCCCTACCTGCCGTTCCTCGCCGGCTGGCCGCTCTACTTCGCGGCCTTCACCGTCGACGCGACGGGCACGAGCGAGAGCGCGATCACCAACTGGGTGCGCAGCACGCTGACGCTCTGACGCGCGGCCTGCAAACGGCGACGGGGCCTGCCGGCCCCGTCGCCGCTGCGCCGAGATGGCGTCGTTCGATCAGCTCTCGCCGATCGCCGCCGCCACGAGGCAGCCCTTGGCCACCGCCGTCAGGGCCTCTTCGCTGCGGAAGATGCGGCCGACGGGGATCGGAAAGTCGATCTTCGCGAACTCCTCGCGGAAGACGTCGATGAAACCGCCGACCAGCGACGTGCCGCCGGCGCAGGCGATGTCGATCGGCTGGTTGAACGTCGGCATGTCCTGGCCGGTCTCGAAGCGCTGCTTGATGTTCTGCAGCACGTAGTTGATCAGGCTGCGGTAGTAGATCGCCACCGCCTCCTCCTCGCGCGTCTTCGGGTCGCGGATGTCGATGCCGCGCTCCTTGATGTGCGTCGCCTTGCTGCGCGGGCAGCCGAGCACGTTGGCGACGTTCTTGTCGATCCAGTCGCCGCCGCGGGCCACCGAGAACGACAGGCACGGGATCGACTTGTAGGCGATGCAGGCGTTGGCCATGCCGCCGCCAAAGCTCAGGCCGATGCCGGTGAAGTCCTGCTCGGCGAGTTCGGCGAAGATCACCGCGTGCGCCTCGTTGATGGCGTGCGCCGTGTAGCCGATCTTGCTGATCAGGCTCTCGAACAGGCCCTGGTGGTAGACGATGTTGTTGTCGACGTCGAGCGACGGCGCCGGCAGGCAGAAATAGCAGTTCTCGCCCGGCATGCGCGGCTCGCCCAGGATCCTCTGGATGATCATCTTCATCATCGGCAGGGCGTCCTGCTCGTTGGGGCTGATCAAGCCGTCCATCATCGGACGGCGCGTCTCGCGACCGAACACGTTGGCCAGCTCAAAGGCGGCCTCGCCGATCACGACGAGCTTGCCGTTGTGGACGACGTACGGGACCTTGAGCTTCGTCAGCATGTTCTTGCTGTAGACGTCGCTCGGGATGTCGAGGAACGCATTGCGCTCGACGGTCACCGTGACGCCGCCCTCGGCGTTCTGCACCGCCGCAGCGAGATTGGCCGTGCCGACGTCGAGGCCCTTGCCGAGCGCGACAGTCGTCTCTGGAGTGGTCGTCTGCGTGGTCGTGCTCGGGTTCTTCGTCATTGGATTTGCTCCCCTGTTCCTTCGATGGCGTATCGCGACGGGCTCACCCGCCGCCCTTGAGCTTCTTCAAGCGCGCCAGGTTGGCGGCGATGCCGCCAGCAGTCTTCTGCTTGCTGTCGATGGTGTCGATGTTGGACTCGACCGCCGGGCCGTCGTCCTTGAACAACCCGCCGAGGTCGAGCGGCTGGTCACCGCCGACGGCGGCGCTGACGCCCATCTTCTTGCCGAGCTTCTCGAGCCGGTCGTTGAGCGATCCGGCGAGCTTCTCGATCGCGGCCGAGACGTCGACGGCGGCAGCGGCCGGCGGCGCTGCCTGCGGCTGAGCCTGCAGCGCGGCCTTCATGCTGGCCAGCTCGTGCATCATCGACATCAGCACTTCGACGTTGGCCGTCGCCGACGGCGCCGCGGCGGGCGCGCTGACGGTCTCGGTGGCCTCGATGGCCTGCTGCGCCGCCGGCTCGGCGGCCTGTTCGGCTAAGGTCTGGGCAGCGCGCGCCTCGCGCAACGCCTGCTCGGTCGCCTGCAGCGACTGCTGCAGCGTCGTCAGCTGCTGGCGCAGGTCAGCGAGTTCCTGTTCGCGCGCGGCCAGCGACTCCTTCGCCCCGTGCGCGCGCTGCACCTCTGCCTCGCGTTCTTTGAGGATCGCGCGAAACTCCCGACGGCTGCGGTCGACGAGTCTCTCCACCTCCGCAGGCGCGACGAAGCCCGAGCACTCGATGGCATTGTGCACCGCTTCTTCGATCATCGCGGCGATGTGCTCGACCTTGACGACGCGGACGCGCTTCTTGCCCTCGTTGCGCAGTTCGTCGAGGGTCGCGGTGCGGGCCCGCCTGGAGAGCGCTTCCTTGATGCCGGTAGTCGGTTCCATGCGCGACGTCGCCGCGCCATGGGCGCGACGGCCGCGTCATCGACCATACGCTGGCTGGACTTGAGGCGGCTGTCCCAACGTTGGCCAGCCCGCGCCGGGCGTTCCGCCGCGGCTAGAACGTCACGGACATGCCGACGATGAAATTGCGGCCGAGGCCGTTGCTGCCCGAGCCGTGGACACGGTAATCGACGTCAGTGACGTTCTCGCAGGCGAGTTCGAGGTTGGCCCGCTCGTCGAAGCGGAAGCCGCAGCGCAGGTTCCACAGCGTGTAGCTCGGCGTGCCGCCCGGTGGGATGCGCTGGGTGTCGTTCTCGTCGCCGACCGAGAGCCTGTCGGCGTCCTCGGCGCGCATCACATCCGTGCCGCAGTGGAAGTCGCCGGCGGCGCTCTCCCAGCCTAAGCCGACGATCGTCGTCATCGGCATCAGGCGCGAGGGGTAGTCGGTGATCGCATTGCGGTCGTTGTCGAAGCCGTCGACGCGGCCGTACTGCCAGCTGTTGACGACGAACGCCGTGGTGCGCTCGATCACTTCGTAGGATAGCTGGACCTCGGTGCCTTGGATGTAGCCGTCGCCGGCGTTGCTCTTGGCGATCGCCGGCAGCGGCGGTGTGCCGACGAACGTGCCGGTCGGGGTGCGGATGATCTGGTCCTTGATGTCGGTCCAATACCAGGCCAACTGCGTCTGCAGACGACCCGTACGCACCTTGGTGCCGATCTCGTAGCCGACGTAATGCTCGGCATCGAGCCCTGGCGAGGCGACCTCCTGCTCGCCGCTGCGCGCGACGGTGAACGACGTCAGGTCGCTCAGCGACGGCGCCCGGAAGCCCTGACTGGCGCCGCCGTAGACGTTCCAGCGCTCGGTCAACTCCTGGCGTAGGTGCACGTTGGCGGTGAACTCGTCCCAGTCGTCCTTGACCGGGCTGTTGGTCGTGGCGCTCGTCGCGCTGCGCACGCTGTCGGCGTCGGCCGCCGCGTACGTGTAGCGCACGCCGGCTTGCGCCGAGAGCCCGCCACCGAGGCCCAGTTCGTCCTGCACGAAGGCGCCGAACAAGTCGTACTTCGCGTCGTTGCCGACCGGTCCCTGGAACACGTTCGAGCCGCCGCCGCGCGACCACGAGTTGACGTTGTCGCGGTAGTAGTCGACGCCGTACGTCAGCGTGCCGGCGGCGCCGAGGTCGCTCTCGAACTGCGCGAAGGTCCCGAAGGTGCCGACCTCGAAGGCCTCCGAGCGCGCCTGGCCCGCGCCGGTGACGCGATCCTGGTTCTCGTTCTGCGTCTGCCACGAGACCGACCAGCGGGCCGCGGAGATCGCGCCGTCCAGGTCCGTCTGGTGCATCTGCACGTACGACAGCCGGCGATCCTGGTCGAGGTCGCGCTGGAGATCGGTGCCGACCGTCGTGCCGTGCCACGACTCGCCGAAGACCGTCGCATGCGTGCGCGGCACGTTGTTCTGGTTCATCTCCTGGTGCAGGAAGACGAGCTTGGTGTGCTTGTCGAGCTCATGTTCTAACTTGACGTCGAACGCGGTCTCCTTGTGCGACGTGTTGGGCTGGTTGCCGGTGTCGGCACCGCCCTCGATGTCGCCGATCGCGCGGGCGTCACCGCCGATCAACGCCGCCGAGCGCAGGCCGCCCTCGCGCCCCCACGCCACCTGCGCCTCGCCGCGCGCCGCCGGCGAGTCTTCGGCGGTGGCGTAGCGGCCATAGGTCGCGCCGCCGTAGCGCACGCCGTCGACGGCCCGCAGGTTCGGCCCCTTGGTGATCGCCTGCACCGTGCCGCCGATGGCGTCGCTGCCCCACTGCGTCGACGCCGGGCCGCGCAACACTTCGATGCGATCGAGCGACAGCGGGTCGACCGTCGCCCAGTACTGGTTGGGGCCCGAGCGAAACGTCGAGTTGTTGAGGCGGATGCCGTCGATCAGCAGCAGGTTGTTGTAGCCGGTGAAACCGCGCAGGAACGGCGAGCCCTGGCCGGGCGACGTCTCCTGGATCATCGCGCTCGGCAAGTAGCGCAGCGCCTGCGGCGTCGAGCGGAACTGGTACAGCTGGATGTCCTGGCTGCTGACCACGTCGATCGCGCGCGGCGCCTCGAACGGATCCTGGGCGCGGCGCGAAGCGGTCACCACGATCGGCTCGTCGGTGGCGGCCTTCGCCTTGGGATCCTGCGCGGCTGGCGGCCGGGCGGCCGGCGGGCTGGTAACGGTGACCGGCGCCTGGGCAAGCAGGCCGGGGGCCAGGACGAACGCCGGGACGAACGCCACGCGCAGCGCGCGCAGCACGGTACGGTCGGAATCAGCCATGCAGGAGAGGGCCGGCTGAACGAGTACAGCCACGGTCGGTTCAGCGTCGGCACGGTTTTACTACCAACGCCGCGGCGCGCCAGCGCGCGCTGCGGCGGGGCTGGCGGCAAGCAGTAGCGGGCCTACAGCGCCGAATTGACCGACGGCGGTCGCGCCGCGGGATCACGGCGGCGACGCGATCGCGCTCTCCACCGCGACGGCGTCGCGCAGCGCGCGCACGTCGTGGGTGCGGATCCACGCCACGCCGGCGCGCGCCGCCCACAGTTCAGCCGCGAGCGTCGCCGGGCCGCGCGCGTCGACCGCAGCGCCGGTGACCGCGCCGAGGAACGACTTGCGTGACACCGAGACCAACAGCGGCCCGAACTCGCGTTCGAGCGCGGCGAGGTGGCGCAGCACGCGCAGGCTGTTGGCCGGATCGCGGCCGAGGAAGAAGCCCATGCCCGGATCGAGCACGAGCCGTTCGCGCGCCACGCCAACAGCGGCGAAGGCGGCGATGCGCTCGGCGCAGAAGGCGCGGACTTCGGCGACGACGGTCGCCGGGTCGCGGTCGCTGCGGTCGGCGCGCGCGGCCTCGCTGCGCGAGAACATGGCGACGAAGCGCACTCGCGCCGGCGCCGCCGCGACGACAGTCATCGCCGCCGCGGAGCGGAAGCCGGCGACGTCGTTGAGCCACGCCACGCCGCGCGCCGCCATCGCCGCCATCACCTCGGGCTTGCAGGTGTCAACGCTGACGCAACGGCCGCGGGCCAGCAGCGCGTCCACCACCGGCGACAGGCGCGCGATCTCGGTCGCCGCGTCGACGTCCTCGGCGTCGGGGTGCGTCGACTCGGCGCCGACGTCGAGCACGTCGGCCCCGGCGGCAGCCAAGGCTTCGGCGTGCGCTATCGCCGCCGCCGGATCGAAGTGCCTGCCGCCGTCGGCGAACGAGTCGCGGGTGACGTTGACGATGCCGAAGGTCCGCATGCGACGAAGTCCGGAGCATAGAGGCGCTGCGGCCGGCGCCATCGGCGGTTCCGCCGCAGCGTCGGCGACAATCTGCCCCACCGCCAGACGGTGGGCCGGCGCAGCCAGCGAGATGACCCCTACGGCGTCCGGTCGCCGAGCAGCGCGAACCGGCAGAACGCCGGGCACGCCTCGCAACCAGGACCGTGGTTCCGCCTCAGCGAAGTGCGGTCGTCAGCGCTGCCAGCGGCTACGCAGGCACGACTCGCAGCGGCCGCACGGGCGCTCGCCGCCTTCGTAGCACGACCAGAAGTCATCGGCGGTGAAACCGAGCGCGCGGGCGGCAGCGACGATCGCCGCCTTGTCCATGCCGATCGTCGGGCTGACGACCCGAACGCCCGTGCGCGTCCCGTGCGCGAGGAACGCCGACGCCGCGGCGAGGAACGCCGCCGAGTTGTCGGGGAAGGTGACCGCTTCCTCGCGGTTGAAGCCGGCGACGACGCATTGTGCGCCGAACGCCTCGGCGTAGGCCGCGCCGATGGCGACGAACACCGCGTTGCGCGCCGGCACCCAGACCTTGACGGCGCTGGCAGCGTCGCCTGGGCGCTCGACGGTGCCGGTCGGCAGCGCGCCGCCGCCGGCGACGAGCGCTGAGCCGCCGCGCGCGGCCACCGACGCGAGCCACGGCAACGGCACGGCGTGGAAGGCGCCGCCGAAGCGCTGCGCCAACGCTGTCGCAGCCGCCCGTTCGCGCGCCGCCGCGCGCTGGCCGTAGTCGAAGCACAGGCTGGCGAGCACGCGGCCGCCATCGGCGACGAAGCGCGCGGCGGCGACGCCGGAGTCGAGGCCGCCGGACAGCAGCACGACGGCCGTGCGCGCCTCGCTCATTGCACGACGAACGTCTGCGGCGCCGACCGGACGTAGTCCATCTCGGTGCGCACGCGCTCGGCGAGCACGCAGTCGTCGGCCGTCGCGGGCAGCGCGCCCAGCGTCAGCCACACGCGGGACTCGACGACAACCGACCAGTCCCCGGCGGCGAGTCCCGGCGCGTTGGCCGGTACGGCGGCGAGCGACGGGAACTGCACGGTGCGCAGCGCGCCGGCAACGTCGCGGTCGGCGACGACGATGCGCCAACTGCGTCCCTGCGCGTCGGTGGCGGTGACGTCGTGCGTCGCGGCCAGGAAGCCCAGGAACGTGGCGCCGTCGACGACGTCGGCGAAGGTGACGGCGGGCGCCGCGCCCGGACCGGTCGGCGGCGTGATCGCCGGCGTCGGCAGCGGGCCGAGGCCAGGCACAAGTCCCGGCGAAGGGAGCAGTTGCAGCAACTGGCGCGTGCGGCAGACGCGGCCGGCCGTGTCGCGCGCCTCGACCGTCGACCACAACGTCGGCGTGAACGGCGCGAAGCCGGCGACGATCGGCACGCTATAGCTGGCGTCGATGAGCAGGGCGAACAGGAAGAGCGAGAGGCGACCGACGCCGACCAAGGCCTGGCCTTCGAAGCCGTCGAGCGACGCCGTGATGCGCGCGCGCGGAAACCCGGTGGCCAGCGTCGCCAGGCCGGTGGTCCCGAGGTTTACCGCGTACGGCGCCGGCAAGGACGCCGTCTGGCCGGTCGCCGGGACCAGCACGAGGTTCTGCGTCACCGTGCCGCCGGGCACGGCCGGGCCGGCCGGCATCGTCGGCGTCGTCAGCGTCGGCCCGAGCGCTGGCGCGCCGTGCGACGCGAAGTACGGCGGCACGGTCGGCTCGAGCACGCCGGCGAAGGCGGTGACGATCTGCGCGCGATTGGGCGTGATCGGCGTCGGCGGGATCGTGTTCGGCGTCGCCGAGGCGCTGCGCACGCCGGTGACGCCGCGGTCGGCGACCGCCGTGTTGCCGACGACGACGGTCTGGCCCGCGACGGGCGCGAACACGGCGCTGCCGCCGAACGTCGCGGTCGGGTTGGTGCGCGCGCGCAGCGGCAACGACGCGAACGCCGCCTGCGTGGCGTACAGCGAGACGAGGTCGTAGCCGGCGCGCACGACCGTCACGGTGTGCGACGACGCCGTCAGGCCGCTGAAGCTCGCCCGCCCGTTGGCGTCGGTCGTGGCCGCGAGCTGGCCCGTGGCCGGCACCGTCGGCGCATCCGGATCGACCAGCACCGTCGCGCCGGCGATCGGCGCCAGCGTGCCTTCGTCGTAGGCCTCGACCACCAGCACGCCGGCGAGCGCGCCGGTGACCCGGCCGCGCGGCACGATGCGGCCGGTGAACGGATTGGCGGCGCTGTTGCCGGCGGCGTCGACGACCGCGAGCGTGAACGCGCGCGGCGCGGTAAGACGGCCGAGAAGGATCGGCCGCATCAGGAACGCGCCGTCGTCGCCGGCCCCGAACAGCTCGGCGTCGGGATTCACGCCGTCGCTCAAGGTCGCGGCCCCGAGCCGTTCGCTGGCGCGGCCGGTGAACGCCAACGACTCCAGATCGGTGTAGAGGTCGGCGCCGTCGTCGGACGCGGGCGGGCCGGCGCGCAGCACCGTCGGCCGCGTGACGTCGAAGCGCGGCGCCGACGCCGACGGCTGGTGCACGAAGCCCGAACGCTGGTTGCCGCGCCGCAGTTGCGCCGCGTAGGTCAACGCGCCGTCGTCGAGCTTCGGCGACGCCGCCGTGCCGAACTGGCCGCTGAAGTCGACGACGACGCTCGCGGGCTGCGGGCTCACCGAGGCCACCGTCGCCGTGCGCTCGAACCACGTCAGGTCGCCCGTCACAGTCGTCGCCTTGTCGCCGCCGTAGACGCGGACGGCGACGACGTCCCCTACCGCGGCGTCGGCGGGCAACTGCACGCGGAAGCGCGCGTTGGCGACGTTGGCGAGGTTGACCTTGTCGGCGAAACCGGGCGACGGATTGTCGAGCGCGATGCTCGCCGGCGGCGCCGGCGCGACGGTGCGGAAGCGGGCGAACGGCGTGCGGTTGTTGAAGTCGAGCGTGCCCTCGGCGCCGAACGCGATCGCCGCGGTGACGACGAGTTCGTGGTCGATCGCGGCGGCGAGCGGCGCGTTCGGGGCGATACGCGCGACCCGGCCGTCGCGCTGGCTGCCGATGCTCAGGCCCGTCAGCGGCAGGGACAACTCGGCCGCGACTGCCGCGCCGCCTTGCGGACGCACGAGGCAGTTGGCGGCGACGACGGTCGCGGGTGTCGCCGGCCGGTCGAAGACCACGAACACCGCGGTCTCCCGCGGCGCGTCGCGGAAGTTGTCACGCGGGTAGACGGCGAGGATACGGCCGTCGACGAGGGCGGCGTCCTGGTTGACCTGGAACTCGGCGAGCAAGTTGCCGCCGGTCGGCACGGTGAAGCGCACGCCGTCGCAATCGCGCGCGTCGGGCAGCAGCACGACCTCGTAGGTGACGTTGCCCTGGTTGGTGAGTTCGGTCACCGGCCGCAGCACCAGCAGCCGGCCGTCGGCGAGCAGGTCGTACGCGCACGGGATCGGCGTCGTCGATCCCTTCGCGCGCAGGATCAGCTTGCCGTCGGCGCCGGCCGTCGTGGTCGGCACGATCGAGGCCTCGTTGACGCTCTCGCTGAACTCGACCACGACGGGCACTGTCCGTGGCCAGCCGCTGCCGGAGGGGTAGGTCGCGCGCACCTGCGGCCGACCGTCGCGGGCGTCGCCGCCGACCGGCACCACCTGCACCGGCGAGAACGTCGACCCCGGCGGCGGCTCCGGCGGCTCGACGTTCGGGTCGAAGGCGCGCCCAACGTTGTCGCAGCCGCACGCGAACAGCGGCAGCAGCAGGGAGGCGAGGCGGAGAATCGGCTTCATCGGGCGGTCGTGGCGCGCAGACGGCGGGTCGCAGAGAGCGACGGACGGGGCGCCGGCGCGATTATTCCGCGCCGCGGGCCCCGGAGCCACAAGCGCTTGCGGCGATCGGGCGGCGCCGACGCCAACGATCAGCGCGGTGCCGGCTGTATCCGCCCGGCCGCCAGGACCGCGAGGCCGAACAGGAACAGGCCGACGCTCAGCGTCTGCCCCATCGTCATGCCGAGGAAGACGTCGGTCCCAAGGTGGTCATCGGGCTGGCGCACGAATTCGAGCGACCACCGGATCGCGGCGTAACCGAGCAGGAAGACCGCAGTCGACGTCCCCAGCCGCCATGGCCGGCCACGCGTGAGCGTGTACAGCGCCCACAGCACGAGGCCGAGCACGAGGCCTTCGCCAATGCCCTCGTAGAGCTGCGACGGATGACGGAACGGCACCGTCGGGTCGCCGTTCGGCAGCGTGTCGGCGCTGACCTTGGCCCAATCCAGGCGCGGCGCCACCGCCGCCCAATCGATCGGTCGACCGAGGCCATCGGCCTGGCTCAGCGCCGGCTGCACGTCGACCAGCGAGCGCTTGCCGAAGGCGACCTGCACGCACAGTTCGCGATCGCGCATGGTCAGTCCGGGCGGCAGGCCGAAGAGGCGGGAGGCCTGCAAGTCGGTCGGGAACTGCATCGCGAATGGCGTGTCCTTGCTGGTGACGCGGCCGTACAACTCGCCGTTGATGAAGTTGGCGAAGCGCACGGCGAAGATGCCCGGCGTGACCGCGAAGGCGCAGGAATCGGCCACGCACAGCCAGCCCAGCTTGTGCTTGCGGCAGAACAGCGCGATGGCGACGGCGACGCCCATCAGGCCGCCGTGGAACGCCAGACCGCCCTTCCACACCTGCACGAACTCGCGCGGATCGAGCAGCGACTGGTCGTAGAACAGCGCGTACCCGGTGCGGCCGCCAAGCATGACGCCGAAGACGCAGTAGAAGATCAGGTCGGGCGCGACCTCGGGTTTGACCGGGAAGAAGCCCACGCGGGCGAGCCGGACCAGGATCCACTGCGCGGCGACGAAGCCGACGACGTACATCAGGCCGTACCAGCGGATGTCGAACGGCAACCCCGGAATGTCGAACAGCACCGGGTCCCAGGCAGGGAAGTCCATCGCTGCACGCTAGCGCGACAGCAGGTCGCGCGCGACGACGCCATGACGGCGGGCCCGGCCGCCGCTATCCTGCTCGCCCCCATGGCCCTGTCCGAACTGCGCTCCCTGCTCGGCGACGCCGCCGCGACCGCCGACGCGTTGCTCGCCGAGGTGCGCGCCGACCGCAGCCGACTGCCGGTGGTGTTCCCCGGCCTGCCGCGACGGCTCGGCCGCGAGCCCGTGCGCGGCGG
>VGZG01000058.1 GCA_016872675.1 Planctomycetota bacterium
GAACACGTCGAGGATCGCGGTCTTGCCCGTCTGGTCGGCGTACTTCGGCATGCGCGCGTCGGGGTCGACGCGCGGCGGGTCGGCGAGCCAGCGCGTGTAGTACTCGTGGCGCAGGCGCTTGCGCGCCGTCGTGAGTTCGATGCCTTCGCGTTCGAACACCTGCACCGCCGGCTTGTCGCCGAGCGCGTGGCACTGCACGCAGCCGAAGCCGGTGCCCTGCGCGAGCAGGCGATCGCCGTGCACGGCGACGTTGGCGTCCATCGGCGTCGGCGGCTCGTCGGCGGCGCCGTAGCCGTGCATGCGCGCGAGGCCCTGCACGATGGTCGCGCCCTGCTTGGCGAACGCCGGCATCCGCGCGGTGAGCCACGGCCGCGGCGACTTCTCCTGGCCGGTGACGAAGCGCTCCATCCAGCCCGGTTGCAACTTGGCGCCGACCCACGTCAGTCCGGGCACGCCCTGCGCGACCGGGTCCTGGTCCTTGGGCAGCGGCGCTGCGGCGTTCTGCTGCTCGGTCCAGCGCGCCCACGCCGACGGCATGCCGTCGAGCGCGTGGCACTGCGTGCACTTGGCGCTGGTCAGGTGGCGGTCGGCGTAGTCGAGCGGCGCGCGGCGGAACGGCGCCTCCTCGGCGTGCGCGAGGAACGCGCGCAGCGCCGCGCGCTGGGCGTCGTCGAAGCCGTGGTCGGGCGCGCCGGACTTCTTGGCGTCGTCGGCGAGGCAGCCGCGCTCGGCCTTGAGGCTGCGCAGCCGCGGCCATTGTCGGTCGGCGACCAGCACGTCGAGGCCGTGGCAGAGGCCGCAGCCGTGCTTCTCGGCGAGGCGCTTGCCGTTGCCGGCGTCGCCCTTGCGCGCCGCGATCGCGTCCTTGCTGCCGACGGCGAGCAACCAGTTGGCGAGCAGCGTCGCGTCGTCGCGCGACAGCTTGAGGTCCGGCATGCGCACGTCGGGATGGTTGCGCGCCGGCTCCTGCAGGTAGTCGGCGAGCGCTGCGCCGTGCCACTTCTGCGGCACGAACGCGAGGTCGATGCGGCCGCCGTGGCCATCGACGTGCTTGGCGCCGGGCTCGAGGTGGCACGCGACGCAGCCGAGCTGGCGGAAGCGCGCGCGGCCGTTGGCTTCGAGGTCGGCGGGCGCGGCCGGCGTCGGCGACGGGCCGCCCATGCCGGCGAGCCACGCCGCGAGGTCGGCGGCTTCTTGCGGCGTCAGCGGCAGCTTCGGCATCGTCGCGTCGGGCCGGAACCGGCGCGGATCGAGCAGCCACTCCGCCAGCCACTCCTGGCGCATGCGCGCGCCGGCCTGCCGCAGGTCCGGGCCGACGGTGTCGAGTTCGGCGAACGCCGACTCGCCGACGCGCTTCTCGCCCATCTCGTGGCAGCGGGCGCAGCGACGCTCGGCCCACAACTGCTGGCCGAGCTGCAACTGCTCGCCGGCGCGCACGTCGGCGTCGTCGACGGGCGACGACAGGCGCTCGGGCGCGATCGGCTCGAAGCCGAACTCGGCGCCGGCCCACGACAGGCGGAACTGGCCATCGCCCATCGCCGTGCTCTCGAAGACGACGGTGAGGTCGTTGTCGCCCTTCTTGAGCCGGATGGCCTTGCCGTCCGCCGTCTCCAGCGGCTTGCCGGGGCGCGGCGTGCCGTCGAGCGCGACCTCGCCGTTGATCGAGAGCTTGACCGTGCCGCGGCCTTCGACGCGGAAGCGGCAGCGCTCGCGCGCCGCCAGGCTCAGCGTCGCCGCGTAGGTGGCGCGGAACAGACCGGGCGCGACGAACGGCGTCGGCGTCTCGCCGCGCTCGACCGCGAGCGACAGCAGGCGCGCGCGTTCGCTGTGCGTCTGCTTCTTGGCGCCGGCGGGGCCCAGGCGCTCGTAGGTCACCTTGGCGCCCCGCGCCCGCGCCACGGCCGCCGGCGCGGGATCCTGGCCGGGGAACGTCAGGCCTGCCGCGGCGATCGCCCACGACAGCGCCCCCATCGTCAACCACTTCTGCATCGTCGGTCTCCGTCGCCCGTCACTGGCCGAAGCCGGGGTCCTTCGCCAGCTTGTGGATCGAGTTGTGCAGTTCGCCGCGCAGGTTGCGGCCGTCCTTGGTGTCGACGTCCCACGTGACCTTCATCTGGTGGCACGTCTGCATGCCGTCGATCGCGAGGAACACCTGCTTGCCGTCCGGCGACAGCGTCGCCGCCGTGACCTTGAGTTCGTCGCGGTTTTGCTTGCCCTGCTCGACCTTGCGCTCGGGGTGCAGCAGCGACAGCTCCGGCGAGCCGTAGTTGGGCGAGTACAGGTAGCCCCAGATCTGCACGCCGTAGCTCTCCGGGTCGGCAGCGGTCTCGGGATCGAGCGGCTCGGCGAACGTCAGGTAGACGCCCTTGTCGCAGGTGCGCAGCGCCGTCGGCAGGCCGAGCGGCTGGCTGGTGCGGCGCACGCGGTGGAAGCCGCCTTCCTTCGCAGCGCTCGTCTGCCAGCCCTGCAGGCCGATGACGTAGAGCTGGCCGTCGGGGCCGTAGCGGCCGCGCATGCAGCTCGACGAGAAGTTCGCCGGCAGGCGCACGACGCCGCCCTGCACCACGCCGTCGACCTCCTCCTTGAGCACGAGGTACGCGGCGCACTGGCCGTACGACAGGTGCAGCAGGCGGCCCTGCAGGTCGGACCAGCCCTTGCCGGTCACCCACACCTGGCCGCCACTGCTGTTGTCGATGTCCATCGGCATCCAGCACAGCGGCAGGTCCGGCTGGTCAGGCACCGGGTCGCGGTGCGCGCACGGCGCGACGCCGGCATAGAAGCCGGGCTTGGTGATCCAGTTGAGGCGGCAGCGCGGCATGTACGTGCCTTCGTTGTCGCCCGAGGTGATCACGCCGTCGGGCGAGACGGCGATGCCGTTGGGCGCGCGCAGACCGGTCGCGATCGTCTCGATCGTCGAACCGTCCTTGCTGACCTTCAGGATCGCGCCGTGGTGCGGCACGATCTTCATGAAGCCGCGGCCGCCTGGGTTCACCGGCGCGCCCTTGCTGAAGTAGAAGTTGCCGGCGGCGTCGGTCTGCAGGTCGAAGGCGAACTCGTGGAAACCGGGCGTGATCAACACCTGGTTGTTGAAGCACTCGTGGAAGTCGGCTTCGCCGTCGCCGTTCTCGTCGCGCAGGATCGTGATGCCGTCGCGGCCGTGCACGTAGATCGCGCCGTCGACGACCTTGAGGCCGAGCGGGTCGAACAGGCCGGTCGCAAAGCGCTGCCACGCGAGCTGGTCGAGGTCGCCGTCGATGCCCGATACCAGCCAGACGTCGCCGTTCCACGTCGACACCGCCGCGCGGCCGTCGGGCAGGAAGTCGAACGCGCCGGTGCGCATGCGCGAGTCATGCGGGTTGTCGAACGGGATCGTGATGGTGTCGACGGCGAAGGCGCCGCCCGACGCGCCGACGAAACCCTTGGTGACGACCGGCACGGTCCAGCGCGCCGGCGCGGGCGTGCTCGGCAGCGGCGCGACGGCGGCCTGCTGCTGCAGCGCTGGCATAGCCGCCGCCAGCGCAGCGTCGTCGCCGCCGAGTTGCACGAGCTGCAGGCGCAGCGCGCCGGCGTGCGGCGGCACCTTGAGCACGATGCGGCCGCCCTCGGCCAAGAGCGTCGCGCCGGCGCCGCGCAGGCCGGCGGCGAACAGTTGGCGCGGCCGGCCGACGGCGTCGACCGACGCGCGGAAGCGGTCGGCGAAGACGTCGATCTCGGAGAAGAACGCGCTGCCGCTGCGCACGACGAACAGCAGGTGGCGATGGCGACCGAGGCCGGCGTCCTTGGCGATCGACACGCCGTGCTTGTCGCCCTGGCCGAGCGCCGCCGAGTCGACGGTCGCGACCAGCGTCCAGCCGGCGGCCGCCGGATCGGCGGCGGCGGCGTCCGGCGCGGCGTCGGCGGCGCTGGCATACAGATCGTACTGCTGGATGCTGCGGTAGGCGCCGTGCCACGTGTAGGTCGACACGCGCGAGACGTCGACCGCGCGCTGCAGGTCGACGACGAAGCGGCCGTCATCGGTGTCCTGGTCGTCGACCTTGCGCTTGTCGAACCAGACGCTGCGCTGCCAGTCGTCGGCGTTGGCGGCGGCGAGACCGTCGTGCAGCCGTGGCAGCGCCAGCTGTGCTTGCGCCCACGCCGCGCCGTTGGCCGGCGCCTTGGCGCCGTGCGCGAGCGCGAAACCCGGCACGAAGGCGACCTTGGCGCCCGTGCCGCTCTTCTGGTCGAGGTAGTCGCCGTCGCTCGGCGCGCCCATGCCGAGCGCGTTCCACGTCGTCGGCGACGCGGCGAGTTCGACGAGGTCGGTCACCTTCGGCTCCCACTGCACGACCGCGACGCTGCCGGCGCTTGGCGCGCCGGGACCGGCGCCATCGGGGCCGTCGAGCACGACCATCGTCTGCGCCTGCTTGCTCGGGCCGAGCTCGAGCGTGCGCGCGACGGCGCGCACGCCGCCCGCGTCCGCAAAGCCGTAGCCCTCGCGCACGTCCATGTCGCCGACGCGGTAGCCAACGACCGCGGTGTCGCCATGTAGCCACATGCCGCGGTACTGGCCCCAGCTGCGCGGCAGCGGGCCGTGCGGGATGGCGCGCGGGTCGGCTAGGTCGCCGGCGTTGGCCCAACCCGGCGCCTGCTTGGTCTCGAAGACCTTGTTGCCGCGCAGCGACGGCATCGGGCCGTGCGAGCCGTCGTACGCCGTGCCGCGCAGGCGCAGCCAGCCGTCGGTCCACGCCGCGGCGACGCGCAGTAGTTCGGTGTCGAAGGCGACGGCGCCGTCGTCGCCGAGCTTGACCACGAGCCCCTTGTGCGTCGTGCCGGTAAGGCCGCCGCCTTCGAAGGTCGTCATCATCGTCGGCCCGTAGTCCATGCCACGCGGCTTGTCCTGCGCGGGGACGGCGGCGATCAGGAGGGCAGGAACGACGGCAACGAGTTGGGTCCGCATGCGGGCGAGGAATCTTACGGATCGACGGCCAAGGTCCAGCCCCCACTCCCGAACGACCGCCTCAAGGTCGTGCCGTCTTCGTCACGCCAGCGGTGACGCAGAAGCGCAGCGCCTCCTCCGGGGTCATCGCGATGTCGCGGACACGGGTCTTCGGCACGATCATCGTGAAGCCGCCGAGCTGATAGCTCATCGGCAAGTACACGGCCACTTTGTCGGCGCCGACGTCCGGATGTTCGGCGAAGTCCGCCTTGGTGAGGAAGCCAAGTTGCTCGACGCCCTCGCTCACGGCGACGAGCACGACGCGCCGGAACGGCTTGTTCTCGGCGCTGCCGAACAGCCGCATGACGTCGGTGATCATGCCGTACACCGACTTGACCACCGGGATGCGCTCGACGACGCCGGTCAGCGCCCGGTGGACGGCGCGGACGACGAACGAGTACATGCCGAAGCCCGCCAGCAGCACCAGCACGATCGACAGGCCAAAGCCCATGCCCGGCACGTAGCGGTCGGCGGGGACGAACAGTAGGACGAGATTGCGCAGCAGCGTCTCGCAGCCGACGACGGCCGCGTAGGCCAGGTAACCGGTGAGGGCGAGCGGCAGGACGGCGACGAGGCCGCGCAGGAAGACGGATAGGACGAACCGCATCGCGCCATGGTGCCATGGCAGCGGTCCAAGCGCCCCACCCACCTGTCCCGGCGGCAGGACAAGCGCTGCGGCGTTGCGCTGCAACGGCTTTGGCGCCGACCCGATGCCGCGGCTGGTAACTACCGGCCCACGACGTGTTGCGGCGAACCACCGAAACCGTCCGCAGCGGATCTGCGCTCGGTATCCTTCTTGCACGTGCTGCGGCGCCGCTGACACCCATGGTCCTTCTGACGCCCCCACTGTTCGTCGCCCTGCTCCTGAGTCTGGTCGCGCCGCTCGCCGCCCAGCGCGGTCAAAGCGCACCGAGCGCGCCCAGTCGCAGCAGCCCCAGCGCGAGCGGCGCGTCGGGCGGCTCCAGCCGATCAACGCCAGCCCCGGCCCCGTCGCGGCCGAGCTACCAGCCGCAAGCGCCGAGTTCGCGGCCGTCCTCCGGCGGTGCGTCGACGAGCCCGCGGCCGAGCGCGCCGGCGACCCAGCGCCCCGTCTACCAGGCGCCGCGGCCGGCGTCCCCAGCGCCAGCAGCGCCGTCGAGCCGGCCGTCGAACGTCGGCGGCACGCGGCCGAGCGGCGGGTCGACATCGACGTGGTCGACGCGACCGAGCGGAGGCACGACCACGGCGCCGAACGGTGGATCGGCAGGCGCGGGCACGATCAGCCGGCCGTCCGGCGGCAGCAGCTCGTCGGGCAGCACGATCAGCCGGCCGGTCGGCGGCAGCAGCTCGTCAGGCAGCACGATCAGCCGGCCGTCCGGCGGCAGCAGCTCGTCGGGCAGCACGATCAGCCGGCCGGTCGGCGGCAGCAGCTCGTCGGGCAGCACGATCAGCCGGCCGTCCGGCGGCAGCAGCTCGTCGGGCAGCACGATCAGCCGGCCGGTCGGCGGCAGCAGCTCGTCAGGCAGCACGATCAGCCGGCCGTCCGGCGGCAGCAGCTCGTCGGGCAGCACGATCAGCCGGCCGGTCGGCGGCAGCGTCGCGCGCCCGAACACGAGCACGGGCTCGGTGTTCGCCAAGCCCGGCGGTGCGACCAGCAACAGCGGCGCAAGCAGCAACCGCCTGCCCGTTGCCGGCGCCAACCGCTACCGCCCAAGCCAGCCGGACACCGCGACCAGCAAGCCGGTCGTTCGCGAGCCGATCGCGACGGATAAACCCGGGCTCGCCCCGCGGCGGCCGCAGCCGACCGCGGACCGGCCGGCTTCGAAGCCGCTGCTCGGCGAGCGCTACGGCACGCGCCCCGCAACGACGAAGCCGCCGATCGCCGACAAGCCGCTGGGTGGTGGCAAGCCCGTGGTCAGCGACCAACCGGCGGTTCGCCCGAAGCCGCTCGCGCGCCCGGCGTCGCGGCCGGCCGACACGGTGACGACCTACGCGCCGCGCCTGGGCGCGCTGCGGCCGACGTCGGCGACGCGAGTGCCCAACCGCACCGCCTTCCACAGCAATGACGGCCGCTACACGCAAGGCGGCCGCATCTACGGCACCGCCGGCTCGTACTACCGCGACGACTGCCACCGCGACATCTGGTGCAACTACTGGAACCCGTGGCCACGCACGTGCTGGTGGGGCGGCCCGAGTTGGTCGTTCGGCTGGTACGGCGGCGGGTGCTTCAGCTGGAGCGTGTCGCTCTGGTACCCCTACTGGTACTGCCGCTCCGCCTACTGGAACAGCTGCTACTACGACGCATTCTGGTGCGGCTGGTCGCGCCCGTACTACCCCGCGAGCTGCTACTGGTGGTACCCGTCGACGGTCTACTGCCCGACGTACCTGTACGTGCCGAGCACGGTGTACGTGACGCAGACGGCCGTCGAAGCCCCGGCTGAAGGCACGCCGGCGCCGACGATCATGACCGCAGGCGGCGTCAGCGACCGCGTCGTCGTGCGCCACGAGGGCGCGGGCGCCGAGGCGACGAACCGCAGCATGGCGCAGAAGTACGTCGAACTCGGCGACTTCTACTTCCGCGACAACCGCTTCCGCGACGCCGCCGAGGCCTACGGCAAGGCCCGCGCGCAGGTCCCGGACGACGCGTCGGTGCACCTCGTGCTCGCCGACGCGGTGTTCGCCGACGGCGACTACCACTACGCCGCCTTCCTCGTCGGCGAAGCGTTGCGCCTCGACCCGGCGATCGCGTCGGCGGCGACGGACAAGCGGACGTTCTACGGCGACGCAAAGGTCTTCGACGCGCAGATGCAGGCGCTCGACGCGTATCTGGAGCGCGCGCCGTTCGACGCGCAGGCGCACTTCGTGAAGGGATACAACTTGCGCTTCTCGGCTCGCCGCGACGAGGCCAAGAACTCGTTCCAGCGCGTGCTCGAGATCGAACCCGGCCACCGCGGCGCCGAGGCCTTCCTCACGGCCCCGGAGCCGGCGTCGGCCGCCCCCGCCGCGACCCCGGCCGAAGCGCCGACCGAGATCCGCTGAAGCCATCCGGCGGCGTCGCCACGCGCGCCGCCGGTCGCTACGCTGCTTGCCCCTATGGCACGGCGCATCGACAGCTACCTCAAGGATCTGATCCCCGCGGAAAAGCTGGCCTTCTACGAGGCCGTCCGCGACTTCGGCGACAGCGAGATCGCGCCGCACCTGCTGCACTGGGAACGCAGCCACTCGCTGGTGCCGGACAGCTGCATCCAGGCGATGGGCGACATGGGCCTGTTCGGCCTGCCGATCGCCGAGGCCTACGGCGGCCAGGGCGGCGACCACACCGACCTCGTGCTGATGGGGCTCGCGCTCGCCTACCACAGCCAGGCCGTCGCCATCACGCCCGGCGCGGCGATCTCGCTCGGCGCCAAGCCCCTGCAACTGTGCGGCACCGAGGCGCAGAAGCAGGCGCACCTGCCAGCGCTGGCCAAGGGCGAGCGCATGTTCGTCTTCGGCCTGTCGGAGCCCGGCCGCGGCAGCGACGCCGCCAACCCGCAGGTGACGGCCGTCAAGAAGGGCGACCGCTGGGTGCTCAACGGCGAGAAGTGCTGGTCGACCAACGCCCGCTGGGCGAGCCACGTCGTCGTGCACGCGCTGACCAACCCGACCGGCCAGAACGGCAAGCGCTCGACGTGCTTCATCGTGCCGATGGGCCAGAAGGGCGTCTTCTACCAGGAGATGCAGGGCAAGAAGGTCTGGGAGCAGTCCTCGACCGGCTCGATCATGCTGGAGAACGTCGAGGTCCCCCACGACGCGATCCTGGGCGCGGAGAACGACGGCTTCAAGGTGATGGTGACGACGCTCAACGGCGGCCGCCTGTTCATCGCCTCGCTGGCGCTGGGCTCGCTCGCCTTCGCGCTCGACAAGTGCCGCGTCTACGCCGAGGAGCGCCTGCAGTTCGACGACAAGCCGATCGGCCGCTTCCAGCGCGTCCAGGACGTCATCGTCGACATGGACATCGCGCTCGAGAGCGGGCTGACGTGGCTGCTGCACCTGTGCCGCCTGTACGAGGCCGGCACGCTGTCGCGCGAACAGGCGGCGAAGATCAAGGTCGAGTGCAGCCGCCGCGCCAGCGACCTGATCGTGCTGGCGATGGAGATCTGCGGCGGCGTGGCGTGCTTCGACGAGTTCGGGCTCATCCGCCACCACAACGACCTGTTCGTCACGCGCGTCGGCGAAGGCAGCAACTTCGCGCTCAAGGACCTGATCGTCCGCCCGCTGCGGCAGGCCTGACCGACGCGGCCGCGGGCGGCACGTTCGCCTACGCGACGCTGCGCCCGTTGACCGGCCTGCAGTTCCTGTTCGACCCGGGCTTCGGCGAGCTGCGCGTGCTCGGCGCCGGCGGCACGAGCGTGACGATCGTCCCGGTCGACCTCTTCAACGTGGAACTGCTGGTCGACGAGAACGGCGACGGCGAGGTCGACACGACGATCGCGACGGAGTGGGCGGCGCTCTGACCGACGCGCCACGCGCGCAGCGTCGCGCGTTGGCGGCGCGACCTCGGGCGGCTACGACTGCCGTATGCGCCCCCTGGTCGTCACGTCCCTGCTCCTGGTCGCGGCCTGCAGCCAGCCGCAACCCGCGCCGTCGCCAGCGCCAAACGGCAGCCTCGTCCCCCCGACGCTCGGCCTGCGCAACGAAGCCCGCCCCGCGCCTGGCCTGATCACCAGCGGCCAGCCGACCGAGGCGCAGTTCGCCGCCTTGCCCACCGGCGGCGTCGCGACGGTGATCCACCTGCGCCCGGCGACCGAGGACGGCACCGGCTGGGAGGAGGCGAAGGCGAAGGAGCTCGGCATCGCATTCGTCCGCCTGCCGATCGACGGCGCCAAGGACGTCACCGCGGCCAACGCACGCAAGCTCGCCGAACTGCTGGCGAGCGCCAAGGGCCCCGTGCTGCTCAGTTGCGGCAGCAGCAACCGCTGCGGCGCGCTGCTCGCGCTCAAGGCCTTCTACGTCGACGGCGTGAGCAAGGACGACGCGCTCGCCTTCGGCCGCAGCGGCGGCCTGAAGGCGCTCGAGCCGACGGTGACGGCGCTGCTAGCGATTTCGCCGCGATGACACCTCAGCCGCGTCTTGCTCGGCCTGCCGGCGCGCAGACGAAATCACCGGGAGCTTCTCCAGCTTTTCCGCCAACTGCTTTCGGTGCTCGACGACCTTCGGTTGGTTCTTCTTGATAGTGGCGCCGTAGCCACTGATTCGGTCGTTGTAAGGTTCCGGATCGAAGAAGCCCTTCTTGGTCTCCCGCATCTTGCGGTCCCGCTCGTTGCGAACGCGTTCCCTAGCCAGCTCTGCCTCGCGAACCTGCTTCTCCAACTTGGTGATCTCTGCCTCATGCTCGCCAATCGAACGGACGAGCTCGTCATGCTCGGTCGCCAACTCACTGAGATCCGGATAAATCATCAGTGGCGTGAACTTCTTGCCTTGAGTCCGGATGTCATCAATAACTGACTTTGCGTGCACTCGCATGGCCTGCAGGTCATCGCGCCCCCCTGCGATCAGGAGCTTGCGCATGCTCGAAGCGACGTCTTCACGGCTCATGATCGGCGATTCGGAACCCGGAGCCTGCTCAAACCTTGACTCAGCAGTCAGCTCCAAGAACCGCTCGTAGCACTTCTGCGACTCAGGAGGATTGAACTCTGGCCCTAACGACGCACGCAGCTCGCCAAGCATGTAGTGAGCGCCAGGATCGCCTGGATTAACACAGAGGATCGACTTCAAGACGTTCACGCTTCCTCGCTGCGAGCCCTTTGTACGCTGAACGATGAGGTCTTCGCGAAGCTCCTCCATCCGCGCATCGCGCAGCTTCCAAAGACCGATAGGCTGGCCGCTCTCGAGGACTTCGAGGAACCCGAGAATACGACCGCGCAACCACTGCGACGCGTCGAAATCGCCAGACAGCTCCGGCAAGAACTTGATAAGTTCGTCCGCCTGCTTTCGCGGACCTTTCGGGCGGGACATCTTAGTCTCGAGCAGGCGCGAACATGCCTCGAAGGCATCCTTGGATCGCGCGGCGTCGAAGACGTCTGAGGCAACTCCGAATGCCTCCCCCATTGCGAACAAAACTCGAGCATCGTCGGCGCGCAGAACCCGCAACGCTTGCAACGCCGGCAACATCCGCTCGGGACGCCCCATGCTCCGGTAGAACGCCACCTTGTCGAAGAGACGGGTCACGAGCTTGTCGGAGACGTCCGGCTTCGCCGCCTCGTCGAGAATGTCAGCGATCTCCTTGAGGTCTCGCTTCCAGCCATCCACCTCGACAACCTTGGCGAGGCTACGGACGCGAAGGCTGATGGCCGCAAGACTGGGCGATGCTTCGACGCTTGTGCGAAATGCTGTTACTAGGTCGTTAAGTTGCGATTCTTGCGCTGTGGCTGGCCGCACTTGCAGCACTGCCAGGAAGAATGCAGCCACGATTAATACGTGAACCCGGTGGGCGACTCTCATGCCGACAACTTACTGGCACTGCGAAGCCCGTTGCAAGCCCCTCGCCCGCCGCGCTCCTCACGCCTTGCGCACCGCCAGCTTGACGCCCGCGCCCGCGCCCGAGCCGACCTTGCCCTCGGCGGCGAACGCGCCCGCGGCCGCCGGTCCTGCCGTCAGCGACGTCGCCAGCACCTGCTCGGACACGTAGGCCGCGTGCGCCTGGATCGCGGCCGTCGTCGCGGCGTCGGCCTCGAACGCCACGTGCACACGGTCGCTGACGTGCAGGCCGGCGTCCTTGCGCGCCTGCTGCACGAGGCGGACGAAGTCGCGCGCGACGCCTTCCTGCTCCAGCTCGGGCGTGACCGCGGTGTCGAGCACGAGCACGGCGTCGTTGGTCGACAGCGCCGCGGCGGTAATGCCGTCCTTGGGCACGAGTTGCAGCACGTACTCGCCCTTCGCCAACACGGCGCCGCCGATCTCGGCGACGTCGCCGACGAGCTTCCACGCGCCGGACTTCGTCGCCGCGAGCACGTCCTTCATCTTGGCGCCGAGCTTCGGGCCGAGCGCCTTGGCGTCGATCTGCAGCCGGAAGCTGCCGTACGCGCCGATGTCGGCGGCGAAGCCGACGTGCTTGACGTTGAGCTCGTCCTGCAGGAGGTGGGCGAACGGCGCCATCGCCGCCGCGTCGACGCCGGCGAGCGTGACCTGCGGCAGCGGCAGGCGCGTGCGCAGCTTCTTCGCCTCGCGCAGCGCCAGGCCCACCGAGCAGGCGTCGCGCACGCGGTCCATCTGCGCGACCAGTGGCGCGTCGTGCGGCAGCGCCACGTCGTCGGGCCACTTCGCGAGGTGCACTGACTCGTCGCCGGTGAGCCCGGTGTAGACCGCCTCGGTCAGCAGCGGCAGCAGCGGCGCGGCCGTCCGGCACAGCACGACGAGGCAGGTGTACAGCGTGTCGTACGCGTCCTTCTGGTCGGCGGCGCCGGTCTCGCCCCAGAAGCGCGGGCGGCTGCGGCGGATGTACCAGTTGTTGAGCGCGTCGAGGTACTCCTTCACCAGCTGGCACGCGGCGGCGAGGTCGTAGGCGTCCATCGCCTGCTGCACGCCGGCGACCAGCGCGCGCGTCTTGCCGAGCGCGTAGCGGTCGAGCGCGCCCTGCTGGTCGGCGCGCAGCCTCGCCTTCACGCCGTCGGCGTTCGCGTACAGGGTGAAGAAGTAGTAGGCGTTCCAGATCGGGTTGAGCACGAGGCGCACGACCTCGTGGATCTGCTTGCCGTCCTTCTGGATCTGCAGGTCGCCGCCGCGCAGGATCGGCGAGCTCATCAGGAACCAGCGCAGCGCGTCGGCGCCGGTCTTGTCGAACATCTCGACCGGGTCGGGATAGTTGCGCAGCGACTTGGACAGCTTCTGGCCGTGCTCGTCGAGCACGACGCCGTGGCAGATCACGTTCTGGAACGGCGGCTTGTCGAACAGGCCCGTGGCGAGCACGACGAGCGTGTAGAACCAGCCGCGCGTCTGCGCGACGTACTCGACGATGAAGTCGGCCGGGAAGTGGCTCTCGAACCACTCCTTGTTCTCGAACGGGTAGTGCACCTGCGCGAACGGCATCGAGCCCGACTCGAACCAGCAGTCGAGCACCTCGGGCACGCGCCGCATCGTCGACCTGCCGGTCGGATCGTCCGGATTGGGACGCGTCAGCGAGTCGACGAACGGCCGGTGCAGGTCGGTGACCTTCACCTGGAAGTCGCGCTCGAGCTCGGCGATCGAGCCGTAGACGTCGGTGCGCGGATGGCGCGGATCGTCGCTCTTCCACACCGGGATCGGCGCGCCCCAGAAACGGTTGCGCGAGATCGACCAGTCGCGGGCGTTCTCCAGCCACTTGCCGAACTGGCCGTCCTTCACGTGCTCGGGGATCCACTGGATCGTCCGGTTGTGCGCGATCATCCTGTCCTTGATCGCGGTCACCTTGACGAACCACGCGCCCGGGATCGCCTTGTAGATCAGCGGTTCGCGCGTGCGCCAGCAGTGCGGGTAGTTGTGCTCGTAGGTGACGTGGCGCAGCAGCACGCCGCGGTCCTTGAGGACCTTGATGATGTCCTTGTTGGCGTCGAACACGAGCGTGCCCTGCCAGTCGGGCACCTCGGCGGTGTAGCGGCCGCGCTCGTCGACCGGACAGACGAGCTCGATGCCGTTCGCTTCGCAGACCTTCTGGTCGTCCTCGCCGAAGCCCGGCGCCATGTGCACGACGCCGGTGCCCTCGGCGGTGTCGACGAACTCGCCGCCGAGCACGCGGAAGCAGTTCGTCCGGCCGGCGAAGTACGGGAACATCGGCTCGTAGGTCCGGCCGATCAGGTCCTTGCCCTTGAGCGCGCCGACCGGCTCGAAGCCCTCGAGCTCCTTCTTGTAGGCGGCGACGGTGGCGGCGCCGAGGACGTAGCGGACGCCGTCCTTCTGCACGATCGCGTAGTCGATCTCCGGACCGACGGCGAGCGCGAGGTTGCTCGGCAGCGTCCACGGCGTCGTCGTCCAGACGAGGATCTTCAGCGGGCCCGGGTCGCCGGCGCGCGGCTGCAGCGTGAACGCGACGGTGATCGCCGGGTCCTGGCGCGGGCGCGTCGCGTCGTCGATGCGCGTCTCGAAGTTGCTGACCGGCGTCTGCAGCGCCCACGAGTACGCCATCACGCGCTGGCCTTCGTAGACGAGGCCCTTGCCGTGCAGGGTCTTGAACGCCCACAGCACGCTCTCCATGTAGGAGAGGTCCATCGTCTTGTAGTCGCGGTCGAAGTCGACCCAGCGCGCCTGGCGCGTGACGTAGCTGCGCCACTCCTTGGTGTAGCGCTGGACGCTGCGGCGGCAGGCGTCGTTGTACTTCTCGAGCCCGATCGACTGCACCGCCTGCGCGCCGCTCAACCCGAGCTCCTTCTCGGCCTCCATCTCGGCGGGCAGGCCGTGGCAGTCCCAACCGAAGCGCCGCTCGACGCGGCGACCGCGCATCGTCTGGTAGCGCGGCACCACGTCCTTGACGAAGCCGGTGAGCAGGTGCCCGTAGTGCGGCAGGCCGTTGGCGAACGGCGGACCGTCGTAGAACACGAACTCGCCCACCGCCGGCCGCTGCTCGACCGACCGCCGGAACGTCGCGTCGCGCTCCCAGCGCGCCAGTGTCGCCGCCTCAAGCTGCGGAAAGTTCGCCTGGGCAGGAACCTCGGGGTACGGCTTGTTGGCGGGCGACGATGCGGTCATGCGGTCGCCGCAGTTTGGCCGCGTCGGGCGGGCGGCGCAAACGTCGCGCGGCGAAGCCTCCGCCCGTCGGCACGTTGGCGCGCGTAGCATCCGCGCGATGGCCGACCCCGACGACGACGATGCCGCCGCGCCCCCGACGCGCCATCCGGTCGTCGACTGGCTCGAGGCCGCGCAGTTGGCGCCGCAGCCCGAGCGGCCGTGCTCGTACCTGCCGGGCAAGATCGCGCGCGAGCGCGCGTTCCGCGCCGAGCGGCTCGACGGCGCCGGGTACCACGCGCTGATGGACCGCGGCTTCCGCCGCGCTGGCGACGTCTTCTACGCCATGGACTGCCCGGACTGCCGCCGGTGCGTGCCGCTGCGCGTGCCGGTGGCGACGTTCCGGCCGACGCGCAGCCAGCGGCGCGCGCTGCGCAAGAACACCGATGTGGCGATGGCCGTGCGGCCGCCGGCGTGCAGCGAAGCGACGTTCGACCTCTACCGTCGCTACCTGCGCCACCAGCACCCGGGCAGCGAGCCGGACGCCGACTACGCGGCGTTCCAGGCCGGGCTCTACGCCGACGCCGTCGACACCGTCGAGGCGGTGTACACAGTCGGCGACCGCGTCGTCGCCATCAGCCTGCTCGACGTCTGCGCGCAGTCGGTCTCGGCCGTGTACTGCTTCTACGACCCCGAACAGGCGCGCCGCAGCCTCGGCGTGTTCAGCGCGCTCGCCGAGATCGAGTGGACGCGGCAGCTCGGCGTGCCGTTCTACTACTTTGGCTACTGGGTCGAGGGCGCGGCGACGATGGCGTACAAGGCCGCGTACGGGCCGCACGAACTGCTGCGGGACGGTCGGTGGCAACGGCGGGACGCGCCGCGGTCGGGCTGACGGCCGACACGAGCACGCTGCACCGCATCGTCCCCGCCATAGAACGGGTCGCCGAACGGTGGGCAACTGGCGGCGTGATACGGTGCTATAGCGCGTTACTGCCATGGCCCCCACCCACCGCCTGCTGCCCGCCATCCTCTGCCTCGCCGCCGCCGCGGCCGCCCAGATCACGCCCGGCAACCTCGTCGTGCTGCGCGTCGGCACCGGCGCCAGCGCGCTGACCAACGCCGGCACGCAGGTGTTCCTCGACGAGTACACGGCGGCCGGCGCGTTCGTGCAGACGGTGCCGATGCCGACGGTGCTCAACGGCGCGCAGCGGCCGTTCGTCTGCTCGGGCACGGCCAGTTCCGAAGGCGGCCTGACGCAATCGGTCGACGGCCGCTACCTGATCGCGATGGGCTACGGCGCCGCGCCTGGCACGGCGTCGATCGCCAGCACGGCGAGCGCCAGCGTGCCGCGCGTCTGCGCCCGCATCGCGCTCGACGAGACGATCGACACGACCACCGCGCTGACCGACGCCTACTCCGGCAACAACGCACGCGGCGCCTGCAGCTGGTTCGGCGGCGAGTTCTGGACCGCGGGCAACGCCACCACCGGCAACGGCCCGAGCGCGCGGCACGTGCCGCAGGTGGGCAGCACGACGTCGGTGCAGCTGAGCATCACGACGACCAACGTGCGCCGCATCGACATCGTCGACAGCCAGTTGTACTGCACGGCCGCCGCCGCCGGCCTGTTCGGCGTCGGCACGGTCGGCACGGGCACGCCGACGACCGGCGGCCAGACGGTGACCCCGCTGCCGGGCATGCCGCTGGCGACCGGGCCGTCGCCATACGACTTCTTCTTCGCCGACGCGGCGACCGTATACCTCGCCGACGACCGCACGACGTCGGGCGGCGGCATCCAGAAGTGGACCGCGACCGGCGGCGTCTGGAGCCAACAGTACGTGTTCACGCCGGGCGTCGGCGTCGGTTGCCGCGGGCTGTCGGGCTACGTCGACAACGGCGTCGCGACGCTGTTCGCGATCACGACCACCAACGGCATCGTCAAGGTCGTCGACACCGGCGCTGCCGCAACCGTCGTGCCGCTGGCAATCGGCGCTGCCAACACCGCCCTGCGCGGGCTCCGCTGGATCCGCACGCCGGCCAGCGTGACCAACTCGGGCGCGGGCTGCGGCACGACCGTCGGCACGCCGCTGCTGACGACCGTCGGCGCGCCGCTGGCGGGCAACGCCGGCTTCGAACTGGCGGCCTACAACGCGCCGCCCAGCGTGCTGGTGCTGTTCTCGGTCAAGCTCGGCGACGCGCTGCCCGTCGGCCTGCCGGTCCCGGGCACGCCACCCTGCGTGCAGGCTTACGTGCTGCCCGATGCCTTGGCGACCACGCTGGCCGACGCGTTCGGCGCCGCGGCGCAACCGCTGCCGATCCCAGGCGGGGCGGCCCTCGGCGGCACGCGGATCGCCGTCCAGGCCTTCGTGCTGGACTTCGGTCTGACCGGCTTCGCGCTGCCGATCGGCCAGACCGACGCGATGCAGATCGTTGTTGGTAACTGAGTTGCGTCGATTCTGGTGCTTCGCAGGCACACCGAGCCGACGCAACCAGGGTAAGATACTCGTTGGTATCTAATTGGCCTCCGGCAGCGGTCCTTCCTACGGTTCTCGCGTCGGCACGCAGCCAGCCCCCTGCCGCGCGCGCCACCTCCGGATGTCGACGATCCACAACAAGCGCATCACCCCCGGCCAGAAGCCGGACTGGCTCAAGGTGCCGTTGCCATCGGGTCCGACCGTCGTCGGCCTCGAGAAGACGCTGCGCGAGCGCGGCCTGCACACCGTCTGCGAAGAGGCCAAGTGCCCGAACATGGGCGAGTGCTGGGCCGGCGGCACGGCGACGTTCATGGTGCTCGGCGACACCTGCACGCGCGGCTGCCGCTTCTGCGCGGTCAAGACGCACAGCGAAGGCACGCCGGTCGACGCCGACGAACCGGAGAAGGTCGCCGAGGCCGTCGTCGCGATGGGCCTCAAGTACGTCGTGCTGACGATGGTCGACCGCGACGACCTGCCCGACGGCGGCGCTGGCCACGTCGCGGCGACGATCCGCGCGATCAAACGCCGCCAGCCCGACATGCTGGTCGAGGCGCTGGTCGGCGACTGGCTCGTGAGCGAGCGCCAGACGCAGACCGGGGCGCAGATGATCCAGACCGTGCTCGACGCCGGCCCGGATGTCTACGCCCACAACATCGAGACCGTGCTGCGCCTGACACCGCGCGTGCGCGACTACCGCTGCAGCTACGTGCGCTCGCTGGCGACGCTGCGCACGGCCAAGGAGCTGCGCCCCGACGTCGTCACCAAGTCGTCGTTGATGCTCGGCCTCGGCGAGAGCGACCGCGAAGTCGAGCAGGCGATGGACGACCTGCGCGAGCACGGCGTCGACGTCGTGACCTTCGGCCAGTACCTGCGGCCAACGCTGCTGCACCTGCCGGTGCGCGAGCACCTGACCCCGGCGCGCTTCCAAGCGCTCGAAGCGCGCGCGATGACCAAGGGCTTCCTCTACGTCGCCGCAGGACCGCTCGTCCGCTCCAGCTACAAGGCCGCCGAGTTCTACCTCGCCGGCATGATCCGCCAGCGCCGCGAGCTCGACGCCGCGCACGCCGCCATCGCCACTCCGACCCCAGAATCCGTATGAGCCTCGAACTGCTGACGATCCTCGACAAGGACGGCAAGGCCCAGAAGGGCAAGGACCCGAACCTGCCCGCCGCCGAGTTGCAGAAGCTCTACCGGCTGATGGTGACGACCCGCGCGCTCGACGACCGCGGTCTGGCGCTGCAGCGCCAGGGCCGCATCGGCTTCTACCTGCAGTCGACCGGCCAGGAAGCGTCGCACCTCGGCGCCGCGTACGCGCTGAAGGACAGCGACTGGCTGTTCCCGGCCTACCGCCAGCCGGGCATCCTGCTGCTGCGGCAGGTGCCGATCGACAAGATCATCTGCGAGTGGTTCGGCAACTCCGGCGACACCAGCAAGGGCCGCCAGATGCCGGTGCACTACAGCTTCCGGCAGGCGAACTTCGTCTCGATCAGCTCGCCGATCGGCACGCAGCTGACGCAGGCCGCCGGCGCTGGCATGGCCGCGCGCATCCGCGGCGACGACACGGTGTTCATGACGTTCTGCGGCGACGGCGGCACCAGCAGCAACGACTTCCACACCGGGCTGAACTTCGCCGCCGTCTACAAGGCGCCGGTCGTGTTCATCTGCGAGAACAACGGCTGGGCGATCTCGGTGCCGTCCAACAAGCAGACCTGCAGCGAGTCGATGGCGATCAAGGCCGACGCCTACGGCATGCCGGGCATCCGCGTCGACGGCAACGACCTGCTCGCCGTCTACCGCGCCTGCAAGGAGGCCGTCGACCGCGCCCGCCGCGGCGAGGGTCCGACGCTGATCGAGACCGTGACCTACCGCATGGCCTCGCACAGCAGCTCCGACGACGCCGCGCGCTACCGCGACGCCAAGGAGTACGAAGCGTGGAAGAAGAAGGACCCGATCGCGCGCTTCCAGCAGTACCTCAAGGGCAAGAAGCTCTGGAACGAGGCGTTCGAGAAGGAGTGCGTCGAGGCCGCCAAAGCCGCCATCGGCGCCGCCGTCACCGCCGCCGAGGCGATGGCCAACCCGGGCCCCGAGACGCTGTTCGACGACGTCTACATGAACCTGACGCCGCAGTTGAAGGAGCAGCGCCAGGAACTGCACGACCTGATGGCGAAGGGCGGGGTCGGGGCCGAGGTCGGCCACTTCCCGCTGTGACCCGCGCACGCAACCACCACCCCGCACCCGCACGCACGAGATTCCCATGACCGCGACCAAGACCAAGCCGGGCGCCGGCGAGACCGGCACCAAGGTGATGACGATGATCGAGGCGATCACCGATGCGATGCGCACCGAGATGCGCAACGACGATCGCGTGGTCGTCTTCGGCGAGGACGTCGGCAAGAAGGGCGGCGTCTTCGGCGCCACGATGGGCCTGTTCGACGAGTTCGGCGAGAAGCGCTGCTTCGACACGCCGCTGTCGGAGTGCGGCATCATCGGCGCCGCCGTCGGCATGGCCGTCTACGGCATGCGCCCGATCGCCGAGATCCAGTTCCTCGACTTCATCTACCCCGCCTTCGACCAGATCGTCAGCGAAGCGGCGAAGATGCGCTACCGCAGCGGCGGCGAGTACACCTGCCCGATGGTGATCCGCTCGCCGTACGGCGGCGGCATCCGCGGCGGCCACTACCACAGCCAATCGAGCGAGGCGTACTTCTGCCACACGCCTGGCCTCAAGGTCGTGATCCCGAGCACGCCGGCCGACGCCAAGGGCCTGCTGCTCGCGTCGATCCGCGACGAGGACCCGGTGATGTTCCTCGAGCCCAAGCGAATCTACCGCCACGGCAAGGGCGAGGTGCCGCTCGGCGAGCACGTCGTGCCGCTCGGCAAGGCGCGCATCGCCCGCGAGGGCGAGGACGTGACGATCCTCAGCTACGGCGCGATGGTGTCGGTCTGCGAGCAGGCGGCCGCGACCGCCGCGCAGGCCGGCCGCAGCGTCGAGGTCGTCGACCTGCGCACGCTGGTGCCGCTCGACGAGGCGACCGTGCTCGCGTCGGTCAAGAAGACCGGCCGCGTCGTCGTCGTCTACGAGGCGCCCAAGACCTGCGGCTACGGCGCCGAGCTGTCGGCGTTGATCGCCGAGAAGTGCATCGAGTGGCTCGAAGGCCCGGTGGTCCGCGTCGCCGGCTTCGACACGCCGTTCCCGTACACGCTCGAGCACCTGTACATGCCCGACGAGAAGCGCGTCCTCGCCGGCATCGAGAAGACCTTCACCTGGTGAGGCGCGCGCGCGCCGCACCCCGCACCATCCGCATCCCGCACAACCTCAAGCAGCCCCACGCAACGCACATGGCACTCAAGGAATTCAAGCTCCCCGACATCGGTGAAGGCATCGCTGAAGGCGAGATCGTCAGCTGGAAGGTCAAGGCCGGCCAGGCCGTGAAGGAAGAGGACGAGTTCGTCGAGGTGATGACGGACAAGGCCACGGTGACGATCACCGTGCCGTTCACCGGCGTGATCAAGGAACTGCGTTGCAAGGAAGGCGACGTCGTCCCGGTCGGCAGCGTCATCGCAGTGATCGACGCTGGCGCCGCTGGTGGCGCCGCTGCGGCGGCCGCGCCCGCGCCCACCGCCGCGCCGACGCCGATTCCGACGCCCGCGCCGAAGGTCGCCGCCCCG
>VGZG01000059.1 GCA_016872675.1 Planctomycetota bacterium
CGCGCCGGAGGCGGCTTCGCCGGTGGCCGCGAACCCGCGCGGCGGCGACGGCGCGCCGTGGCAGCGCGGCAACAACGGCGGCGGCCGCGAACACAGCACGCAGACCGACGCGCAGGGGCGATTCTTCCTCGCCCACCTGCCGGGCGCGCCGATGCGCCTCGATGTGCGCGCCGAAGGCTATCTCGACCTGCGCCAGGACGGCGTCGATCCCAAGCTCGGCCAGCCGCTGCAGCTGACGCTGCAGGACGGGTTGCGCATCGACGGCCGCGTCGTCGACGACGACGGCAAGGCGGTGACGCTCTACGCCGTGCGCGCGATCCGCACGCGCGGCCTGCAGCCCGCCGGCGCGACGCCGGGCGAAGCCGAGGCGCTGGTCGCGCAACTGCGTTCCGGCAACCTCGATGACGCGGCACGCCAGCAGGTGATGGCCCGGCTCGACGCGATTCGCAGCGCCGGCGGCGGCAACTCCGGCGGTCGTGGCGGGCGCGGCGGCTCGAATGACGGCGACAACGGCGGTCGCGGCGGCCGCGGCGGCTCGAATGACGGCGACAACGGCGACGGCGGCAACGGCCGCGGCGCCTTCGTGCGCGACCTCGGCAAGCCCGAAGCCCACGCGGACGGCGCGTACTCGGTCGCCGGCTTGCAAGAAGGCGTCTACGAGGTGCACGTGCAGTCGCCCGAGCACACGCGCCAGCGCTCGGCCGAGGTAGAGCTGCGCTTTGGCGCAGCGGCGCCGAGGGTCGATCTCGCGCTCGACGCGGGTTTCTTCCTCGCTGGCGTCGTGCGCGACACCAAGGGCGATCCGATCGCCGGCGCGCGCGTCGAACTGCGCACGCAATCGCCGTTCGAGGGCCGCGGGCGCGGCGCGCGCGGCGGTCGCGGCGGCGACGCGCAGGCCGACGCGGCGGCGCCGCAACCGGGCGGCCGCGACGCGATGCGTGCCGCGATGATGGCGCAGGTCAGCCTCGAGACGCAGACCGACGAGGAAGGCACGTTCGTGCTGAAGCACGCGCCGCGCGGAACCTTCCGCCTGCAGGCGGAGGCCAAGGGCTTCGCCGATGCACAGCTCGACGACGTCGTGATTCAGGGTGATCGCTCCGGCCTGGAGCTGCGCATGGGCGCGCTCGGCAAGCTCGCCGGCAAGGTGCGCGGCCTCGGCCGCGACGAACACGGCGAAGCGCGCGTCTACGCGTTCCCCGCGCCGCCGGCCAACGGTGGCGGCGGCAATGGCGGCTTCGGCAGCTTGATGGGCCGCAGCCGTGGTGGCAACGGCGGCGGCAACAGCCCGTTCGGCAGCGCCAGCGTCGACACCGAGGGCAACTACGAACTGCGCGACCTGACGCCGGGCGACTACGTCGTGCGCTGCTGGGTCGGCTCGATACAAGACATGATGCGCGAACTGGCGCCGCAGTTCTTCGGCGGCGCAATGACCGCCGACGCGGCGGTGCGCGGCGGCGAGACCAAGAAGCTCGACCTCACCGCGCTGCGGCCGCTGGTCGGCCGCGTCGCCGGCACGGTGCTGCACAACGGCAAACCGGGCGCGGGCTTCCAGGTCGAACTGTCCAGGATCGACGAACCCGGCGCCGTTGACGCCGGCGGCAATGCCCAGAGCGGCCGCAGCAACCGCGGTGGCGGTCCCGGCGGCTTCGGCGGTCCCGGCGGCTTCGGCAACATGGGCCGCCAGTTCCAGACGACAACCGCGCAGTCGGGCAAGTTCACGATCCAGAAGGTGCCGGCGGGCAGCTACCGTCTGCGCGTCAGCAGCGCGCGCCGCGGCGGCACGCTGCACGAAGAGATCGTGCAAGTATTCGTCGACGTCGCGACCGAGCCCTTCATCCAACTGAGCACGTGCCGGCTGACCGGCGCGCTCACGCGCGACGACGGTGGCAAGGTGGAGGAACTCGCCGGCCGCGCGACGCTGCTCGCTGGCGCGCTCGAGTTGCCGGCCGACTTCAACGCCTCGGTGCGCGAGAACGGCAGCGTCGAGGCGCGCGTGCAGACTGGCGCCTTTCGCTTCGACGCCGTCAAGCCGGGCAGCTACCTGCTGGTAGTGACGCTGCGCGGCCGCGAACGCACGGCGACGCCAATCGTGCTGACCGCCGACGCCGCGGTGCAGGTCGCAGCCGGCAAACCGGTCACCACGCCGGATCCAAACGCCGGACCGGGCGGGCGCCAAGGCGGCGGCGCGGGCGGCGGCGGCGGCGGTGGCCGCCAAGGCGGTGGCGGCCGCGCTGGCAGCGGCAACGTGGGCGGCGGCCGCTGACCGCCTGCGCACACGCCCGGCGGCAGGCGCTCGCACGGTCCTGCTTGGTCACCTGTGCGGCCACGCCGAGCCCGAGAAGCCGGTCGCCGCGACGTCGCGTGGCGTCGCGGCGTGGCCTCCCGTGGCCCCGACTCCTAGCATCGTGCGCGTGCGAGTTCTCTCTGCGCTGCTGCTGACGCTGCTGGTCGCCATCGGCCTGGCCCTCGCCGCCTATGCCGCAGTCTGGGCCCTGCGCCGCGAACCGGTCGCCGCCGTCGCGCCGGCGTTCGCGCCGACAGCGACGCCGATCCCGCCGATCGACCGGTTGCCCGACAGCCCGGACTTCGCGCGCGCCACGGCGCCCGCGCCCCAACGCGGCGACGCGCCGCTGGTGGCATTGTCAGCGCTGGTGCAGAACGCGCCGGCTGATTGGCCGTCGGCCGACGCCGGGCTCGCGATCGCGCCGGCGCGCGGCGGCGACGGCGTGGCGTGGCTGCCGCTCGCGACCAGCGTGCGCCGCGACGACGGCTGGCTGCTGCGCCACGTCGTGCCCGCCGGCGAGGACTACGTGCTAGCGCTCGCAGCGGCGCGGCCGGGCGCCCTGCGTTCGTTCCTTGCGCGCACCACGGCGCGCGTCGACGGCCCGACGGCGGTGACGATCGACGCGCGGGCCGCGCTGGTGACGTTCCGGCCACCCGCAGGCGCCAACCACCACGGCGCCTTCCGCCTCGTCCGCGACGGCGCGGACGGCTGGTTGCCGGCCGACGCGCAGACCGGCCTGATCATGGCGCCGGAGACGCCGCTGCGCGTCTGGCTGGGCGCTGGCGCCTACCGGCTGGTCGACGTGCTGTATCCCGACCGCGCCCAGACGTTCATCGTGCCCGACGCGACCGACGTGACGGTCAGCGCGTCGCTGGCAGCAGTTCGAGCTGACCGGCGGTGAGCCGGAACAACCCGCCCTCGACCGGGTGCGGCGCGTTGGCCGCCACGGCCTCGACCGCTGCCGTGACCTTCGCGACGTCGACCTCCCGCGCACGACCGACCCACAGCGTGTCGCGGTCGGGCAAGGCGACGAGGAGTTCTTCGTCGGAGCCGAGCAGCAGCAGCACGCGCGCGGCGTCGTAGCCGTCGCGGCTCCGCAACACGAGACCGTTCCCGCGCACGCGCTCGGGCAGCGGCGCGCAGCGGCTCGCGAGGTTGACGACCGCTAGGTCATGCACCTCGGCTTCGGTCTTGCACCAGCGCTGCAGGTGCTTGCGGCAGACGAAGACCATGTCGGCGCCTTCGTCGATCACATAGACGACGACCAGTCGCTCGCCGAGCGCGCGGTGCGCGATGCCGGAGTCGCCGAACGTGCCGTGCTCGCTGAGCCACGCGCGCGTGCGCACCTGCGGCAGCAGCGACGCGGCGACGAACGCGAAGTCGCCGTCGTCGTCGTCGATGTGGTCGAGGCCGACGTCGCGCACTTCGCCGAGCAGGCGCGCGACCGCGCGGGTGAACCCGTCCGTGCCGTTGTCAGCGTGGCTGAAGAGGCCGTGCAGCGCGACGACCGTCTCCTGGCCGTCGACCGCCAGCAAGCAAGCGAAGCGATCTGGCAGCATGCCGAGGAAGCGGACGTTGGGATGCTGCTGCTCGATTTCGTTCTCCAAGCGCAGGGCGAACGTCGCGAAGCGCGGATCGATCGCCGGCGCCCGCTGCCGCCAGCGATGGTGCACGAGCACCGCCGCCCAGGCGGCCGCCAACCACGCTGCGCCGATCCAGAGCCACATACGAGCTGTATCGGCACTCCCTGCCGACGACTGGAGCACGCGACCAGAGTCCGGATACCATTAGGTCGACGCGATCTGGGCAGCAGCATTCGGTTTCCAGTCACGCCAGTCGAGACCGGCCCATTCCATCGTCAGGCCATGCCGGAACTGCAACCGCAAGCCTCGTACCGCCTGCTCGTCTGGAGCGACGGCGCGGTGCGCGCGATCCCGCTGCGCGGCGAGCGCTGGGTGATCGGACGCTCGCTCGCGTGCGACATCGTCCTGCGCGACGCCGTGGTCAACCGTCGGCGCCTGATGCTCGAGCGCAAAGGCAATGACTTCGCCTTCCAGGACCTCGGCAGCGACAACGCGCCGATGCTCGGCGGCAAGGCGACGCGAAAGGGCAAGCTCGCCGCCGGCCAGACCCTGACAATCGGCGGCACGCGCCTTGTGATCGAACCGCGCACCGCGCCGCTGGCCTTCAGGCCGAGCGCGGCGACGCCGACGGTGATCGCGCGCGAGATCGCCGACGAGGATCCGGCGATTCCGCACGGCAGCGCGCCGACGACGACCGCGAGCCGCGTGCTCCAGCGCATGGAGTGAACGTTCGCCGACCTCGGCGACGCTGTACGAGAAGCTGCGCCGGTACCGCATCGCCGAGTGAACGCAGCGGCCGCGCCGAGCGTCGGCGGCGGGTCCTGTTGCGCATGCCCGCATGCCGGCGCACGACTGTGGCCTGAGCCGCCGCTCCGCGCCATGATCGACGCATGGCCTCGCCGTGCCGCATCTACCTCGACAACGCCGCCACGACGCGGCCGTTCGCCGCCGTTGTCGAAGCCATGGCCGCTGCAACCTGCGATGCCTACGGCAACCCGAGCAGCGGCCACGCCTTTGGCCCGCCCGCCAAGCGCCTGCTCGACGACGCACGCGAATTCCTGCGCGGCTCGGTGGGCGCCGCCCGCGTGGTGTTCACCTCGGGCGGCAGCGAGGCCGACCAGCTCGGCATCGTCGGCGCGGCGCTGGCGCGCTCGCCGGGACGCGTGCTGATGGCCGCCGCCGACCACCCAGCGCTGCTGCAGTGCCAGGGCCTGCTCGGCCGCTTGCGCCACCACGTCGACGTGCTGCCGGTGACGCGCGACGGCGACATCGCGCCGGAAGCGCTGTTCGAGCGGCTCGGCCAGGACGTGCGCGTCGTCGCGCTGATGCACGGCCACAACGAGCTCGGCACGCTTGGCCGCCTGCAGGACCTCGTTGAACTCGTGCGCCGCGCCGCGCCCGGCGCGCATGTGCACGTCGACCTCGTGCAGACCTACGGCAAGCTGCCGTTCGACATGGACGACTTCGGCGTCGACTCGGTCGCGGTCAGCGGCCACAAGTTCCACGGCCCGCGCGGCGCCGGCTTCCTGGCGCTGTCCAGCATCGCCGAGGTCGCGCCGCTGCTGCCCGCCGGCGGGCAGGAGGGCGGCCTGCGCGGCGGCACCGAGAACGTGTCGGGCGCGGTCGGTCTCGCCGTCGCCGCCGAGCGCGTGCTCACCCACCAGGCCGCGACGGCGGCGCACACCGCCGGCCTCGCCGACGAAGTGTTCGGGGCCGTCGCCGCGGCCGTGCCCGGCGCGACCCGCCTGGGCTGCGCCGAGCGCCGGCTGCCGCACATCCTGTCAATGCGCCTGCCGGGCGTCGTCGGCCAGACGCTGGCGCTGCGCTGCGATGCGCGCGGCGTCGCGTTCTCGACCGGCTCGGCCTGCCACGGCGCGCATGCCGACGACGGCGCCGCGCACAAGGCCGACAACCACGTGCTAGCGGCGATCGGCCTCGACCGCGCCGCCGCGCGCGAGGTCGTGCGCGTGTCGTTCTGCGGCGAGACCAGCCACGACGACGCGGCGACGGCCGCCGAGGTGATCGCCGACGAGGCGCAGCGCCTGCTCAGCGCGCGACCGCGCGGCGCGGGAGCGGCCGGCCGATGAGCGATATCGCGACGACGCCGGCGATGGCGCAGTACCACGCGCAGAAGCAGCGCCACCCGGACGCGCTGCTGTTCTTCCGCATGGGCGACTTCTATGAGCTGTTCTTCGACGACGCGAAGGTGGCGGCGAAGGCGCTCGGGCTGACGTTGACGAGCCGCAGCAAGGGCGAGTCGGCGATCCCGATGGCGGGCGTGCCGGTGCGCGCAGTCGACGGCTACCTGCAACGCCTCGTCGCCGCCGGCCACAAGGTGGCGATCTGCGAGCAGCTGCAAGACCCGAAGGACGCCAAGGGCGTGGTCGAGCGCGCTGTCGTGCGCGTGCTGACGCCGGGCACGCTGACCGAGGACAGCCTGCTCGACCGCGGCCGCAGCAACCACCTCGCGGCAGTCGCCTTCGGCCGCGACCGCGTCGGCCTCGCCTGGGTCGAGCTGTCGACCGGCGCGTTCCGCGTGCACGAGTGCGCGCCCGAACGACTCGCCGACGAGCTGGCGCGCATCGAGCCGAGCGAATTGTTGCTGGCCGAGGACCAGCGCGGCCAGCCGCGACCCTGGCTGCCGGCGGAGAACACGCCAACGACGTTCCGCGCGCCGTACGACTTCGGCGCCGAGACGGCGACCCGGCTGCTGCAGCAGTTCTTCCGCGTCGCGACGCTCGCCGGCTTTGGCGTGCAGGACCAGCCACTCGCCGTCGGCGCCGCCGGCGCGCTGGTCGCCTACCTGCAGGAGACGCAGCTGTGCGCGCTGCCGCACCTGCGCGGCCTCGAGGTCTGGCACGACGGCGCATTCATGCGGCTCGACCGCACCACCCGTCAGAGCCTCGAGCTCGTGCAGACGATGCGCGACGCCGAAGGCATGACGCTGCTGGCGATCGTCGACCGCACGGCGACGCCTATGGGCGCGCGTCTGCTGCGCAGCTGGCTGCTGGCGCCGCTCGCCGACCTGGCCGCGATCCAGCGGCGCCAGGACGCCGTCGCCGAGCTGCACGACGACCCCGAACTGCTGCGCCTAGTCGCCGGCCAGCTCGCCGCCGTGCTCGACCTCGAGCGTCTGTCGTCACGCGCCGCGTTCGGCCGCGCCAACGCCCGCGACGTCGTCGGCCTGCGCGCCAGCCTCGACCGGCTGCCGGCCGTTCGGGACCGGCTGCGCGAGTGCCGCAGCGAGTTGCTGCGCGACCTCGGGCAGCGCATCGACCCGCTGCCCGAGCTGGCGCAGCGCATCGGCGCGACGCTGGTCGACGAGCCGCCGCTGACGGTCAAGGACGGCGGCCTCATCCGCTCGAGCTTCGACGCCAGCCTCGACGAACTGCGCACGCTCGCGCGCGACAGCGGCGAGTGGCTGGCCCGCTACCAGGCGCAACTGGTCGAGCGCACCGGCATCGGTAGCCTGAAAGTCGGCTTCAACCGCGTCTTCGGCTACTTCATCGAGGTCACCCACACGCATCGCGAGGTGGCGCTGCCGCCGGAGTTCCAGCGCAAGCAGACGACGAAGAACGCCGAGCGCTACGTCACCGACGAGCTGCGGGCGTTCGAGAGCAAAGCGCTGAAGGCCGAGGAGAATGGCAAGGCGCTCGAGTACGAGCTGTTCCAGGCGCTGCGCGAACACGTCGCCGCAGCGATCGCCTCGCTGCACGCCACTGCCCGCGCGGTGGCCGAGCTCGACTGCCTGCAGTCGCTCGCCACCGTCGCCCGCGACCGCCACTACTGTCGGCCCGTCATCGACGACTCGACCGCGTTGTGCATCGCGGACGGCCGGCATCCGGTCATCGAGGCAACCCACGCCGCCGGCTCGTTCGTGCCGAACGACACCGACCTCGAACCGCCCGCGCGCCGGCTCGTCCTGCTGACCGGACCCAACATGTCGGGCAAGTCGACGTGGATCCGCCAGAATGCGCTGATCGTCGTGCTGGCGCAAATCGGCGGCTATGTGCCGGCGACGGCCACGCGCATCGGCGTGGTCGACCGGGTGTTCACGCGTGTCGGCGGCGCCGACGACATCAGCCGGGGCTCGTCGACTTTCATGGTCGAGATGACCGAGACCGCCAACATCCTGCACAACGCGACCGCGCGCAGCCTCGTCGTGCTCGACGAGGTCGGCCGCGGCACCAGCACCTACGACGGCATGTCGCTGGCGTGGGCGATCGCCGAGGACCTGCACGACCGCGTCCGCTGCCGCGCGCTGTTCGCCACCCACTACCACCAGTTGACCGACCTCGCCGGCCCCGGCCGCGGCATCGTCAACTGCCGCGTCGCCGTGCGCGAATGGGGCGACGAGATCGCCTTCCTGCACCGCATCGAGCAGGGCGGCACCGACCGCAGTTACGGCTTGCACGTCGCCCGCCTCGCCGGCGTTCCCAAGGCGGTGATCGAGCGCGCCAAGCAGGTGCTCGCCAAGCTCGACGAGGAAGGCGGTGAAGTCCGCGAAGCGCTGGTCGCCGCACGCGACCGCCAGCGCCCGGGCATCAAGCAAAAGGAACTGTTCGCGCCGCCGCCCGACCCGATCGTCGAGGAACTGCGCGCGCTCGACCTCGACGGCCTCACGCCGCGCCAGGCGCTGGACCTGCTGCGAACGTGGCAGGAACGCAACAAGCGCGAGTAGCCCGCGCCCGCCGGCTGCCGATAGGCTCTGGCGTATGAGCGACGGCATCACGATCCGCCCCTATCGCCCCGGCGACGAGGTCGGCGTCCTCGCCGGGCACAACCGCATCTTCCCGCCGCGCAGCATGGCGCATTGGCTGTGGAAGTTCCGCGACAACCCGACCGGCGAGGTGCACATAATGCTCGCCGAGCACGAGAAGGACGGCATCGTCGGCGCCTACGTGACGCTGCCGACGCCGTTCTGGATCGAAGGCAAGCCGCGCATCGTCGGCCAATGCGTCGACCTCTGGGTGTTGCCCGAGCACCGCCGCGCCGGCCCGCGCCCCGGCCTGTTCGTCAACCTCGCGCTCGCCCACTACGAACTCTGGGGCGGCAAGGGCGCGAAGCAGAACTCGTTCCACCACGGCTGGCCGATCGCGACGTGGCGCATCGGCCAGAAGTACCTGCGCTACGAAATGCTGCGCGACTGGGACTTCCTATTCCGCGAGTTGCCGCCGGGCGGCCTGCCGCCGCGCGCCGCGCCTACCAGACTCACCGTGCGCCAGGTCGCTCGCTTCGGCGCCGACCTCGACGCGCTGTGGGCAGAGTTCGCCAAGACGACACAGTTGTCGGCGATCCGCGACGCGCGCTCCATGAACTGGCGCTACGCCGACGCGCACGACGCGACGTACGAGCTCTTCGAGTGCCGCGAGGCCGCCAGCGGCCGGCTGCGCGGCGCCATGGTCGTCGCGCTGCGCGACTTCGTGATGCCCAACACCTGCTTTGTCGTCGACTGGCTCGCGCCCGCCGACGACGCCGACGCCACCGTGGCGCTGGTCGCCGCCGCCGAACAACGCGCCAACGCGCTGCGAGCCAACGCGCTGGTCACGCTGTTCCAGCACCGCGACCCGCGCTTCGTCGGTTTCCAGCGGCTGGGCTTCCTCGTCTACGGCACGATCTACTTCCAGGTCGTCATCCCGTTCGACACGCACGAGACGGCCTTCTACAAGGAGCATTGGTACCACACGCTAGGCGACTCCGACCTGGTGTGAGGCCCGCCGCGGGCCGACCGGTTCGTGCGCGCGTCACTCCGTGCGTCACCGCACGTTGAGCCGGATCGCGAGCCCGAGTGCTGCGATCATCGCAACGAGGAACAAGAGCACGACCCAGCCGGGCAGACGGCGCGGCTGCTGCGACGAGGCGGTCATGTGCGCGAGCTCCCGAACAGCACGGCGCCGAGCGAGCCGAACAGAATCGGCGGCGCCCACGCGATCACCACGGGGTTGACGAGGCCGCGCTTGCCGAGGCTCTGACAGGTGAGGTCGAACAGCACATAGGCGGCGCACAGACCGATCGCGCCGAGCACGCGGCCGGTGCGGCTGCCGCGCTCGAAGTGCACCGCGAGCGGCAGCACGAGCAGCAGCAGCAGGACGCAGGCCAACGGCCACGTGACGTGGCGATGGAACGCCAACCGCACGTCGGCCCGGTTGGGCCGCGCGCGCAGCAGCGCCTGCAGCTCCGTGTAGGAAAGCATCTCCGGGTCGATCGTGTCGCGACTCTGCGCCACGAGCACGGCGGGCGTCAGGTCCGGCCGGCCCAGCCACTCGGCCGGATCGCTGCGGCGCGTGCGCTCGACCCGGCCGCCTTCGAGCCGCCAGTCGCCGCGGCCGGCGTCCCATGCGGCCCGCACGGCGCGCGTCAGCGTGACGTCGGCGCCGTGCGGCCCGCGCTCGATCATGCGCACGTCGACGAGCGCGTTTGCGACCGGGTCGAACTCGAGCGCCTGCAGGCTGCGGCCCTCGTCACGCAGCTCGTGCACGAGGTTCTTGTGCACTGTCTTGCTCTGGCGCAGGAACACCTCCACGGTCGCCAGTTCGGCGCCGACGCTCGGTACGACCCACTGCCAGCACGCCGCCATGCCGAGGCCGACGACGACCGCGAGCGTCAGCATCGGGCGCAGGATGCGCTGCATGCTGCGACCGGTGAACAGCATCGGCACGACCTCGTTCGCCTGCTGTAGGCGCGCGACGGCGAACATGCCGGCGATGACCACGGCGAACGGAGCGACGGTCGTCACCAGCACCGGCAGCAGTTTGGCGTAGTAGCTGACGAGGTAGAACGCGAGGTCGAAGCCGTCGAGACCAGCCTTGAAGGCGCGGTCGGCGTAGCGCGAGATGTTGCCGAGCAGGTCGACCAGGATCGACAGGAACAGGAAGAACGCCAGCGCCGCGGCGAAGGCGCCGAGCGCAATACGGCCAACGTAGCGGTCCAGGCCAGTCATCGACGCAGCTGCCCCCAGCACAGCGGCGCGCCGAAGGCGACCAGCAGCGCCGCCGGCAGCCAGCCGCACCACGGCGAGTCGGTCGACAACAGCAGGCGCGCACCCAGCACTTCGCCGAGGTAGAACAGCGACAGCGGCGCGAGCGCGAGAACCAGCGCAAACACACGGCCGCGTTCGCGAGCGAACTCGGCAAGGCAGAAGCCGATCGGCGCCAGCAGCGCCGGCATCAACGCGAAGCAGCAGCGCCGGAACAACGTGTAAAGCGCCCCGTTCGGCGCCGGATGGACGCCGCGCATCACCTCGCCGAGCAGTTGGTCGCTGCGCAGATCATCGTCGCGCTCGTCGCGCGATTCGCCGCCACTGAAGTCGATCGGGACGCCGATCAGCATGCGTCCGGGCGTGCCGCTGGTGCCGATCGGGTCGCGGATGCCGTCGAGCGCGATGACGAACTCGGTCGTCGTGTCGTCGACATCGGGCAGCTGCACCCGATCGACGAACAGGATCGGCGACTCGAAGCCAGCGACCGGCTTCTTGCAGTAGATCGTGCAGTCACGAAACTCGGCGCCGTCGTGCTCGCGATACGTCATCACATAGCCGCCGCCGGGCAGGACGATGCGGTCGCTGCCGAGTTGCATGCTCATGAAGACGTTGCGGACGACCCCGGCGATGACGCGGTACTTGCGGAAGTGCGCCTCGGGGATCGCATAGTGCATCGCCACCGAACCGAGCGCCGTCAGGCCCACGCCGACCAGTAGCGCCGACGACATCGGCACGAACGGCGACACGCCGGCGGCGCGGATGGCGACCAGTTCGCGGTCCTGGGCGGCGCGCGTGAACGTCATCACCGTGGCGATCAGGAAGGAGATCGTCAGCAGGTGCGGGAACGAGTCGAGCGCGAAGAACAGAGTGATCTTGAGCGCGTCGAAGGCGTCGCCGCCCTGGGACCGCTGGATGCCGCGGTAGACGAGGCTCACCAGGATGACGGCGAACAGCACCAGGAAGGTGATGCTGGCGGAGACCAGCACTTCCTTCAGGTAGTATCGGTGCAGCCGCCACATCGCCGCCCCATGGTTCCGCATCCGCCTCCCTCGGGCAACGGCCCGTCGCCGCAAACCGTGCCGCTTGCCTGCGGCCGCGCGACGGCCGCCTGTGATCCGACGGTCGCCGTGGCCCTTGCGGGCCTGTTGGCGCGCGACCTCGGCGCCTGGCCGGCAGCGGGCTTCGACTGCATCAAGCAACGCACGGTCCGCAGCGTCTTCCGCGGCGCGTTCGCCGATGTGCCCGTGCACGTCAAGGTCTTCCGGCCCGACACGCTGGCCGACCGCGTGCGCGACTTCGTGCGGATGGACCGCGGCCGCGCCGAACACGGCCACCTGCGCGCCGCCGCCGCGCTCGGCCTGCCGGTCGTCGAAGCGCTCGCGCACGGCTTCGCGAGCGAGAACGGCCGGCTGCGCAGCTTCGTCGTGACCCGCACGGCAGCGGGCGCGCCGTTCGACTTCGCCACCGCCTCGCCAAGCGCACAGCGCGCCGCCGGCGCGCTGCTCCGGCGCCTGCACGACCTTGGCGTGCAGCTCGACGACCTGCACCCCGGCAACCTTCTGGTCGGGCCTGACGACGCCCCGCGCCTGCTCGACCTGACCAGCGTGCACCACGGCGAGCGCGCCGACCAGCGCGAACGCGCTCGCGGTCTCGCCCGCTTCTGCGCCGCGCTCGACGCCGGCGCCCTCGACCCGGACGCCCGCGAACTGCTCGCGGGCTACCTCGCTGCCGGCGCGCTGCCTGCTGGCTTCCGCGCCGAGGTCGCCGTCGCGGCCCGCCGCCACCGCGCCGCCTTGCTCGCGGCGTTCGACCGGCGCGCCGGCCGCGAGTGCGCGCACACGACCGTCGACGCGCGGAGCCGCGCCACGCCGCGCTGGCATTGGCGCCTGCCCGCCGACGCCGCCACGCGCGCAGCGGTCGAAGCGTTCGCGGCCGCGCCGCCAACGCCGCACAAGCGCGGCCGCCGCGGCGCCGTCTGGCTGACGCCGAAGTTCGCCGTGAAGGACCGCGACGCCGGGGCCGCTCGCACGCTCTGGCGCGCCGCCTACTGGCTGACGTTCGCCGGCGTGCCCGCCCCAGCGCCAGTCGCGCTGCGCCTGCACGGCGGCCGCGGCCTCGTGTTCAACCGCCGCGCCGGCGAACGGTCGCTCGCCGACGAACTCGCCGCCGCCGCACCCGGCCCCGCGTCCGCCACGCGCGATGCCCGGCGACTTGGCCACAGCGTCGGTCGCCTGCACGCGCACGGACTCGGCAACCGCGACCTCAAATTCGAGAACCTCGTGCGCGAGCCGGCGACTGGCGCGTTGACGATGGTCGACCACGACGGCGTGCGCCGCCAAGCGACCACCGACGCGCGCGGTCAAGGCGCCGACCTCGGCCGCCTGCTCGCCGCCTTCAATGCAGCCGGCCGGCCGGGCGGCGGCATGGCCGTGCGCGCCTTCCTGCGCGGCTACCTGCGCGCCCACCGCCGACTGCTGCAGCAGCCGCCGCTGCGACGGTTGCTGCGCCGCGCCGCTGAACGCGCGGGCGAATGGGCCGCCGCGCACCCGGATGCCGCCCGGGGAGCCGCCGCGCCCGGCACAGCCTGACGCACGGGGGCGCTGCCCTGCAGCCGCGGCGCTCCCGGATCGTGTCGACTGGCGGTGGCTTACCGGCGGCGCCGAACGGACGCCAACCCGACCTCGCGGACCCTCATGGCTGATGCGCGCGGCCGTCCCGCCGCGCCTCGCGTTGGGCGTCGAAGTGACTAGGCCGTGAAAACCGCTGCAGCCGCCGATCAGCCCAGTTGCAGCGTCGCGAGGCGATTGCGCAGCGCGTCACCGCCGCCGTCGAGCGCCTCGAACATCTTGCCATCGCGGTAGTGGCGCTCGACGTGGTACTCGACCGTGTAGCCGAAGCCGCCGTGGATCTGGATCGCCTCGTCGGCGGCGGCGACCATCGCATCGACTGCGGCGACGCGTGCCGAGATCGCCGCTTCCGCGCCGTCCTGGCCGAGGTCGCACAGGCGCGCGGCGTGCCACGCCAACTGGCGCGCCCCGTCGACGGCGCGGCGGCATTCGACGAGCTTGCGTTGCACGGCCTCCTGGGCGAGCAACGGCTTGTTGAAGGCGATGCGCTCGCCCGCGTGGCGCTTGGCCGCGGCGATAGCGCCGAACCCGCCGCCGACGGCGGCAGCGGCGACGCCGATCCAGCCGACCAGTCGCGCCTTGGCGATCGCGGCTGCGGCCTTATCGCCGGTCGCGAGCACGGTTGCCGCGGCGCCGGCGAAGTCGACCGCGACGCAGGCCGCGCTCTGCAGCCCGAGCGCCCGCAGCGCTGTGCGCTTGCATGCGGCGGCGTCGACGAGCAGCAGCGCCGGCGCCCCACCCTCGGTTGCGGCGACGACGAATCGAGTCGCCTCGCCGCCCGGGACGATGCGCGCGCCGCCCTTCAGCGTGCCGCCGGCGCAGGTCACGCCGTGCTCCGGGCCGACGAAGGCCGCCAGCGCGCCGCCGACCACCTCGCCGACGGCGTCGCTGGCAGCGTCGCCTCCGGATGCTTCGAGCGCCGCCGCCGCCTGCGCCTGGCCGATCCACAGCCGCGCCAGCGAACCAGAGTGCGCGCCGATCGCTTCCAGCGCGGCGACGTAGGGCAAGAGCCCCATGCCGACGCCGCCGGCGGCCTCGCCGACGCACAGGCCGAACACGCCAAGGCCCGCGAGGCCGTCGAACTGCTCACGCGCGAACGCGCGGCGCTCGTCGAGCTCCTGCGCCTTCGGCGCGACCTCGTCCGCGACGAACTTGCGGACGGTGTCGACGATCATGTCCTGGTCTTCGGTCAGCTGGAGATTGTGCATGGCGAACGTGCGACTAGCGGCCGCCTTCCCAGAAGTAGAGGAAGCGGGGCCCGGTGGATTGATGGAGCAGCGCCGTGACGGGGTCGCCGCCTTGACGCGCGGTGACGGCGCCGAACAGCAGGTCGCCGAGGCTGGCGCGTCGGCGCGGCTCGACGATCGCGAAGGGCTCGCCGAGCTTCTCTGCGAACCACGCCAGCGCCGCGTCGTCATCACCGATTTCGTCGACGAGGCCGAGCGCCTTGGCCTGCGCAGCGGTGTACACGCCGCCGTTGGCGGCCTTCAGCACGCCCTGGCGGTCGAGGTTGTCGCGGCCTTCGTCGACGACCGTCACGAACTGGTCGAACAGCTCGTCGACGATGCTGGTCAGCATGTCCTTCTCCTCGCCGGTCATCGCGCGCGTCGGCGACAGCATGTCCTTGAATGGCGTGCGGTCGGACTTGATGGCGATCTGGTCGACGCCGTGGCGCTTGGCCAGCTCAGCGAAGTTCCAGCTGCTCATGATCACGCCGATGCTGCCGGTGATCGTCGTGCGGCGCGCGACGATGCGCTCGGCGGCGACGGCGATGTAGTAGCCACCCGAAGCGGCGAGGTCGCCGAACAGCGCCAGCACCGGCTTCTCTGGGTGCTTGCGGCGGAACTCGCGGACCAACTTGTAGCAGATGTCAGAGTCGGTGACGCCGCCGCCCGGCGAGTCGATGTACAGCAGCACGCCGACCACGTCGTCGTCGGCCGCGCGCCGCAGCGCGCGCTTGAGCTGGCTGACCGTGCCGCCGGCGGCGCCCAACAACGGCGATGCGCCCTCGGCGATGGCGCCGCGAACGCCGATCTGCAGCACCTTGAGCTCGGCGCCGCGCTCGCCGGCGATATGCACCTCGTCGAAGGCAACGCCGTCGGCGTCGGCGCCAAGCCCGGCGCCGGCGATGCTGCCGACGCTGACGAGCAGCAGCAACACGTTGAGGCCGCCTGACGCGACCAACAGGATGCCAAGGAAGATGGCGATGAAGAACGACACCCCGCGCGACTCGCGCGGCGACGGCGCCTGGCCTGGCCAATGCGGCGGCTGCGGCGGCACGCCCGGCGGCACGGCGTCGACGTTGGGCGGCAGGGCGCTCATGCTGGGTTCACCAAGCCGCGGGCGACGACGAGGCGCTGGATGTCGGTCGCGCCTTCGTAGATCTCGGTGATGCGCGCGTCGCGCAGGATGCGCTCGGCGGCGGTCGTGCCGTCGACGCCGGCCTGGCCGAGGATCGACACGGCGGCGCGGGCGGCGCGGTTGGCGAGGCGCGAGGCTGACAGCTTTGCCATCGCCGCCTCGGTGCTGCAGCGCACGCCTTGGTCGCGCAGGACCGCGGCGCGCCAGGTCAGGAAGCGGTAGGCGTCGAGTTCGGCGGCGAGGTCGGCAAGCGTCCACTGGTCGGGCTGGGTCGCTGTCGGCCGGCCCTTGGCGTCGACTTGCGCGGCGAGATACGCCTTGATCAGGTCGACTGCGGCGCGGGCGAGGCCCAGCGCCTGTGAGGCGATGCCGAGTCGCCCGCCGTCGAGCGTGTCGAGCGCGATCAGGAAGCCGTTGCCTTCCTTGTCGAGCAGGCAGTCGGCCGGGACCTTGACGTTTTCGAGCACGATTTCGGTCGTCGGCGAACCGCGCAGGCCGAGCTTGCGCTCCTTCTTGCCGACACCGACGCCGGGCCAGTCGCGCTCGACGACGAACGCCGAGATGCCCTTCACGCGATCGGGGCCGGTCCGCGCGAAGACGACGAAGAGCTTGGCTTCGTTGCCGGTCGTGATCCACAGCTTGGCGCCGTTCATCACGTAGTGATCGCCTTCCTTGCGCGCCTCGCAGCGCAGCGCCGCGGCGTCGGAGCCCGACGCCGCCTCCGAAAGGCAGTACGCGCCGAGCCATTCGCCGGTGACGAGCTTCGGGAACCAGCGGCTCTTCTGCGCCTCGGTGCACCACTTGCCGAGCAGCGAGTTCACCAGCGAGTTGTGCACGCTGATGGTCACGCCGGTCGACGCGCACACGGCGTTGATCTCCTCGAGCATCACGCAGCTGGCGAGGTTGCCCATCGCCGTGCCACCGTGCTCCTTGGCGACCGTCGTGCGCAACAGGCCGAGCTTCGCCGCGGCCGCGACCGGATCGCGCGGGAACTTCGTTTCGGCGTCGAAACGAGCGGCGTCGCCGAGGTGCGTCTGGCAGTAGTCGCGCACGTAATCGCGGAAACTGGCGAGTTCCGGCGACAGCTGGAAGTCCGTGATCTGCGGCGACAGCGCGGCAGCAGCGGTGGCGGTCATGGCATCTCCTGTTCAGCGGCGGCCCGTTCCGGGCGGCCTGTCGATCAACTAATAGGTGTAGAAACCCTTCTTGGTCTTGCGGCCGAGGTGGCCGGCGGCGACGAGGCGGCGCATCAGCGGGCACGCGCGATACTTGTCATCGCCTAGGCCGTCCTTCAGCACGTCGAGGATCGACACGCAGACGTCGAGGCCGATGAAGTCGGCGAGCGTCAGCGGGCCCATCGGGTGGTTCATGCCGAGCTTCATGATCTCGTCGATCGCCTCACGCGTGGCGACGCCCTCCATCAGGGCGAAGGCGGCTTCGTTGATCATTGGCATCAGGATGCGGTTGGCGACGAAGCCCGGGTAGTCGTTGGCCAGGACCGGAATCTTGCCCAACGCCTTCGACCAACCCTCGACGGCGGCGCAGGTCGCGTCACTAGTGTCGTTGCCACGGATGACTTCGACCAGCTTCATCAGCGGCACCGGGTTCATGAAGTGCATGCCGATGACGCGTTCGGCGCGCTTGGTCTTCGCGGCAAGCACCGTGATCGAGATCGACGACGTGTTGCTGGCCAGGATCGCCTCGGGACGCATGGCCGCATCGGCGGCCTGGAAGACCTTGGTCTTGACGTCGAGGTTCTCGGTGACGGCCTCGACGCACAGGTCGACGCCGGCGAGCGCGCCCATGTCGGACGAGGCCTTGAGCCGCGCCTTCGTCGCCGCGACCTGCTCGGCCGTCAGCGCGCCCTTCTCCTGGAACTTGGCGAGGCTCTTGTGGACGTTGGCCACGCCGCGCTCGAGGAACTCCGGCTTGACGTCGATGAGGTGGGTCTCGACGCCGGACGTCGCGAACACCTGGGCGATGCCGTTGCCCATCGTGCCGGCGCCGATCACGGCCACCGCGCGGGGAAGGTTGTGGGTCGTCATAGGAATCTGCTGGTTCGGGGCGTGGCGGGTCGGGGCGACGCGGCTCAGCAACGCTCGACGGACATCACGACGGCGTTGCCGCCGCCGAGGCACAGGCCGGCGATGCCACGGGTCTTGCCGTGGCGCGCGAGCGCGTGCAGCAGCGTGACCAGCACGCGCGTGCCCGAGCAGCCGATCGGATGGCCGAGCGCGACGGCGCCGCCGTGCACGTTCCACTTCGCGGCGTCGACGCCGAGCTGGCGCTGCAGTGCGACCATCTGCACGGCGAACGCCTCGTTCATCTCGCACAGGTCGAAGTCGGTCGGCGCGACGCCGAGCATCGCGCACAGCTTCTTGGTGGCGACCTCGGGGGCCATCATCACCCACTCCGGCGCGAGGCCGCCAGTGGCATAGCCGGTGATGCGCGCGAGCGGCTGCAGGCCGTGGGCCTTGGCCCAGTCCTCGTCGCAGACGACGACCGCCGCGGCGCCGTCGTTGATCGTGCTGGCGTTGCCGGCCGTGACCGTGCCGCCGTCGGGCTGGAACGCTGGCCGTAGCTTGGCGAGGCCCTCGGCGGTCGTGTCGGCGCGCGGGCCCTCGTCGACCTGGAAGGCGATCGGGTCGCCCTTCTTCTGCTTGATCTCGACCTTGCAGATCTCGGCGTCAAACGCGCCGGCCTTCTGGGCCGCAACCGCGCGTCGGTGGCTCTCGGCGGCGTAGGCGTCCTGGTCCGCGCGCGTCACGCCGTACTGCTTGGCGACGAGCTCGGCGGTGTTGCCCATGTGGAAGTTGTTGTAATGGTCCCACAGGCCGTCCCAGACGATGGCGTCGAGCGCTTGCGTGTGGCCTAGGCGCGTGCCGACGCGCGCCGCTGGCAGGTAGTACGGCGCGTTGGTCATCGACTCCATGCCGCCCGCAACCGCGACCTTGAGGTCGCCGGCCTTGATCGCCTGCGCCGCGAGCATCACGGTCTTGAGTCCCGAGCCGCAGACCTTGTTGATGGTCACGGCGGCGGCGCTGTCCGGGATGCCGGCGGCGCGCAGCGCCTGGCGGGCCGGGTTCTGGCCGAGCCCGGCCTGCAGCACGTTGCCCATCAACACCTCTTCGACCGCGTCGGGGGCAACCTTGGCGCGGCGCAGGGCCTCGGCGACGACGAGGCCGCCGAGGCACGGGGCCGAGAACGAGGCCAGCGCCCCTTGGAACTTACCGATGGCCGTGCGGCAGGCGGCAACGAGGACGGGACGACCCATGGTGCTTGGGGGCGGCGGCGGAGTCAGTGGCAGGCGAACGCCGACCGGTCGACGGAATGTCACCGGCGGCGCATTCGTGGGCGAAGGATCCTAGGAGTCTGCGGCACGGAAGGCCACGCCGCCCGCCTGGCGTCCCATGACGCTGACCCCCAGGCAGCGCGACGCGCCGCCGCGGCGACGGATTTACTTGCGTCCGGCGGGTTCCAGGCCCCCCGGATCACCGCGCTGCCGCGCCATCGCAGTTGCGCTCTAGCGAATGTAAACCGGAAGGAGAAGGGCCTCGTGGGAGATTGCGTTGCGAATGGCCAACCGGGTTCGTTTCCGCCCGGTCACGGAACTGCGTGGCCGGGCTCGTTCTAGCCTATGGTCGCGATCGGAACGGCACGGCCGAACCTTATTCCTGCCCGATCGCGTCGAGTGCGGGTATGCTACAGGGCCTGTAGTTTGATTCTTCCGTCTCGTTTCTCACCCACGCCTACCTAACCATGCACATCTACCAGTCGCGCATACTTTCTCTAACCGCCGCGGCGACCATCGCTGGCAACTTGCTCGCGCAGGTTCCCAACGACGACTGCGCGCAGGCAATTCCCGTCGTGAACGGCGTCAACGGCCCGTACACGAACGTCGGCGCCTCAACCTCGTTTGTTTGGCCGTGCGCTGCGGGCGGCAACGACGTGTGGTTCCTGTACGTCTCCGGCGCGGCCGGCACGCTGACGGTCGACACTTGCAACCAGGCCCAGTACGACAGCTGCATCGAGATCCTCGCCGGTAGCTGTGGTGCCCAGACGTCGCTCGGCTGCAACGACGACTCGTGCGGCCTGCAGTCCTCGGTCACCGCGACGCTGCCCAGCGCGGGCACGTACTACATCCGCGTCGGTGGCTGGAACGGCCAGACTGGCCCGTTCTCGCTGAACGTCAACGGCCCCGGCGGCCCCAGCGGCACGGTGCTGGCGACCAACACCTCGCTCGGCCTCGGCTGCATCCGTCAAGCCAACTCGTTCTACCAGCTCTGGAACGACGCCACTTCGGCGGCCCCGGCGCTGTCGGGCAACACGCTGTTCCTGATCCCGGCAGGCACGGGCTACCAGGGCTCCTGGCTGCCGGGCACCGCTGCGGCGTTCTTCGTCCCGCCGGTCGCCGGCACGCCCCTCGCGACGGCTGACGACGGCGTCGTGACCTACGCGCTCACGTCTGGCTCGTTCCCGACGGCGCAAGGCCCG
>VGZG01000060.1 GCA_016872675.1 Planctomycetota bacterium
CACGCCGTGCCCGCGGCGCGCGAACTGGCGCCGACCGCGCCAGCGCCGCAGGGCCTGCGCGGCCGCGTCGTCGGCAGCAACGGCCGTCCGCTCGGCGGCCTGCCCGTCTACCTCGTCGACAGCGCGATGAACGAGCCGCTGGCGCTGACGCTGCTGCACCGGCGGGGCGACGTCTTCCGTCCGCTGGTCAGCGCCACGAGCGCGGCCGACGGCACGTTCGCGCTCGGTCTGCCAGTCGCACAGGACCGGACCTACGAGGTCTACGTGACCTCGCCCGCACATGCGACCGCGCGCATCGGCGGCCTCGCGATCACGACCGAACAGTGGCACGACCTCGGCGACGTGATCCTGCAACCGGGCGCGACCGTGCGCGGCCGCGTCACCGTCGCCGGCCGGCCGGACATCCCGGTCGCTGGCGCAATCGTCACCATCGCCATCGGCACGGTGTTCGCCGACGCAGCCTTGCGCGCGCTGCCAGACGCCGGACAGGGCATCGTCGCGACCACGGCCGCCGACGGCGCTTACGAGCTGACGCGCGTGCCAAGTCAGGGGATCGTGCAGGCGACGGCAGTCGCCAAGGGCTTCGCGCGCCAGCTGAAGACCAACCTCGAGCTGAAGGCCGACTCGCCGATTGAAGTCGACTTCGCGCTACTGCCCGGCCAGACAATCGGCGGCAAGGTCATCGACGACGGCGGCGCGCCCGTGGCGCAGGCACGGGTCGAAGCGTGGCCGACCGAAGCGAGTGGCGAGCCGCTCGTCGGCGTCACCGACACCGACGGCGACTTCGAGGTGCTGGGCCTCGGTCAAGGCAAGCACGCGGTGAAGGCGACGCAGCGCGGCTACCACGCTGCGGTGGCGGCAAACGTCGACAGCGGCCGCGCCGACGTGTCGTTGACGCTGCGCCAACTGGGGCGCGTGCACGCTCGCATCGTCGGCAGCAATGGCGCGCCGGTCCGACGCTGCCGCGTCGGCCTGCGCCGCGTCTTCGTCGCTCAGGGCGGCCAGATCGCCGCCGTCGCCGACGTGCCCGACCGCAGCGTCGTGCTCGCCGGAAACGCCGACGGAATCGACATCGAAGGCGTGCCGTACGGCGAGTTCTGCCTGCAGGTCGAGGCCGAGGGCTTTGCCAAGACGCTGTCGGAGCCGTTCGCCAACCCCGAGGACGGTCCAAACCAACCGCGCCGCTTCGACGTCGTCGTCGCGCTGGGCCAAGGCGCCACGGTGCGCGGCCGCGTCATCGGCGAGGACGGCGCGCCGATCGCCGGCGCGACCGTGCAGACCGCCGCCGCCGGCATCCCGACCGAGAACCCGTTCTATCGCATGATCGCCGGCGCCATGCCGGACCGGATCACCGCAACGACGGTCCGCAGCGACGCCAACGGTTGGTTCACGCTCGCGCGCCTCGCGCCAGGTGACTACCAACTGCTCGTCGACCACGCCGATGCGTGCCGGACGACGGTGGACGATCTGCGCCTCGAAGCCGGCGCGCGCGACCTGCCGCCCGTGCAGCTGCCGACCGGCGCCCGTGTCTCCGGCCGGGCCACGATCGGCGGCAAGCCGGCGCCGCAGATGAAGGTCGTGCTCCGACAGGCCGGCGTCGCGCGCTTCGAAGTTATCACCGACCCCGACGGCGCGTTCACGCTGCTTCGGCGCGTGCCTCCCGGCGTGTACGAATTACGCGCCGCCCGCACCGGCACGGGCGCGCCCGAAGCGGATGTGCTGAACACCATCCTCCAAATGCAGCGCGTCGCCGTTCCCGTCGCCATCGCGCCGGGCCAACGCGAAGTCCGCGCCGACATCGACCTTCCTTCCTACCACTGAGACGAATCCCGTGAGCAACGCCGCCAAGATCGCCGTTCCGCTGCTGCTGGTCGCCGCCGGCGCGGCCTGGTTCTACCTGCAGACGTCCGCCACCGTGACGCCAGTGGCGCCGATCAGCGGCCCGCAGGATCCCGAGCCCGCGAAGCCGGCGGCCGGCAACGAAGCCGCGCCGGTCGTCCAGGCCGCCACGCCGACCACGACGCCGCAGCAGCAGCGCGAGTCGGCGCCGATCGGCACGGCCCACGCCGATGCCGAGCAGGGCGTGCGTGGCCGCGTGCTGTTGCCCACCGGCGAGCCGGCCGTCGGCGTGCCGGTGCACCTGATGGGGAACGTCGCCCACGACATCGCGCAGATCTTCATCAACAACCGCACTGGCCGGCTGAACCCGCCGCTCGCCTCCTGCGTCACCGACAAGGACGGCAGCTTCGCGCTCGGCCTCCGCAAGCTCGACAAAGCCGTCGACCTGCGCATCGTCCCCGAGGAGTGCGCGGAGTTCAGCCGCCAGGCCATCAGGGTGCGCGAGCTCGACTGGTACGACACCGGCGACATCGTGCTCGAGGCCGGCGTGGTGCTGACCGGCCGCGTCGTCGATGCGCTCAGCAAGAACGGCATCGCCAACGCCACGGTGTTCATGAGCTCGACCCACCAATCGCAGCTGATGGTCGCGACGCCAGGCCGCGAGCGCGGCACGCCGATGACGACCGACGCCAACGGCTGGTTCCTGTTCGCCAACGGACCGCGCCAAGGCACGATCAACCTCTACGCCGAGGCCACGAGCTACGCTGCAGGCCAACTGGTCAACCAGGCGCTCAAGCTCGATGGCCAGAACGAGCTCACGATCGAGCTCGACCAGGGCCTGCCGCTCGCTGGCATCGTCTGCGACGCGACTGGCAACCCGATAGCGGGCGCGATGGTGTCCGCCAACGGCCTGTCAGCGAAGACGCCACAGACCGGCACCACGACCACGGGCGGCGACGGCCGCTTCGGCTTCCCGAGCATGCGCGTCGGGCCGTACGCGGTGACGGCGACGTCGACGAGTCACGCCGAGACCCGGCTGCCGCTGGTGATGGCCGGCGACGAACTGGTCAAGGTCGTCATGGCGACGCGCGGCTCGGTGAAGCTGCGCGTGCTGGCGGCCAACGGCCAGCCGGCCAAGGCCTATCGCATCGGGCTGATGCGGCACTTCCCGCAGAGTCCGCAGAGCATCGGCAGGGTGATGGAGTGGGCCGATCGCTCGGTGACGCCGGGCGACTTCCCGCGCGACTGGGGCGGCGAGTTCGCGCTGATCAAAGGCCTGCCAACCGGCGACTTCCGCTTCCAGATCACCGAGAACAACCACGCCAAGACGATGTCGCAGCCGTTCACGGTAGTCGAAGGCGGCGAGCCGGTGGAGGTGATCGCGCAACTGACGCTCGGCGGCACGATCACCGGCGTGGTCCAAGACGACCGCGGCCGGCCGGTCGCCAACGCGACCGTCTCCTCCGACATGAACGGCGGCCTCGCCGCCGGCACGGGCATCTTCGAGATGTTCCGCACGATGATGCCGGAGAAGCACACGACGTCGTCGACGCGCACCAACGCGCAGGGCCGCTTCAAGCTGAGCAAGCTTGCCTACGCCGACTACATGATCCGCGCCTCGCACCCAGACTACTGCGAGGGCACGGCCATCGACCTCAAACTCGAGACTGAGGGCCAGGCAGTCGACGCCGGCGTGATCACGCTGGCGCTGGGCGCGATCTTCGAGGGCACAGCGACGATCGGCGGCCAGCCAGCCGGCCAGGTCAAGATCACCATCTCGACGCCAATGACGGTCGAGAACCTGCCGCAGCCCGGCCAACCGGACAAGCCGGCGAAGCCGTTGTTCAACGCCACCGTGCAGACCGACAACGACGGCCGCTTCCGCCTGCTCAAGCGCGTGCCGCCGGGCAAGTACAAGGCGACGGCGCAGCGGCCGAGCGCCGGCGGCGACCCGTTCGGCGCCCTGCTCGACATCCGCGAGACCGAGCGCGAGGTCCAAGTCGCGCCCGGCCAGGACATGGTCACGGTCGCGTTCGCGCTCAACCAGCGCTGATCAGGCGCGGAGCCCGCCATAGCGACCGCCGACGAACGCTCGTCGGCGCGCCCCAACCCGTTAGAGTGCCGGGATGGAACGACCCCGGCTGGCGAACTACTGGGACTACATCCGCGTCGAACAACTGCTCGGCCTGCAGACCGGCATCGCCGCGAGCGAGCGCGAGCTGAGCGACGACGAGGTGCGTTTCGTCGTCATCCACCAGATCGACGAACTGTGGTTCAAGCTGGTGATCCGCGAGTTGGTGACCGCGCGCGACCTGTTCGCGCGCCCGCGCGTGCCCGAAGACGCGCTGGCCGGCGCGGTCAACGCGCTCAAGCGCGTCACCATCTGCTTCGAACTGGCGGCGCAACACTTCCGCCTGATGGAGACGATGCGCACCCAGGACTACCTGGAGTTCCGCGACAAGCTCACCCCGGCTAGCGGCTTCCAGTCGGCGCAGATGCGCGAGATCGAGATCCTGCTGGGCCTGCCCGACGCCGACCGCATCCCGTTCGGCAACGAGGCCAGTTACCTCGACGCGCTCAACAGTCCTGACGGCACGCCGAGTCCGGCGCGGTCGCGCGTCGAACGGCGGCTTCGCGATCTGCCGTCGCTGAAAACCGCCGTCGATGGCTGGCTGCTGCGCACACCGATCCAGGGCAGCACGCCCGCCGACCCGGGAGACGAGGCCGTCGTCGCCGCGTGGACCGCTCGCTACCTCGCCGGCCACGAGGCGCTGTGCGAGCGGGCGCTGCAGCACGCCGTGCGCGCGCAGGCGCTTACGGCGGCGGACGAACAGCGGCTGCGGGCGCGCCACCACGGCCAGTTGCAGATCGCCCGCCGGCACCTGCTCGCCGAGGACGCGCCGGCCGCGACGCGCGCGCAGACGGCGCGCCTGCGTTCGGCGATCCTGTTCATCGACAGCAACCGCGCGCTACCGCTGCTGAGCTGGCCGGGTCAGATCATCGACGGCCTGATCGAGTGTGAGCAGGCGATGCTCGCCTTCCGGCAGCGCCACGCCCGCATGGTCGAGCGCGTCATCGGCCGGCGCGTCGGCACCGGCGGCAGCGACGGCGTCGCCTACCTCGACCAGACGGCGCTCAAGTACCGCGTGTTCACCGAGATCTGGGCCGCGCGCACGCTGCTGCTGCCCAAGGACCTGTGCCCGCCGGTCGCCGACCCGGCGTGGTATGGGCTCAACCACGCCTGAGCTGGCGCGGCGCGGTCGTTCACAACTGCCGGTTCGCGGGCCGCGAGCGCCGGCGCGTGAACGCGAGCAGGCTCGCGCCGCGCGGCCGTTCGCGCCGGTAGCCGAGCAGGTGGAAGACCTCGACGGTGAACCAGCGCGCGACGCGGCGATCGGCAAGCAGCGTGTCGGGGTCGCCCGGATCGCGCCGCACGCCGGGCAGGAACGGCAGCAGCGCGTCGACGCGCAGCGCTCGCAGCCAGACCGCCAGCGTCAGCCAGAAACGCGCCACCGGTCGCGCCAGGAAGAAGCCGTCGTCGCCCTGCGGCTGGTAGAGCGGCAGCAGCACGCGGCAAGCGTATGGGGCGCGCACCTCGCCGTTCGCGTCGTGGGCCAGCAACTGGCCGCGCACGGCCGGCGCGAAGTTGACGAAGCCCGGCGCCATGCGAAAGCAGTCGGTCGGCGTGATCGCGTGGCGGCGCGTGATCTCGACGATCGGCGGCGCGTCGCCAACCGCGCGGCGCAGATGCGCGCGGTGCGGCGTCAGGTCGATCGCGCCGCGCGGCACGACGCCGACGCGATCGAGCAGCAGCCACAGCAGCGCCTCGTGGTTGCCGACGGTGTCTGGGTGCTGGTGGCGGCCGCCCTCGGCTGCCAGGGCGGCGACGCTGCGGGCGCCAAACCACTCGAGCGCCGCGCCGTCAATCGTCTCCTCGATGCCGAGGATGATCGGCACGCCGGTCGCGAGACCCAGACGCCGATTGTCGATCGTGTCGGCGAGGCAGAGGAACGGCGGGCCGTCGGCGCTGCTGCTGTGCAGGTCGATGAACAGCACGGGACCGGTTGCCGTGCGCAGGGCGTCCTCGAAGCGTTCGAGCAGTTCGGCCTGCTGGTCGTCCTCCGGCGAGCGCGCCGCAGCGGACCGCTCGCGCAGCGTCGCCAGCGCCGCAGCGCCCCAGCCGCGATTCAGGTCGCGCGCCAAAAAGCGACGGCCTTCCGCTAGCGCCGGCAGGTTGCCGGCGAGCGCGACGACGCGGCCGCGCACCGGCACGTCGCGCGCGCCGAGGGCCGCGAGCACGCGCTCGACCGCGTGCACGCCAGCAGGCTCGTTGCCGTGCAAACCGGCGATGACCAGCACGGTCGGCCCTGGAGCGCCGCGATCGACGCGGCCGATCTCCCGCCGAGCAGATGCGGCGGGCGCTGACGCCGCCGCGATCACTCGGCGTTGCTCTCGCGCAAATGGTTCTCGAACAGCATCGCCGCGACGCGGATCAGGTCGCGCTCGGTGATGATGCCGACAAGCCGGTTGCCCTCCTCGACGACCGGCAGGCTGCCGATCTTGTGGCGGCGCATCAGTTCGATCGCCTCCAGCGTCGGCGTCGCCGGCGTGACCGTGTGCGGATCGGCGATCATGATGTCCTTGACCGGCACCGGCTGGCGAGCGGCGCCGCGCATGCCCTGGCCGACGAGCCGGAGCAGCGTCCGGTGCGAGACGAGGCCGACGAGTTTGCCCTCGTTGTCTTCCACCGGCACGTGGCGGATGTGCCGCCAGTCCATCAGGCTCGCGGCGAGGTCGACGACGTCCTCGGGGTGCACGGTGAACAGGTCGGTCGTCATGAACTGGCCGACCTGGACGTAACTCTCCTTCCAGCCCTCGAACTCGCCGGTGTCGGCAAGATCCCAGGCGTGCACCGGCTCGCCGACTTCCTGCCGCGACTGCATGGCGCGCACCAGCGCGGTCATGCGCTGGTCCTTGGTGCCCTTCTCACCCATCGCCGACAGCGAGTCGAGCGCCCAGCGCGCGCCGGTGCGGCCGCGCTTGCAGCGCTCGGCGATGACGCCGAGATAACGGTCGATGTCGCCGCCGTCGAGCTTGGCGCTCTCGAGGCCGGCGCGCGCCATCGGCAGCAGCACGTCCTGAATCAACTGCTGGGCGGCGTACTCGCGGCCGTGGAACCAGGTCAGGTTGGCTTGCAGGCCCAGGCGGGCGGCGGCGATGAAGTTGCCCTTGGCGTCGTCGAACGACATCACCTTGCTGACGTCCGGGACCTCGTGCGCGATCGCCGACATCAGGCCGAAGAAGAACGCGCCGTTGGCGATCTCGTCCGTGACCGTCGGGCCGGCCGGGAACGCGCGCGCCTCGATGCGCAGGTGCGGCTTGCCGTCGCTGATGCCGTAGCAAGCGCGATTCCACCGGTAGACGGTGCCGTTGTGCAGGCGCAACGCCGTCAGCGCCGGCACGCCACCGCGGTCGAGCACCGCCGCCGGATCCTCGTCGATGTCGGTCGCCAGCACCGTGCGAAAGCGGGCGATGTCCTCGCGGAAGATCTCGAGCACCGAGTCGCGCACCCAGCCGTCGCCGAAGTTGACGCGCGGCCGGCGACCGCGCAGCTGGTGCGCCGCCGAACGGGCGTCGACCGATTGCTGGAACAGCGCCACGCGGGTCTCGCGCCACAGCCGCCGGCCGAGCAGCACCGGCGAGTTGGTCGCCACCGACAACACCGGCGCGGTGATCGCCTGCGCGACGTTGTAGAGCTTGGCGAACTCGCGCGGCCCGACCTGGAAGTGCACCTGGAAGCTGGTGTTGCACGACTCGAGCATGACGTTGTCGTGCGTCATCTCGAAGTCGTCGACGCCCTTGATGCGGAACTGGAACTCGCCGCCGCGCAGCGCGGTGATCGCGCGATTGAGCGCCAGGAAGCGCGGGTTCTGCACCATCGACGCAAGCGCCAGGTCGCTGCGGCGCAGGGTCGGCAAGATGCCGGTGAGCACGACGCCGCCACCAAGGTCGCGTGCCGCCTCACGCGCCTTGTGCATCAGGCCGTTCAGCTCGGCCTCCATCGTCGACAGGCACTTGCCGCCGAACACCTGCGGATGCAGGTTGCACTCGAGATTGAACTGCGCCAATTCGTAGGTGAATTGCGGGTGCGCGAGCTTGTTCATCATCGCGTCCGCGCCGCACCAGGCGCGGCCGGCGCGGTCGAGCAGAAACATCTCCTGCTCGGCGCCGATGCGGCGGATGCCGGTCTCGAAGCGGTCCTCGGCCAGCATGCGTTCGAGCGCGTGCACGTCGGCCAGAATGGCTTTCATGAACGCGCGCAGTTGGTCTTCGCTGGAGCCGGTTGGCAGGTCGTGTCGGCCCATTCGTGGTTCGCTCAGTGACGGATCAGACCTTACCAGGGCGGCGACCGCCATGCCCCTCCGGGGTGTCACCCATGTCGCAGGTTCCATCGCCCGACCCGCCCTCCGGAAACGACCGCGGCCGCCCGAGGGCGGCCGCGATGCGCACGAACTGTCCGCCGGCGCGCGGGGAACTGTGCGAACTCAGCGGACGAAGCCGTTGAACATGATGCGCTTCTCCTTGACCAGCGGGTGATTCAGGCCCACCACCAGTTCGCCGCGCACCATGCCGCCTGGCGCCTTGTCGGAGATCTCCAACTCGACCAGCAGCTTCTTGCCGTCCTTGCGCGTGCGCACGATCAGCGCGTCCTGCGGCACCGACAGCTTGTCGAAGGTGAGCGACGCCGCGTGCAGATCGAACTCGTCGTTGGGCTCGAAGGCGACCTCCTTCTTGCTGGCCGAGCCCTTGCGGACCAGCCCGTAGGTCAGAAAGGCGCCCGGCTTGACCTCGAGCGGCCCCTGGACGAACGCCGCGACACGCACGCTGAACGAGGCGCTGCCCTGGAGGTCGGTGTGGAACTTGAGCACGCCGCCGCCCTGGCTGTCCTGGTCGACCGGGCCGTACGTGCCCCTGATCGTCCAGGTCGCCTTGCCGTCGGCCTCAGCCTTCTCCCACGTCGCGGCGAAGCCCTTGACCTCGTCCATGCGCAGGATGTTCCACTGCTTCTGCTGCGGCGAGAACACCGTCACGGTGAACTCGCGGGTCTCGCTCCAGACCATCTTGTTGAGCTGGACCTCCGCCGGCGCGACGGTGAACAACTGCGCGCCCAGCGCATTGAAGTTCAGCTTCATGTGCGACAGCGCCGGATCGTTGGTGTGGATGTCCAAGCTCGCCTGCTTCGGGCCCGTGATCTGGTTCATGTCGAGGTGCACCTCGACCTCGCCGTCGGCGCCCGCCTCGATCTGGATCTGCTGCACACGCTCGACCTGGTCGGGCTGGCCCGGGACCTTGGTGATGCGCATCAGCTGGTTCGGCGTCGGCTTGCTCGACAGCTCGTACGTGCGGCCACCGACGCGCACGGTCGCCTTGGCGCACTGGCAGCTGCCGGTCAGCTGCTTCCAGTCGATCGGCGTGTTGTTGGGGTTCTTGAAGTGGAAGATGCCGACCGCCTCGCCGGTGCCGAAGTAGGTGCCGAGGTCCTTGTTGGTGATCTGGAACCAGCTGTTGCCGCCGACCGGGATCAGCGACGCGCCGGGGCCTTGCTTGGTCGCCGTGGTTGGCACCGGCGCGGCGGACTGCTTGGCGTCTTGCGCCGTGGCGAAGCCCAGGCAGGTGAAGGCGGCTAGGGAAATGGCGGCGGTGACGGTCTGCATGGCGGGGGACGCGGCGGGCAGGCGCCAAACGTCATGACACGGCACTATAGCTTGCAGCCGTGCGGAAAACTCCCAGATCGGCGCCGCGGCGACCGACATCCACCGGCATGTTGCATCGGCGCGATCGCAGCGGACGATCCGGGCATGCGCCCCTCTGCGATCCTGCTGGCCGCCGCCTCCACCCTCCCGCTCGGCGGCTGCTGCGCACTCGCGCGCGGCCTGTGCGGACCCGACACGACGCCCTGGGTGTCGGTCGACTTCCAGTCACCCGAGGCGACGGCGCGGACCTTCCTCGAGGCCCTGCGCCGCGACGACCCGGAGGTGGTCTACGCCTGCCTCGCCCGCGACTGCCGCCAGGAGCTCGGCGTCGATGGCGTCGCCGCGCAGTTGGCGTGGCCGCAAATCCGGACGCAGCACCCCTACCTGCACGTCGCCGGCTATGCCGCAGTGCCGCCGGCGACGCGCCTGGGGCCCGACGCCGCCCGCTTGCGCATCGCGGTCGAGGGCGCCGAGATCGAAGTCGACCTCGTGCGGCAGACCAAGTGGGAAGTGCGTTACCGCCGCGCCGACGGCGCCCTGTACGAACCCGGCGCGCTGGTGGCCGACCTCGCGGCGCAGATCGCGCTCGCTCCCGCCAACGGCGACGAGCGCTCGACGATCACGTTGCAGCCGCTGCGGTTCCGCCACGACGGCCTCGACGCCGTGCCGCTCGACGCAATCGAGTTCGCCGGCGTCGTGCGCGAGTGGCGCGTGCGCCGCTGGCGCGAGGCCACGCGCCCCTGAACTGCGGCCGCCTGAACTGCGGCTACCGGAAGTGCGGCTACCAGAACTGCGGCTACCTGAGCCGGCGGTCAGCGCACCGATTCGGTGGCGCGGACGATGACCTTGCTGCCGCCCGGCAGCAGCTTGAACAGTTCCTCGATGTCGGGCGCCCACATACGGACGCAGCCCATCGACGACATCGTGCAGATCGTGTCGGGCAACGGCGTGCCGTGCGCGCCGAAGCCGGTGTAGGCCTCGTGCAGGAACTTGATGAAGTACTCGCCGAGGATGTTCTTCGGGTGGCCGTACGAATAGACCTGCCCGTCCGGCGCAGTCCATTCCGGCCGCGCCTGCTTGACGCCCACGGTGAACTCGGTGACCGGGGTGTGGTCGTTCTCGCCGTGGCCGACCCAGTACAGGCGCATCAGCTGGTCGCCGAGAGAGACGCACAGCGCGAAGCTGCGCTTCTCGAGCACGGCGACGATCGGCTGTGCCGGGATCTTGATCTTCTGGCCGACGGCCAGCGCGCCCGGATTGCGGATGCGGTTGACGATCGCGAGCATGCCGGCCTCGACCGCCATGCCCTCCTTGCGGTAGCGCTTGGCGACGCCGTCGAGCGTCTCGCCACGGGCGATCGTGTGGCTGCGGCAACCGGCGACGTTCGAAGGATCGAACAGCCAGCGTTCGACGCGCACACGGTGCTGCTTGTAGATCTCGTCGACCACGGCGCGCTGGACGCCGTCCTCCTTGCGGATGCGGCCCTTGACCAGCAGTCCGAGCAACTGCGTGCTCGCGGCCGTGGCCTGCGGGTCGGGCAACGCGAACACGGCGGTCGCAACCTTGGCGACGAGCGCGCGGCCTGCCGCCGAGTGCAGCGCCGCGTTGTCCGGCCCGAGCGCTGCGATCATCGCGCCGACATCGTCGCCGGCGGGTTGCAAGGCGGCAGCGAGCGCCGCGGCGTCCGCGCTGCCAGCGCTGCCAGCGATCGCCGTCCAGCCGGCCTGCACCGTCGCCGGCTCGCGCTGCGGCAGCTTGGCGAGCAGCGCGGCGACGGCAGGATCGGGCTCGGACTTGGCCGACTTCGCTGGCGGCGGTTCGGAGCGCAGCGGCTGCGCGGGCGTGTCGGGCAGCGCATGGAGTTGCGCCGACGCTTCGGTCGGCGTCACCGACTGCCGTGCCGCGACCGCCGCGACGGCGGCGCCGAGTTCGGGCAGGTCGGCCTGCTCATCGGCCCGCTGCCACCACCAGAACGACAGGCCAGCCACGACCAGACCCAACAGAAACGCGCGCATCGCAACCTCCAGACCCCGCGTGAGCGGGGCAACCGCTGTGGCGACGCCTGACCGGGCGACGCCTCGAAGCGCCGCCGGCATCCGGCGCGGCAGCGCTGCGGCACGGTAGCAAAGAGCGGCGGGAAATCGAGGGGCTCCGCACCGCCTGAGCCGTCGACGGGGGCTGGTTGAACCCTCAGGTTCAGGTGGGCTCCCCCCGGAGCATTTGGGTGCGGGCCGACGGCGCTGCAAGCAGCGCCGCCTCCCGCTCCCGCCTGGCCCCAAAGGTCGGAGCCCGGGGAATCGTCATCGGTTCAACTTTTTGGCCCGCGTGCTTCTCGTACACCGCAGTGCGGAGCCCTCGAAGGCGGGGAGTCTAGGAGTCCGCGTCACAGAAGGCTACGCCGCCCGGCACAGGTCTTCGCGTCCGGGAGCTCGCCGCCGCGCTTTGGCGGCGCCACCGATCCGCTGCGGCCCTCGGCTTCGCCCCGACCGCGAATCCACGCCCAGCATCGGCGCGCGTCCCGTGACGCAGACTCCCAGGCCGAAGCAGGCGCGCCAGGGCGCGCTCGCGCTCATTCCCAGCGGTTCTTGCCAATCGCAGCGAGCACCTGCTCGGCCGCGGTGACAGCAGCGACGCCGTCCTCGCCGCTGACCACCGGCCGCGCGCGCTCGCGCACGCAGCGCACGAAGTCGGCGAGCTCGTCCTGCAGCGGGTTGCCGCTGTCGAGCACGAGGTTCTCGACCTGCAGCAGGCCGTCGAACACGAACTTCCACAGATCCCCCATTTGGGCGCGGTCGAGGCGCTCGAGATCGAGCTTTTCGAAGTCCCAGCCGGGCGCCTTCTTGACCAGCATTCCTTGCGAGGTCTGGAAGTCGAGGCTGGCGTAGCCGCGCTTGCTGAACACGCGCATCTTGCGCAGCGGCTTCAAGGCCACCCGATTGGCGGTCAGGTGCGCGACGGCGCCGTTCTCGAACTTGATGATCGCCGAGGCCATGTCCTCGGCGGGCGTGAACACCGCGCCGCCGAAGGCCTCGACCGAGCGGATCGGGCTCTTCACCAGCGCGAGCACGAGGTCGAGGTCGTGGATCATCAGGTCGAGCACGACGCCGATGTCCGTGCTGCGAAAGCTGAACGGCGCCAGCCGATGCGACTCGATGTAGCGCGCGCTTTCGCCGATCGCGGCGATGCCGCGCAGCGCCGGGTTGAAGCGCTCGACGTGGCCGACCTGTAGCACGCGACCATGCTGGCGCGCGAGGTCAACCAGCGCCTGACCGTCGCAGGCTGAGCGCGCGATTGGCTTCTCGACCAGCACATCGACGCCGTTTTGCAGGAAGTCGCTAGCGACCTCGCGATGCAGCTTCGTCGGCACCACGACCGAGACGGCGTCGACCTTGCCGATCAACTCGCGATGGTCGGCGAAGGCCGGCACGCCCCAGGTCGCCGTCGCGTGCGCGCGCGCCGCCTCGCTCGGGTCGGCGACGGCGACGAGCTCGCAGTCGAGCGTCTTGAACAGACGCGCGTGGTGCTTGCCAAGGTGGCCGACGCCGACGACGCCGATGCGCACCCGACCACCAGCGGCAACGCCGGCGGCTGCTTCCCCACCCGCGCTCACGCGTCGACCAGGGTGAACTTCAGCTCGGCCTCGGAAACGAGCCGGCCGGCGACCTTGCCGCGGGCGCGCACGTGGCCGACCTGGGGCTTGGCGCGGATGGTCTCGACCTCGATGCGGAGCTGGTCGCCGGGGACGACGGCCCCGCGCAGCTTGACCTTGTCGATGCTCCAGAGCACCGCCAGCTTGCCGGTGTTCTCCAGCTTGCGCAGCAGCAGCACGCCGGCGAGCTGTGCCATGGCCTCGAGCTGCAGCACGCCCGGCATGATCGGCTGCTCGGGCCAGTGACCCTGGAAGAACGGCTCGTTGATGGTGACGTTCTTGATCGCCACCGCGCGCTGGAAGCCGTCGAGCTCGACGACACGGTCGATCAGCAGGAACGGGTAGCGATGCGGCAGCAGCTTGAGGATCTGCCGGATGTCGAGGCCGGTGACGCGCTGCTCCTCGCCCTGCTCCTGCTCGCGCTCGCGCTCCTCCTGCAGACGCTGCACCAGCGCCATGTTGAGGCCGTGGCCAGAGCGCGTCGCGATGATGTGCGTGTCGAGGTCGAGGCCGGTGTTGGCGAGGTCGCCGATCAGGTCGAGCACCTTGTGGCGCGCCAGTTCGTCGTCCCAACGCAGCGCGTTCTCCGCCGGGCCGTTGGACCCCATCACCAGCGTGTTCTGCGGCGTCGCGCCCTTGCCGAGTCCGGCGGCGCGCAGCGCCTCGACCTCATGGGCGAACACGAACGTGCGCGCCGGCGCGATCTCGCGCTCGAAGTTCTCGCTGTTGAGCTCGAAGGCGTAGAACTGCTTGGTGCCGCTGCCAGCGCTGCCGCCCCTCGGGGCGTAGTCGAGGTGGTACTCGACCGTCAGCTTGCCGGAACCAGGCAGCGCGACGATGCTCGCCGCGCCCTCGCGGACGTAGATCGGCTGCTTGACCTGGTAGGTCGCGCGCGGGACGCGCAGCTCGACGGTGCCGGCCTCGCGCAGCGCGCGCGTGAACTCGAGCGAGCAGCCGTCGAGTCCGGGGACCTCCTCGCCGTCGATCTCGACCAGCGCGTTGTCGACGCCGAGCGCGTACATCGCGGCGAGCAGATGCTCGCAGGTGTAGACCTCGGCGCGGCCGTCCTGGATGCAGGTGCGCCGCTGGCGCGACTTCATGTTGGCGCCTGTGGCGCGCACGACCGGCTGCTCGTCGATGTCGGTGCGGACGAACGACACGCCGGTGCCGGCCTCGGCCGGACGCATGACGACGCGAATCTCCTTGCCCGAGTGCAGGCCGGTGCCGCGATACTCGACCAGCGACTTGAGCGTGCGCTGCATGCGGCCGGTGGCCGCAGGAAGGTTGGCTGCCACTCGCGCCTAGCCTCCGGCCTTCGGCGGCGCCGGGGCAGTGCCGGAAGATGGCTTGTCGTTGGCAGGCTTGTCCGTCGCCGGCTTGCCGGCGGCCTCCTGTGCACGACCGGTCTTCGGCTGCTTGTCGTCGCCGGCCGGCACCATCAGCGACTTGATCAGGTCGTCGGTCAAGTCGAGTTCGGGCGCGGCATACCAAACATGCTTGCGCTCGAAGGCGACGACGCGGCCCTGCACCTCCTTGGGCGGCAGCTTGCCGAGCTCGCCGGCGGCCGTCCCGATCGGCTGCATCCGGTGCACAACGACGACGCCGCGCGCCTTGGCGACCTGGCCCAACGCGGCCTCGATGTCCTGGTAGACGGCGAGCCGAGCGCGCGCGTTCTCAAGTTCCAGCCGCTCGCTGGCCTGCTGCGATATGTAATCGCGCTGTTTTATCGTCATCTCCAACTCGAAGCGGCCGTTGCGCCACTCGTCGGAGTCCTCGTCGGCCGAATCCATGAGCGCGCGCAACTCCTTGGCGCGGTCTGACAGCTTCTTGATCTGCGCCTGGAACGAGTCCTGCAGCTTCTCGAGGTCGTTCTTCGCCTTCGACCACTTCGGGTTCTGGTCGAACACGCGCAGCAAGTCGAAGGTGCCGACGCGTTGGCCAGCGGCCGGGGCCTCGGCAGCGGCCTTCGTCGGGTCCTGGGCGGGCGAGAGGGCGGCCGCAGCGAGCGCGGCGCAACAGGCGAACGTCAGGTGCTTCATGGCGTTGGCGCGGCCTTTTGGCCGCGTCGCGCAGGCTAGCAGGGGCGCGCACGAAAGGCCATCGCGCAGCCGCCCCCTGCGGGCCGCTTGCGCACCGGGAGTATCCGCCCAGCGACGCAGGTTGCTAGCCGGCAAGCGCCTGGCGGAGGTCGGCGAGCAGCGCGTCGGCGCCTTCGAGGCCGACCGAGATGCGCAGCAGGCCATCGGGGATGCCGGCCCGGGCCCGCTGTTCGGGCGACAACGCCGCGTGCGTCGTGAACGCCGGCAACGTCGCCAACGACTCGATGCCGCCAAGACTTGGCGCACGGGCGATGCGACGCAGGCGATCGTACGCCCGCTTGGCGCCCGGCAGGCCGCCGGGCAGTTCCACCGCGAGCACGGCGCCGCCGCCGCGCATCTGCCGCGCAACGAGGGCGCGATCGGGGTGATCGGGCAGGCCGGGATAGCTGACGGCGAGCAGGCGACCAGCGCGAACCTCCGCCACAAGGCCCTCGGCGAGTTGCTGCGCCTGCTGCTGCTGCGCGGCGACGCGCAACTGCAACGTCGGCCACGAGCGCAGCAGCAGCCACGCCGGGTCCGGCGCCAGCACCGCGCCGGTGCGACGGCGCCACAGCTCGACCGGGCCGAGCAATTCGTGGCGGCCGGCGACAAAGCCAGCGAGCACGTCGGAGTGGCCGCCGTAGAACTTGGTCGCCGAACAAGCGACGAGATCAACGCCCAGCGCGAGCGCCTGCTGCACCGGCGGCGGCGCGAACGTGGTATCGAACAGCGTCCGCGCGCCGGCGGCCTTGGCCATGCCGGTGATCGCGCCTAGGTCGGCGACGCGCAGCGTCGGGTTGATCGGCGACTCGAACACCACCCACTGCGCCGGACGCGCCAACTGCGCGCGCAAGCCGCCGAGGTCGAGCGCGGAGAAGCGATCGACGACGACGCCAAAGCGCGCGAGGTCGGCCAGCGCGAACGACGACGTGCCGCCGTAGATCTCCTCGGCGAGCAGCACGCGGTCGCCGGGCTTCAGGTGGGCCATCAGCGCGCCGCTGATCGCCGCCATGCCGCTGGCAAACGACACTGCGCCGTCGGCGCCCTCGTGCAGTGCGACGACCGACTCCCACGCGCGCGCGTTGGCGTGGCCGAGGCGCTGGTAGAACTCACCGGGCCGTTCGCCGGCCCCCATCGCGCGCAGCGTGTCGGCGTCGGGCTGGCCGGACGTGGTGCTGCGGATCAGCGGCGGCGACAGCGGACCGAGCAGCGGGCCGTGGTCGTGCGGAACGCCGTAGAGGGGTTCGCTCATCGCCGCATCATGGAGCGGGGCCGGCGCGCGCGCGAGCCGCTTGCTCACGCACCGCTGCGCGGGCTAGCCTCGCGCCATGCCTGCGGCCGCGCATTTCGCTGACGACGTCGTCGCCGCCTTGCGTGGCGCCTTCGCGGCGACCGCGCCGCGCGAGTTCGTCGGCCTCCTGGGCGGTCGCCGCGCCGGCGTGGCGTGGCAGGTCGAGGCCTTTGCGCCCGTGCCGAACCGCGCGGCGACGACCAATGCGTTGGCCGTGGCGCCGGCCGACTTCGCCGCCGCCGAGGCGACGCTGCGCGCCGCCGGCCACGACTGGCTCGGCTTCGCGCACGGCCACCCGCACGCGCCGGCGACGCCGTCGGCGCGCGACCGTGCGGCGTTCTGGCCCGAGTGCCTGCAAGCGATCGTCGGCGGCGAGCTGGCGCGCGCCGAGTTGCGCGTGTTCTGGCGCGACGCCGCCGGCTGCCGCGAGCTCGCCTGCGTCGCGGCGGAGGCGCCGTGATCGTCGGCGTCGGCGTCGACACCGTCGCCATCGCACGGCTCGAGGATCTGCTCGAGGCGCAGGGCGAACGGCTTTGGCGCCGGCTGTGCACCGACGCGGAAGCCGCCTATTGCCGCAGCCGCGCCCGACCGGCCGAATCGCTGGCCGCGCGCTTTGCCGCCAAGGAGGCGGCGATGAAGTGCCTGCGCACCGGCTGGACCGAAGGCATCGGCTTCCGCGACGTCGAAGTCGTGCGCGCCGGGTCGGGCGCGGTGTCGCTGCAGCTGCACGCCGCCGCGGCCGCGCGCGCTGACGCGCTCGGCGTCCGCCGCTGGCACCTCAGCCTGACGCACACCGACGTCGACGCGACCGCGTTCGTCATCGCCGAGTCCTGACCGCCGCGGCGGTCAACTTCCCTCGCCCGCGCCGACGGCCTAGTATGGACCGCCCTGCGCGGCGATGGCGAAAAGGCACGTTCGACGTCGCGCGGCAACCCGCCCATGCCACGCCTCACGGTCCTGCTCAGCTACTACAACCTCGAGGCCTATCTGGACGAGGCGATCGCGAGCATCCGCACGCAGACGCACCGCGACTTCGTGCTCCTGCTGCTGGACGACGGTTCGACCGATGGCTCCCCGGCGATCGCCGCCCGGCACGCGGCGGCCGATCCACGCGTGCGGATCATGCGATCCGAGACCAACCTCGGGATCTCCGCGAACCTCAACCGCGGCCTCGCTGCCGTCGCGACCGAACTCGTCGCGCTGATGGACGGCGATGACATCGCCCTGCCGGAGCGGTTAGCGGGCCAGCTCGCCTACCTCGACGCGCACCCCGAAGTCGTCGCCGTCGGCTGCTTCCCGCTGATGGTCACCGAGAGTCTGCGCCCGATCGGCACGCCCGTGATCTTCCACGAGCGGCACGAAGACATCGAACGCGAACTGCTGGCCGGCAACGGCTGGGCCTTCCTGCCGCCGACGGCGATCCTGCGCCTGGCGGCGGTCCGCGTCTGCGGCGCGTTCCGCACCGACCTCGCGACGTCGATGGACCTCGACTTCTTCCTCCGCCTCGGCGAAATCGGCCGTCTCGCCAATCTGCCCAAGGTCTACCAGCAATACCGTCTGCGCACGCGTTCGGTGACGCACGCCCACGACGTCGGGCGCTCGCGCCGTCACAATGACGTGCTGATCGCCGCGTACCAGCGGCGCGGCCTGGACGCCGCGCCGCCAGTGGTCACGGCCGCCGCCATCCACGCCACCCCGACCGACTTGCACATGCGCTGGTCGTGGTGGGCGCTCGCCGCCGGCCACGTCGACACGGCGCGCCACGAGGCATGGCTCGCCGTGCGCGGCGCACCGTGGTCGTGGCGCTGCTGGAAGACGTTGTTGTGCGCGCTGCGCGGCCGCGCCGCAGTTGCGGTCGCGCCGGTTCGGGACTGAGATCCACGCCGGGATCAGGGTCCTAAGCGCGCCGCGCGCGCGAACCGGGGGCCTCGGGGCCCGCAGGTTGGTTCTGGCCGCGCCTGGAACGCCCGCGGATACTGCCTGCATGGACGGCGATGGGACCGGATCGACGCACGACGCGGCGCACGACAAGCCGTCGTTTCGCCATCGCATCGCTTCCGGCGTGGCCTGGATCTTCGGCGCGTCGCTCGCCCGCCATGCGCTGCGCGTCGTCAGCTCGATGATCCTGACGCGCCTTCTGGCGCCTGATTCGTTCGGCCTGATCGCCACCGCCGCCCTGCTGCCGGTAGCCATCGAGATGTGCTCGGACTTCGGCGTGCGGCACGCCATCGTGCACAACCCCAACGGTTCCACGCGCCGCTACCTCGACGTCGCCTGGACGCTGATCGCAGTCCGCGGTTTCGTCGTCGCTGCGCTGGTGCTGGCGATGGCCGCTCCGTTCGCCGCCGTATGCGACAACGACCGGGTATTCGGCTTGACCTGCGTGAGCGCGATCACGCCCGCGCTTTTCGGCCTGTGCAGCCCGGGCCGCCTGCGCTGGTCGCGCGAGTTACGCCAGGACTTGCTGGCGAAGCTGGAACTCTACGTCGACATGGCGCGGCTGCCGATCAACGTGGCCTGCGTGCTGCTGGTTCCAAGCGCCATGGGGCTGGCCATCGCCGGCGTCGCCGCCGAATGCGTGCGCGTGACGCTGTCGTACGCCATGGCGCCCGACCGGCCAAGGTGGACCTGGGATCGGGCGATCGGGCGCGAACTGGGCAACTACGGCCGCTTCGTCTTCGCTTCGTCGCTGCTGGGCTTCCTCGCCGCCCGACTCGACGTCTTCTTCGTCGCGCGCTTCCTCGGCATGGAGCAGGCGGGCATCTACTACATCGCCCAAGCGCTCGCGGGCCCGTTCGAGGCCATGGTGACGCAGATGCTCGGGGGACTGCTTTTCCCGATGCTCTCGCGCCTGCAGCACGACCCGGTCGAGGTCCGGCGGCGCATGCGGCAGGCTCTGCGCCTGATGGTCGGCGTCGGCGTGCCGATGACCGCTGCGGGAATCCTGGCAACCCCTTTGGTGGTCGAACTGCTCTACGACCCGCGCTACGAGCCCGCTGTGCCGCCGCTGCAGGCCCTGCTCGTCGCCGCATACCTGTCGTGCCTCGGCACTACGTTCACGTGCGCGCTGCTGGCGAGCGGGCGACCGTACTGGGGCACGGTGGCGACGCTCGCGCGCCTCGTCGCGTTTTGCGCCGCGGCTTACGCGCTGGCCGACCGCGGCGTGTTCGGCTACGCGCTGGCGATCCTGACCGCGTCGGCCGCCTTCATGTTGTCGGTCGCGTTCGTGCCGTGGACACGCCGGGCGCCGGCGACTGCGCCCTAGGCGTCGGCGCCACGGGGCGCCCGCGGCAACGGCGCGTGGTCTCAGGTCGGCGCGCAGGCGACGACCACAGCTGAGCCGTGGCTGCGACGGCGAGTTCCTGGCCGCGAAGTCGCGTGCCGAACGACGCAGCCTGCCGCGGCGCGGACGCCTAGCCGCGCGCCGCGATCGCCGCCGCGTAGACCTCGGCAGTGGCGCGCGCGATGGCGTCCGGAGCGTGCGCGACGGCCACATGATCGCGCGCCCCGGCGCCGAGACGGGACGCGAGCACGGGGTCCGCGAGCAGGCGCAACGCCGCGGCGGCCAGCGCGTCGATGTCGCCGGGCGCGGCCGCGAGGCCAGTGGCGCCGTCGCGCACCGCCTCCGCGAGGCCGCCGACGGCAAACGCGGCGACCGGACAACCGAGCGCCATCGCCTCCAACGCCGCGTACGACTGCGTCTC
>VGZG01000061.1 GCA_016872675.1 Planctomycetota bacterium
TGCTGCAGAGCCAGCGCGGCGGTCGCGGCGGTGAAGCCGGCGGTCGCGGCGGTGAAGCCGGCGGTCGCGGCGGTGAAGCCGGCGGTCGCGGCGGTGAAGCCGGCGGTCGCGGCGGTAACGGTGGCGGCGGCGGCGGCAACTGAGCCGCAGCACGCAGTCTGACCGCACGACGCGGCCGCTCCGGGCGAACCCGGGGCGGCCGCGCGCGTTTCCGGCGGCCTGCCGCTTCCTTCGCGCGCCGTCGGCGGGGATCGTGCGCGCGTGGCCAGCCGCCGCGTCGATCCGGTCCGCCTCGAAGTGTTCCACCACCTCTTCAGCGCCTTCTGCGAGGAGGCCGGCGTGCGCCTGCAGCGCAGCGCCATCAGCCCCAACATCCGCGAACGCGCCGACTTCTCCGTTGCGGTGTTCGATCGCCGCGGCGGCCTCGTCGCGCAGGCGGCGCACATCCCGGTGCACCTCGGCAGCGCTGGCGACGCCGTCGCCGCTGTGCGGCGCGACCTCGAACTCGCGCCCGGCGACGTTGCCATCCTCAACGATCCCTACGCCGGCGGCACGCACCTGCCCGACATCACGATGGTGCGGCCAGTGTTCGTGCCGGGCGGCCGCGCGCCCGAGTGGTTCGTCGTCAATCGCGCGCACCACGCCGACGTCGGCGGCGCCGCGCCTGGCTCGATGGCGATCGCCGCCGACCTGCACGCTGAGGGCTTCGTGGTGCCGCCGGTGCACCTGCGCCGGCGCGGCGCGCTGCAGCAGGACCTGTGGCGGCTGTTCGCGCGCAACGTCCGCGGCGCCGACGAACGCCTCGTCGACCTCGCGGCGCAGGAGGCGAGCCTCGCGCGGCTCGCCGAACGGTTGCTCGGCGCCGCGACCGAGCACGGCCTCGCGACCGTGCGCGCCGTGCAGGACCAGCTGTGCGACTACGCCGAGCGCGCCGGCGCGGCGATGCTGCGGGCGCTGCCGGCGGGCACGTACCGCGCCGCCGACGCGCTCGAGGACGACGGCCTCGGCCACGGCCCGTTGCGCCTGGAACTGGCGCTGCGTCTTGGCGGCGGCCGCGCGGTGTTCGACTGGACGCGCAGCTGCGACGCGGCGCACGGTGGCGTCAACGCCAACCGCAGCATCGTGCTCGCCGCGTGCGTGTACGCGCTGCGCTGCCTGTGCCCTGGCCGGCTGCCGACCAACCAAGGCTTGTTCCGGCTGGTCGAACTCCGCACGCGATCGGGCAGCCTGGTCGATCCGCGTTCGCCGTCGCCGGTCGCCGGCGGCAACGTCGAGACCAGCCAGCGGCTCGTCGACGTGGTCTTCGCGGCGCTCGCCAAGGCCGCGCCCGACCGCGCGCCGGCGGCTTCGGCCGGCACGATGAGCAACTTCTCGTTCGGCGGCCGGCGCGCCGACGGCGGCGAGTTCACCAGCTACGAGACGATCCCGGGCGGCGCGGGCGCGACGCGCGAGCGCGCCGGCCAGTCGGCGATCCAGACGCACATGACCAACACGCGCAACACGCCGATCGAGGAACTCGAACGGCGTGCGCCGGTGCGCGTGGTGGCGTTGTCGGTGCGCCGCGGCAGCGGCGGCGCCGGCGCCCGCCGCGGTGGCGATGGCCTCTGCAAGGTCGTCGAGGCGCGCGCGCCGCTGCGTGCGTCGTTCCTCGGCGAACGCCACGCCACGCGCCCGCCCGGTGCGGCCGGCGGTCATCCGGGCGCGCCCGGTTCATTGCACGTCGTCCGCGGCGGCGTGCGCATGGCGTTGCCGGCGAAGGCCTCGTTCGACCTGCGGCCCGGCGATCGCGTTGAAATTGGCACGCCGGGCGGCGGCGGCCATGGCCGCGCCGGCCGCGGGCGCTAGGGCGTGGCCTTCTGTGGCGCAGACTCCGAGGAGTCGACGAGCCCGGCGGCGGTCGCGGCGGCGCGCAGGGCCAGATCGCGCGGCCGGCGCGCCAGCGCGCGGCGGAGCAAGCGGACCGCGCCGACGCGGTCGCCGCGGGCTTCCCGCAGGCGCGCGCGCGCCAGCGCCGACGTCGCCGCCGGCAACGCGGCGAGGCGGCGGCCGTGCCGCAGCGCGATTGCGGCGGCCCCTGCTTCGCCGGCGGCGATGAGCGCTTCGAAGCGCCAGCCCCACGCCGCTGCGGAGTGCGGCGCCAGCTCCGTCGCGTCGGCCAGCAGCGCCCGCGCTGCCTCCGGGGCGATGCCGGTGCGCAGGCAGCGGCGTGCGATCTGCCGTTCCGCGCGCGTCGCCGGCTGCAGCGGCAGGTGGCGAGCGAGCCGGCGCAGGCGGCGACGGCGTGCCGCGACGTCGGGCGCGGGCCGCGCGCGCGGCAGCAGGAACACGCGGTTGCCAGCGCGGAGCAGGTCGGCGGCGAGTCCGACGAGCCCCTCGGCCAACCGCGCGCGCCAGAACTCCTGCTGCGCCGGGTTGCTGCCGCAGCGCGTCGCCACGCGATCGAGCTCGCGCCGCATCTGTCGTGTCGGCACGCCGGCCCGCGCCGCCGTCTGCGCGAGATTGCAGCGGCCGTTGGCCAGCGTCGCGACTTCAAGCGCCGGCGTGGGCGCCAGTTGCCACGGCTGCGATCCGGGCGCTGGCAGCTCGTCCAGCGCCGACGGCGCGCCGTCGCGCTCTGTCGTGATGCGCCGCCGCGCAGCGACGCAGTGCCGGTAGATGTAGCGATCCGCGAGGCGCATCCAGCGCAGGTGCCGCGCACGCGGGGGCAGCGCCACGACCTCGGCTGCGTGCGCCAGCGCATCGACGACCATTTCCTGACCAAGCTCCTCCAGCAGATCGGCGTGCATGCGCCGTGGCACGCCCTTCCAGGCGGCGACGCGCCGCAGCGCTGCGGGCAACAATCGGGCGCAGAACGCGCGGCAGTGGGCCAACGCGCGCTCGCGTGGCCCGTCGTCCCAGGCGGTCGCTTCGGTCGCACTATGCATGGAGTTGCACGGTGCGCGACCGGGGGCAAGGGAACCCGATGCGAAGGTGGCGGTCGCCGCGGGGCCACGGCTAGACTCGCGCCCTTTTTCCGCCGCTGCGCTGATCCATGCCGACCACCTGTGTCGTAGGCATCCTGTGGGGTGACGAGGGCAAGGGCAAAGTCATCGACTTCCTTGCTGCCGAGACGGACTTCGTCGTGCGTTACGGCGGCGGCCACAATGCCGGCCACACGCTGGTGCTGCCCACCGGCAAGCTCGTCCTGCACCTGGTCCCCTCGGGCATCGTTCACCCGCACACCGTCAACGTGATCGGCAACGGCGTTGTGGTCGACCCCGTCCACCTGTGCAGCGAGGTCGAGAAGCTGCGCCAGCGTGGCCTCGACGTCCGCTTGGGCCACAACCTGCTCGTCAGCGAGCGCGCGCACGTGATCGTCGAGGCGCACCGCCGCCAGGACCAATGGACCGAGGCCAAGCGCGGCGACGGCAAGATCGGCACCACCGGTCGCGGCATCGGCCCGGCCTACGCCGACCGCAGCGGCCGCATCGGCCTGCGCATGGGCGACCTGTTGCGCCCGGCCCGCCTGCGGGCGGCGTGCGCGGCGTTCGCGGCGCACAAGAACGCGTGGTTCGAGCCGGCCGGCCTAGTGCCGGTCGATACCGACGCCCTGGTCGCCGAACTCACCAAGGCCGGCGAGGCCCTGCGGCCGGCGATCGTCGACGCTGGCGCGACGCTGCGGCGCGCGCAGGCGGCCGGCAAGCGCGTGCTGCTGGAAGGCGCGCAGGGCTGCCTGCTCGATCTCGAGCAGGGCACCTACCCGTACGTCACCAGCTCGCACGCCAGCACCGGCGGGGCGTTCTCCGGCACCGGCCTGCCGCCGCACGCCATGCGCGTTGTCGGCATCGCCAAGGCCTACGCCACGCGCGTCGGCGAGGGGCCGTTTCCGACCGAGCTGAAGGACGAACTCGGCAACACGCTCCGCATCGCCGGCAACGAGTTCGGCTCGACGACCGGCCGGCCGCGGCGCTGCGGCTGGTTCGACACCGTCGCCGTGCGCTACAGCGGCGCGGTGTCTGGCGCGAGCGAACTGGTGCTGACCAACCTCGACGTGCTGAAGGGCTTCGGGCCGCTGCGGCTGTGCGTCGCCTACCGCCTGCCCGACGGTACGCGCACGACCGAGTTCCCGGCGTTCGACCTCGAAGGGGCCGTGCCGGAGTTCGTCGACCTGCCGGGCTTCACCGAGGACGTGCGCGCGGTGCGCCGCTTCGAGGATCTGCCGGCCAACGCCCGTGCCTACGTGCAGGCGATCGAGCAGCGCACCGGCATTCCGGTGCGTACCGTGTCGGTCGGCCCCGAACGGCAGCAGGTCATCCTGCGGTGAGCGCCGCGGCGGACGACCCCGGGCTCGTGGTTCCGCGCAGTGTCGCGGTGATCATGGACGGCAATGGCCGCTGGGCGAAGCAGGCCGGACTCGAGCGCATCCGCGGCCACGAGAAAGGCATCGACGCCGTGCGCGCGACGGTCACCGAGTGCGCGCGACTGGGAGTGCAGGCGCTGGTGCTGTACGCGTTCTCGGAGGAGAACTGGCAGCGGCCGCAGCGCGAGATCGACTTGTTGTTCAAGCTGCTCAAGCGCTTCCTCAGCGAAGAATTGCCGACACTGATGCAGAACCGCGTGCGGCTGCTGCACTCGGGCCGTCGCGAGCGCCTTGCGCCCGACGTGATCGAACTGCTCGACCGCACGATCGCCGCGACGGCCGGCAACGACGGCATGCGTCTGAGCCTCGCGATCAGCTACGGCGGCCGCCAGGAGATCGTCGACGCGGTGCGCGCGCTCGCTGCCGACGCGCAGCGCGGCAAGATCGCGCCGGCGGCGATCGACGAGGCGGCGATCCACGCGCGTCTCTATCACCCTGAGCTGCCCGATCCCGACCTGCTGATCCGCACGGCGGGGGAACGGCGCATCAGCAACTTCCTGCTCTGGCAGGTCAGCTACGCCGAGATCCACGTCGCCGACGTCTGCTGGCCGGACTTTCGCGCCGAGCACCTGCACGCAGCCTTCCGCGACTACGGCTGCCGCGTGCGCAAGTTCGGCAAGGTGACCTGATGGCTAGCGACCTACGCACCCGTGCCGTGTTGGCGCCGACGATGCTCGCGATCGTCGGGCTCGTCTACTGGCTCGACCTGCGCGACGTGCTCGGCCTCGGCCAGGGCGCGCTGTCGGCGGCCGTGCTCGGCCTGCTCGGCTTCGCCGGCGTGCTGGAGTACACGGCGCTGCTGCGCGGCGGCGGCTTCGCCGTCTCGCGCTGGTCGCTGCCGCTCGTCAGCGCGCTGCTGCTCGCGTCGGCGCCGTTCCTCGGCTGGAGCCAACTCGATCGCGAGCTGTATCCGCCTGTGCTCGCCACGTTGGTGCTGCTGTTCCCGATCGCGGCGCGCTCGCTTGGCCGCGACGACATACGCGTCGGCCTCGAGAAGCAGGGCGCGACGCTGCTCGGCTTCATCTACGTGGCGTGGCCGATGTACTTCGCCATGGGCACGGCGCTGCGCCATCTGCCGTCGGTGCTGTTCGTCGTGCTGGTGTGCAAGGGCGGCGACATCGGCGGCTACTGCGTTGGTCGCGTGCTCGGCCGCCAGAAGCTGATCCCGCACATCAGTCCCGGCAAGACCGTCGAGGGCGCGCTCGGCAGCCTCGCCGCGTCGCTGGCGCTGGCCCTCGCGCTGCGCGAGCCGCTGCTGGCGCCGGTCGTCGACCTGCCGGCGTGGCTCGCGGCCATCGCTGGCGTCGTGCTCAACGTCACCACTCAGGTTGGTGACCTGATCGAGTCCCAGCTGAAGCGTCGCTGCGGCGCCAAGGACAGTTCCCGGTTGCTGCCCGCGCACGGCGGCGTGCTCGATCTGCTCGACAGCCTGCTGTTCTCGTTCTGCGCCTGGTTTCTGCTGCTGGTTTGGCGCACCTGAGCTGTGCCGGAACGCGCCGCGCGGACTAGACTCGTTCGGAGATGACAGACGCCGACATCCACATTCCGGTGCAGTCCGTCGAGGAGGCGCGCACCCTGCTCGGCCCGCTCGACAGCAACACCCGGCTGATCCGCGAACTGCACGGCGTCAGCGTGCTGGCGCGCGACGGCAGCCTGCGGTTGCTCGGCGATGACGGCCACGTGCACGTCGTGCAGCAGGTGCTCGAGGAGTGCCTCGGCATGATGCGCGGCGGCCGTCGCGTCAGCACCCAGGAGGTCGCCGGCCGGCTGCGCGCGACGCTCGGCGTCGATGCCACTGTCGATCCCGTCGCCGCCGCCGAGCGCGCCAAGTTCGCCGTGCCGGCCGCTGCAGCGCCGACGCCGGCGGCGCGCGCGCGCACGCCGGGCCAGCAGCGTTATCTCGAGTGCATGGACCAGCACGACGTCGTCTTCGGCGTCGGTCCGGCCGGCACCGGCAAAACCTACCTCGCCGTCGCCAAGGCGATCGAGGCGATGAAGCGCGGCGCCGTGCGCCGACTCGTGCTCGTTCGTCCTGCGGTCGAGGCCGGCGAGAAGCTCGGCTTCCTACCCGGCGACTTCCAGGCCAAGATCGATCCGTACCTGCGGCCGATGTACGACGCGCTGCAAGACCTGCTCGACCCGCGCACGCGCATGCGTTGGCTCGAAAGCGAGGTCGTCGAGGTGTGCCCGCTCGCCTACATGCGCGGCCGCACGCTCAACCGCGCGTTCTGCATCCTCGACGAGGCGCAGAACACCACCGTGCCGCAGATGCTGATGTTCCTGACGCGCCTGGGCGAAGGCTCGCGCATGGTCGTCACCGGCGACCCGTCGCAGACCGACCTGCCGCACAATGTGCAGTCGGGCCTCGGCGACGCGCTGCGCAAGCTCGAGGGCGTCGACGGCATCGGCATCACGCGCCTCGACAGCGCTGACGTCGTGCGCCACGCCGTCGTCAGCCGCATCGTCAACGCCTACGACGCGGCCGGCCACGGCCAGCCGCGGCCGCGATGACGCGGCGCCGCGCGCCGAAGGCCGGCCTGCAGCTGGACGTTGTCGACCGCGGCACGCCGCGCACGCCGCGGCTGTTCCTTGCGCGCGTCGTGCAGGCAGCGCTCGCGCACGGCGGCCGCCCGGACCTGCCGGTGTCGCTGCTGCTGACTGGCGACCGCGAGATCGCGCGCTTGCACGGCGAGTTCCTCGGCGATCCAACGCCGACCGACGTCATCTCGTTCGACGTCGACGGCGGCGCCGAATTGGTGGTCAGCGTCGACACTGCGCGTCGGGTCGCCGGACAGAAGGGCCATGCCACGCGCGCCGAGGTGGCGCTGTACGTCGTGCACGGCTTGTTGCACGTCATGGGCTGGGACGACCTGCGGGCGAAGGCGCGCGCCGAGATGCGCGCCGCCGAGGCCGCCGTGATGCGCACGCTCGGGCTCGCGTACGCGCCGGTGGATGCGGCTGGCGCGGCTGGGACGCGGCGGCGCGCGGCGGTGGGGCGGGTCAAGGCGAAGCGGGGCGCAGGCAGCGCGCGACGGGGTTGAGGAGCGCCGTCGCGGCAATGGGCGGGTCGAGTCGGCGCGGGCTCGACATGCCCTAGACACCTCCTCCCTCCCTCGGGCACAGTCCCCACCCGCCGCCATCCCACCCCGCGCCGCCCACCTGATGCCCTCTGACCGCCACCCTTGCGCCGGCGCCGGCACGCCCGAGTTCCATCGCCGCAACGGCGAGCTCTGGTGCGAGGACGTTCCGCTCACTGCGCTCGTTGCGCGCCTGGGCACGCCGCTCTACGTCTACTCGCGCGCCGCGATCACCGCTCGCCTGGCCACCGTCCGCGCCGCCTTTGGCCCCGATGCGACGATCTGCTACGCGGTGAAGGCGAACGGCGCGCTCGCGGTGCTGCGCACGGTGCACGCCGGCGGCGCCGGCTTCGACGTGGTCAGCGGCGGCGAACTGCGCCGCGTGCAGGCTGCCGGCCTGCCGACCGACCGCGTGGTCTTCGCCGGCGTCGCCAAGGAGCGGTGGGAGGTCGAAGCCGCCGCCGCCGCCGGCATCCTGGCCTTCCACGTCGAGTCACCGCACGAGCTGCAGCAGCTCGCCAGCGTTGGCAGCCAGCTCGGCCGTCGTCTGCGCGTCATGCTGCGCGTCAACCCGGACGTCGACGCCGGCACGCACGCGTACATCAGCACCGGCAAGAAGGAGAATAAGTTCGGCGTGTCGCTCGGCGTCGCCGGCGAGGCGGTGACCACGATCGTCGCGTCGCCGTGGCTGCAACTCGTCGGTTACCACGTGCATCTCGGCAGCCAGTTGCGCAGCGTCGAACCGTACGCGCAGGCGCTTGCCAAGGTCGAGGCGTTCGTCGACGCCGATCCGATCCGCGCCCGCGGCGTGACCCACTACGACCTCGGCGGCGGCTTCGGCATCAGCTACGGCGCCGGCGAGCCGTTCGACCTCGCCGCCGTCGCCGCGGCGTTGTTGCCGCGGCTGCAGGCGCGCGGCTGGCGGCCGATCGTCGAGCCCGGGCGCTACGTCGTCGGCGACGCCGGCGTGCTGCTGACGCGCGTGCTGGGCGAGAAGCCGCAAGGTGGGACGACGTTCCTGCTCGTCGACGCGGCGATGAACGATCTGCTGCGCCCGGCGTTGTACTCCGCCGAGCATCCGATCGTCGCGGTGGCGCCCCGCGCCGGGCCGCCGCGCACGGTTGACGTCGTCGGCCCGGTCTGCGAGACCGGCGACTTCCTCGGCAAGCGCCGCGACCTGCTGCCGACCCAGCCGGGCGACCTGCTCGCGGTGCTGGCGGCGGGGGCCTATGGCGCCAGCATGGCATTGAACTACAACACCCGTCGTCGGCCGGCCGAAGCGCTTGTCGACGGCGGCACGGCGCGGCTGGTGCGCCGCCGCGAGACCTTCGACCAACTGCTGCAAAACGAGGTGCCCGATGCCGAACCGTTCGTCCCGTAGCGGCTCCGCCCGCCGTGCGCTTTGCGTCGCTCTGCTCGCTTGTCTCGCAGGCTGCACCTTCTTGCAGAACGAGTTCATGCCGCTAGACGCCGCGCCGACGCGCGTCGCTCCGCCGGCCGTCGCCGTCGAAGGGCCGTGAGGCGACCGTGGTCGGTTCGCGCCTCCGCGACGTCCTGACCGCCGGCCTCGGCGTCGGCGAACTCGTCGGGTCGGGCGTCGCTGTCGGCCGAGCCGAGCACCCGGTCTGTGGCGACCAGGTGGAACTGTCGCTGCGCCTCGAGGGCGGCGTGGTGCGCGAGGCTCGCTGGCGCGCCGCCGGGTGTCCGGCCGCGATGGCCTGTGCGGCGCTGGCGGCCAGGGTCCTGCCCGGCGTCGCGGTCGGCGCGGCGGTCGCGGCATTGCGCGGCGCGATCGCTGCCCACGGCGGACTCGCCGCGAGCGAGTTGCACGCCGAGGCGCTGCTGGCGCGTGCGCTCGCGGCCGCTGGCTGCCGCTGAGGCGGCGACGCCGCGCGGCGCGGACCGCGGATCGCGCACCAACCGCGGCCGCGAGGTCATTTTGACCGGGCTCTTCGGCGCAGATTTTCGGGCGCCGTGCAACCGCCGGCGCGTCGGCCGCGAAGCCAGCGCGGGCGACTGGCATGCCGGCCTTCGCCCTCACGACGTTTTTGGTCGCCGTCCGGTTTGCGCCGGTGGCGGCCTCGGATGCGCGGAGCGGGTTCGCGGCGCGACTCCTTCCGGGGCAGGCAGGGCCGCATCGCGGACCCACCGCGTGTGTTGCGCGGTCCGTGCATCCGACTTTTCCTTCGAGCGCGCACGCCGTCATCGCCGACGAAGCCGCTCCCGACTAGGGCAGGCAGGGACGGTGGCAGCGGTTGCGTGGTCCTCACGCAGCGGCGTGCGCGCTCGTGTTTCTCTGGCCTTGCAGCCGGCGGCCACTTTTTCCGATCCCTGGGCTGCCGTAGAAGGCCGGAATGGCGAAGAACGTCCCCGAATCCGCCCCCGATGCGGTCGAGCGCGGCCCCGCGGGCCCGGACGCCGCCGCCATCGGCGCCACTGACCCGGCCATCAGCGGCTCGATGGTCGTGCAGGACGCCCTGCCCGACACGATGTTCGTGTTCCCTCTGCGCAAGGCGGCGCCATTCCCCAACCTGATGATGCCGCTGCTGCTCGAGCAGCAGCCCGCGCGCGACATCGTCGCCAAGGCTGAAGCCCACAACGGCTACCTGTTCCTCGCGCTGCAGAAGGATCCCGAGCAGGACGCGCCGGGGCCCGCCGATCTGCACGAGGTCGGCGTTGTCACGCGCATCCTCAAGACGATCAAGCTGCCCGACGGCAGCATGTCGGCGATGACGCAGGGCTTGCGGCGAGCGCGCCTCGTCAAGATGGTGCGCGAGGCGCCGCACATGGTCGCGCGCGTGAAGGAACTGGTGGAGATCCCGGCCCAGGGCGAGCGCGCCGGCTCGCTGTTCCGGTTGCTGCAGAAGCAACTGCGGCAACTCGCCGAGCTACAGGAGCAGGGCGACACCGGCTTTGCCAGCGCGCTGCTCAACGTCGAGGAGCCGGGCCAGCTCGCTGACTTCTCGGCGGGCGTCATGCGCAAGGTCGAGGATCGCCAGCGGCTGCTCGAGCAGGTCGACGTCGAGAAGCGCCTCGAGCTGGCGCTGCAACTGGCGATGGCCGAGGGCGAGCTCGTCGCGCTCGACAAGAAGATCCTCGGCGAGATCCGCGACAAGGCCGAGAAGGCGCAGAAGGACTACTTCCTGCGCGAGCAGCTCAAGAGCATCCGCCGCGAACTCGGCGAGGAGAAGGATCCACGGGTGGCCGAGTTGCGCCGGCTGGAGGAAGCGGTGGCCAAGGCCAAGCTGCCGGAGCTGGCGCAGAAGCGCGCCAAGGAAGAACTCACGCGCCTGCAGACGACGCCGGTCGAGTCGGCCGAGTACGCCGTCGTGCGCAACTACCTCGACTGGCTGGTCGCGCTGCCGTGGAGCGCGTCGACCGTCGACGACGGCGACCTCGACCGTGCTGCGCGCGTGCTCGCCGACGACCACTTCGGCCTCGACGAGGTCAAGGATCGCATCCTCGAGTTCCTGGCTGTGCGCAAGCTCCGGCCCGGCCACGCCGGCTCGATCCTCTGCCTCGCCGGCCCGCCCGGCGTCGGCAAGACCAGCCTTGGCCGCAGCATCGCGCGCGCGATGGGGCGCAAGTTCAATCGCTTCTCGCTCGGCGGCATGCGCGACGAGGCCGAGATCAAGGGTCACCGTCGCACCTACGTCGGCGCGCTACCGGGCCGCATCCTGCAGGGTCTCAAGGTCGTCGGCAGCAACAACCCGGTGCTGCTGCTCGACGAGATCGACAAGCTCGGCAGCGACTTCCGCGGCGATCCGAGCTCGGCGCTGCTCGAGGTGCTCGATCCCGAGCAGAACCACGCCTTCGTCGACCACTACCTCGACGTGCCGTTCGACCTGTCGAAGGTGATGTTCCTGGCGACGGCCAACGTGCTGTCGGACATCCCCGAACCGCTGCGCGACCGCATGGAGGTCCTGGAGATCCCCGGCTACTTGCTAGAGGAGAAGGTCGAGATCGCGCGCCGCCACCTGCTGCCCAAGCAACTCGAGCGCCACGGCCTCGCCAGCAAGCACCTGTCGGTGGCGCCGCCGGTGCTGCGCCAGATCGTGCAGCAGCACACGCGCGAAGCCGGTGTGCGCGGCCTCGACAAGGTCGTGCAGCGGCTGTGCCGCAAGGTCGCGCGCGACGTCGTCGCCGGCGGCAAGGGTCCCGGCCGGCTGGCGGCCGCCGAGGCGACCAAGCTGCTCGGCCGGCCGCGCTTCCAGCCGGAGGAGCGGCGCAGGCTGCGCCTGCCCGGCGTCGTGCAGGGGCTGGCCTGGACGCCGGCCGGCGGCGACGTGCTGTACGTCGAGGCGATCGCCAGCAAGGGCAAGGGCGGCCTGCAGCTGACCGGCAGCCTCGGCGACGTGATGAGCGAGTCGGCGCGCCTCGCGCTCAGCTACCTGCGCGGCCACGCCGAGCGCTTCGGCCTCGACTTGCAGGCGATGGGGGAGCAGGACCTGCATCTGCACTTCCCCGCCGGCGCGATCAAGAAGGACGGGCCGTCGGCCGGCATCGCCATCGCCTGCGCCTTCCTTGGCGCGCTGCTCGGTCGCACGGCGCCGATGGCCGTCGCCATGACCGGCGAACTCACCGTCGTCGGCGAGGTGCTGCCGATTGGCGGCGTGCGCGAGAAGGTGCTCGCGGCGAAGAATTTCGGCATCACGCGCGTGATCCTGCCCAAGGGCAACGAAGCGGAAGCGCGCGAACTGCGGCCCGAGCTGGCTGCAGGCGTCGAGCTTGCCTTCGTCGACCGCTTCGAGCAGGTGTTCGCCCTCGTGTTCGGCGACGGCAAGGCGGCGGCGACGGCGCTGGGCAAGTCCGTCGCCAAGCCGGCGGGCCGCCCGACGGGCGGTGGCCGCGCCAAGGGCCGCGCCGGCAGGCCGTCGCGCTGACGGCCGCCGCCGCGCTCAGCGCGCCCGCGACGCCTTTTCCTCGCGCCGCCGCGCGCCGCTCATCGCCCAGCTGCAGATCGGGCACGCGGCGGGGTCGTGCCGGAGCGCTGGGCAAAAGGCGCGGCCGAAGTGGATGATCTGCAGGTGCAGGTCGTTCCAGCGTTCGCGCGGGAAGCTGCGCACGAGGTCGCGCTCGGTGCGCTCGACGCTGCTGCCATTCGACAGGCCCCAGCGCCACGCGAGGCGATGGATGTGCGTGTCGACCGGGAAGCTCGGCACGCCGAAGGCCTGCGCCATGACCACGCTCGCGGTCTTGTGGCCGACGCCGGGCAGCCGTTCGAGCGCCGCGAGGTCGCGCGGCACTTCGCCGCCGTGCTCGGCGCACAGGATCGCCGACAGACCGACCAGCGCCTTGGACTTCGCCGGCGACAGGCCGCACGGGCGGATCAGCGCGCGCACGTCGGCGACCGGCAGCTGCGCCATCGCCGGCGGCGTGCGGGCGCGCGCGAACAGGGCCGGCGTGACCTGGTTGACGCGCTCGTCGGTGCACTGCGCCGACAGCACGACGGCGCACAGCAGCGTGAACGGGTCGCTGTGATCGAGCGGCACCGGCGGCGCGGGGAAGCGCTCGTCCAGGATCGCCTGGATGCGCGCTGCCTTGTCGAGCCGCTTCATGGCTGCCTGCATAGCTCCATTTGCCCCGCGAACCAACGCCGTCCCTGGCGCGCGTCGGCGGCGCGGCCTACCCTCTTCGCCGCCCGATGAGCGATCCGGCCTTTGCCCAGTGGTTCGAAGCGGTGTGGTCCGACCGCGAGGACCGCGCCTTCAAGGAGCTCTTCGGCAATCTCGACGAGGGCGTCTACACCGCCGGTCCGAGCGCCTACCAGCGCTACGGCAAGAAGCCCCATCCCGGCTGGCTCAACCACGGCGTGTTCGCCAGCCCGCCGAACCCGACGCGCGACTCGTGGCTCTACGTCACCTCGGGGCTCAGCAACCCGTGGAATCTCGACCAGCCGGGCCAGGATCCATCGGGCTTCTCGGGGCTTGGCTTCGAGTTGGCCATCGAGACGTCGCAGTCGGCCAAATGGGCGGTGTCGCTGCTGCACAACTTGATGGCGTACCAACTGCTCGTCGCCGTCGGCACGTACGACGACCAGGACCTGCTCGAATACGGCAACCGCGTGCCGCTCGGCGGCTCGATCACGCCCGAGTTCGACAGCGCCATCCGCTGGCTGCTCGTCGAGGCGCCCAAGCACTACCCGGCGTCGTTCCAGTTGGCGTCGGGCCGCGTCGACGTCTTCCATCTCGTTGGCGCCACCGACGCCGAGGTCGAACTCGCGCGCCAGTCCGACCAGGACATGCTGGTCGCGCTGCTGCAGACGGGGGGCGTGTGGCCGCGCACGGACGCGGCGCGCGCGAGCCTGCGATGAACCCGACCGATCCGCGCTGCCACAAGGGCCCGCCGCTGTCGCCCTGCATCAAGGTCTGCCACGTCGACCGCGATTCCGGCCTGTGCGTCGGCTGCTGGCGCACGACCGACGAGATTGCGACGTGGTTCCGCATGGCCGACGACGGCAAGCGCGCGATCCTGGCCGAACTGCCCGAGCGCCAGCGGCGGGCAGGGCAGTAGAGTCTGCGCCACGGCAGGCCACGCCGCCCGGCCCGCGTCGCCGCGTCCGGCGGCTCCCGTCGATCCTCGGCGGAGCCCCCGACCCGCCTGCGGCCAAAGGCTTCGCCCAGGCCGCGAATCCACGCGCCGGCCGCCGCGCGTCCCGTCTAGCGCGCACTCCCGCGCCGTCGCGCTGGACCGGCGCGGCACGCCGCTGCACGATGCGGGTTCGACGATGCCCGCACCCGACCCTTCGCAAGCGTCGCGCCCGCTGCGCGTCCGTCCGCTCGCCGAGCGCAAGAATCTCGTGCGCAAGGAGGACTTCGCCAAGGCGCTGCCGCCAACACCGGGCTTCCTGCAGTGGTTCGAGGCCCTGCCGGAGATCTACGGCAGCAAGGCGCTGAAGCAGGTCGTCGACCGCGTGGTGACCGCGCGCCAGCAGGGCCGCGAGGTCGGCGTGTCGCTCGGCGCGCACGTGCTCAAGGTCGGCCTGTCGCCGCTGATCATCGACCTGATGCGCCGCGGCCTCGTCACGCACGTCGCCACCAACGGCGCGTCGGCGATCCACGACTGGGAGACCGCCTACCAGGGCGCCACCAGCGAGGACGTGGCGCAGAACCTGCCCGACGGCTCGTTCGGCTTCTGGCGCGAGACGATGACGGCGCTCAACGGCGCGGCCAAGCGCGCGCACGAGCGCGGCGAGGGCTACGGCCTCGCCATCGGCCGCGCGATCAACGAGGCCAACCTGCCGCATCGCCAGCTGTCGGTGTTCGCCGAGGCTGCGCGCCTCTGCGTGCCGGCGACGGTGCACGTCGCTTTCGGCTGCGACATCACGCACATGGACCCGGCGCTCGATGGCGCGGCACTCGGCGCGGCGACGCAGAAGGACTTCTGGACCTTCGCCGAGACTGTCGGTCGCCTCGAGCACGGCGTGTGGCTGAACGTCGGCTCGGCGGTGATCATGCCCGAGGTCTTCCTCAAGGCGGTGTCGATCGCGCGCAATCGCGGCCAGCTCGGCGCCGACTTCCTGACCGCCAACTTCGACATGCTGCAGCACTACCGCGCCGTGACCAACGTCGTGCAGCGGCCGCCGAAGGAAGGCAAGTCGATCACCGCCATGCACGAGATCGTGCTACCGCTGCTGCACCAGGCGCTGCTGTGCACGGCAGAGGCGCGCGGCGTGCTGCAGGAGCCCCGCTGATGGAAGCGCCCGCCGCCACCAACCGCCGCCTCGCCGACCTGCTCGCCGACCTGCCGCAGGCCAAGGTCCTCGTCGTCGGCGACCTGATCCTCGACCGCTACGCCGACGGCAAGACGACGCGCGTGTCGCCCGAGGCGCCGGTGTTGGTGTTCGAAGCCGGCGCCGAGCGCTACCTGCTCGGCGGCGCCGGCAACGTCGCCGCCAACCTGCGCGAACTCGGCGCCGCCACGGCGGTGCTCGGCGTGATCGGCGACGACGATGGCGGCCGGCAGCTGACCAAACTGCTCGGCGACGCCGGCATCGAAACGCAGGCGCTGGTCGTCGATCGCACGCGGCCGACGACGCGCAAGACCCGCTACGTCGCCAAGACGCTGCAGGTGCTGCGCGTCGACGAGGAGAGCCGCGCGCCGGTCGCCGGCGACGCCGAGCGCGCCATGCTGGCCGTGCTCGAGCAGCGGCCGTTCCCGTGGCGCAGCGTGCTGCTCAGCGACTACGGCAAGGGCGCGCTGACGGCGCGCGTCATCCAGGCGTCGATCGCCGCGGCCCGCTCGCAGGGCGGCGTCGTCGTCGTCGACCCCAAGGGCAAGGACTACTCGATCTACCGCGGCGTCGACCTGCTGACGCCCAACCGCGAAGAGGCCGAGGCCGCGACCGGCGTGGCGATCCGCACGTCGGACGACATGCAGAAGGCCGCGCGCAGGCTGCGCGAGATCACCGGCACCCGCAACGCGGTGATCACGCTGGGCAAGGACGGCATCTACTTCGAGACCGACGACGGCGCGCACCGCATCCTGCCGACCGAGGCGCGCGCGGTGTTCGACGTCACCGGCGCTGGCGACACCGTGGTCTCGATGCTGGCCTACTGCCGCACGTGCGGCGTCGGCCTCGAGGACAGCCTGCGCCTCGCCAACCACGCCGCCGGCATCACCGTCGCCAAGCTCGGCACTTGGGCGCCGAGTCGCCGCGAAGTGCTGGCGCGCCTGGGCGACGCGCCGGGCAGCGAGGGCAAGGTGCTGACGCAGGAGCAGGCGGTCGAGGTCGCCGGCCGCCTGCGTGCCGAGGGCAAACGCCTCGTGTTCACCAACGGCTGCTTCGACATCCTGCACGCCGGCCACTGCGACTACCTGCAGAAGGCGCGCAGCTACGGCGACGCGCTGATGGTCGGCGTCAACACCGACGCGTCGGTGCGGCGCCAGGAGAAGGGGCGGGGCCGGCCGTTCAACGGCCTCGCGGACCGCGCCGCGGTGCTCGCTGCGCTCGCCGCCGTCGACTACGTGGTGGCGTTCGACGACGACACGCCCAAGGCCTTGATCGAGGCCGTCACGCCGCACGTGCTCGCCAAGGGCGAGGACTGGCGCGACAAGGGCGTCGTCGGCCGCGAGTGGGTGGAGCAGCACGGCGGCCAGGTCGTGCTGGTGCCGCTCGTCGCCGGCCGGTCGACGACCAACGTCGTGCAGAAGATCCTGCAGTCGGGCCGCTGAGGGCCGCGCAAGCGATCGTCACCGTGCTAGCCGCCCGCGCCGCCACGGCGCGCGGCTCATCGCCAGCGCGCGCTCGATGCGCTGCGGCTCGCGCGCGTGGTCAGTGCACAGGCGGTGCGGCGCGGGCGTGATGCCGACGCGACCGCGTCGCATCAGGTCGCGACGGCTTCCGCCGCGGACTGCCGCGCGCGCAGCGCCGCCGGCGGACCGCCGCCATCAACCTCAGCGCGCGCTTGCCGAGCTGCGGGTCCTTGTCGCCGCGGCGCGCGAGGTCGGCTGCCGAAGACCGAGCACGGGTGGGCGCAGACGACGAAGATCGCCGTGAAGTTCGGCAGCTGACCGCGGGCCATGGCGGCGGCGACCGCGTGCCGACCGCGCCTACTTCGCCTCCGCCGCCCCGCGCGCCGCCGCCTGCAGCAAGCCGTCTTGCGCCATCAGCGCCTCGATCGCCGCCGGCGTCGACGGCACGCCTGCGCTCAGCACCTCGCAGCCGTCCGCGGTCACGAGGATGGTGTCCTCGATGCGGCAACCCATGCCGACGTCGCGCAGGTACGCGCCCGGCTCGACGGTGATCACCATGCCAGCCTGCAGCACGTCGGGGTTCGGGTCGTGCACGGCGAGGCCGACGTGGTGGCACGGGCCGTGGTCGTTCTTGTAGCCGCGCTCGGTCAATAGCTTGGCGCACAAGGCGCCGATCGCCGACAGCTTGGCGCCGGGCTTCACCTCGCGGATCAGCGCCTGCTGCACGTCGTGCACGTCCTGCACGATCTGGCGCTGTGCCGGCGAGAACCTGCCCGACGCCGGGAAGGTGCGCGTGACGTCGACGGCGTAGCCGTGCAGCGTCGGCGCGTAGTCCATGACGATCAGGTCATCGGCCTGCAGCGTCCGCGTCAGCGCGTTGTAGTGCAGGATGCAGCCGTTGGGGCCGCCGCCGACGATCGCGCCGTAGGCATCGGGGCCCGCGCCGTGCAGCGAGAACTGCAGACGCGCGACGGCGGCGAGCTGGGCCTCGCCGACGCCCGGCGTGCACGAGCGCATCGCCTCGGCGTGGCCGGCGGCGGTCAGCTCGGAGCAGCGGCGCAGGATCGCGACCTCGTGCGCCGACTTGTGCGCGCGCAGGCCGTGCACGATCGGCTCCAGGCTCGCGACTCGCAGGCCGGCGTGCGCCGCCTTGAGAGTGTCGACCATCGCTGTCTCGCGGCTGCTGCGGCCGTCGAAGCGGTCCTGCTGCATCTCGCGCGCGCCGTCGGCGGCCTTGCGCGGTGTGCTGCCGGTGCGCGCCGCCGGCTGGGTCAGCGTGAACAGCACGGGTCGCGCGCCGGCGGCGTCGGCGGCGAGCAGCTCGTCGAGCTGGCGGTGCAGGCTGCGCACGTTGCCGGCGGCGCCGAAGCCGGTGCGCTTGGCGGCGGCCTCGCCCGGGGCGAGGAAGTTGCCGTCCCAGGTGGCGGCGAAGCGCGAGAACGGCGGCACCAGCAACTCGTCGCGCACCAGCGCGCCATCGGGGCCGACGACCAGCAGCACGGCGAGGTCGGGCTCGGGCACGCCGGCGAGGTAGAGGAAGTCCTGCAGTTGCACGAACGCGCCCATGTCGGCCTGGCGCGACGCGCCGCGCACGACGACGACCGCGGTCTTGCCTTCGGCTTGCTTCGCCACCGCCTGCGCCACGGCTTCGCGGCGGGCGCGCAGTTCGGCCGGCGGCACCGGGCCGACGGGCGCGGACTCGGCGACGGCGGTAGGGGCCTGGGCAAGGGCTGCGGCGGCGAGCAGCAACGGCAGGACGGAGCGCGCGAGGCGGAGCGGCATACGTTGCACGATAGCGACGCCGCGGCGGCTGTCGCCTGCGGCGGCGTCGGGTATGACGGCTGGGATGCAACGCCTGTTCGCCGTCGCCTGCTTCGCCGTCGCCCTCGCTGGCCAGGAGCCCGCCGCCGATCCGTTCGGCCACAGCCGCCACGGCGGCGAGTTCGATGACGGCCCGCGCCGCGCCGCCTACGCGATGCCGGGCATGAGCTCGCAGGTGCGCTTCCCGGTGCAGGGGTTGGCGCCACAGGCGCAGGCGTTCTTCGAGCAGGGCGTCTGCCAGCAACACGGCTTCTGGTACTTCGAGGCCGAGCGCAGCTTCCGCCAGGTCGCGAAGCTCCAGCCCGAGTGCGCGATGGCGTACTGGGGCATGGCGATGGCCAACGTCGAGAACTGGCAGCGCGCCGCCGGCTTCGCCGCGCAGGCGGTGCAGCGCCAGCAGGGCCTGCCGCCGCGCGAATCGCTGTGGATCGACGCGCTCGCGGCGCTGTACCAGATCGACGACACCCAGAAGGCCGACCTGCAGTCGGGCGACGTCGACAAGGTCAAGAAGGCGAAGGAAGCCATCGTCGGCAAGAAGGAGCGCGACGAGAAGAAGCTCAACCGCGAGTTCCTGCGCCGCATCGAGGCGGTGGTCGCGGCCTGCCCCGACGACGTCGAGGCCAAGGCGTTCCTCGCCATCCAGAGCTGGCGCAACAGCGGGCACGGCGTCGAGATCACCAGCCACGGCGCCGTCGACGCGCTGCTCGAGCAGGTGTTCGCCGTGGCCCCGGCGCACCCGGCGCACCACTACCGCATCCACCTGTGGGACAGCGAGAAGGCCGAGCGGGCGCTGCGCTCGGCGGCGGCCAACGGCGGCAGCGCGCCGGCGATCGCGCACCAGTGGCACATGAGCGGCCACATCTACGCCAAGCTCCATCGCCACCGCGAGGCGAGCTGGCAGCAGGACGCCAGTGGCCGCGCCGACCACGCGCACATGATGCGTGACCGGGTGATGCCGTTCCTGATCCACAACTACGGCCACAACCAGGAGTGGTTGGCGCGCAGCCTCGGCTACGTCGGCGACGGCGAGACAGCGCTGGCAATCGCCAAGAACATGGCCTCGCTGCCGCGGCATCCCGTGCACAACAAGCTCGACGCCGGCGACGACATCGCCGGCTACGCGCGCGCGCGCCTCGTGCAGCTGTGCGAGGACCTCGAACTCTGGGACGACGCGATCGCGCTCTGCCGCGACGGCTATCTCGAGCCGAACGGCACGGTGAAGGGCGAGGTGCAGCGACTGGGCTTGCTCGGCCGCGCGCTATTCCGCCTGGGCCGCGTCGACGAAGCGCAGCGCGTGGTCGCCGACGCCGACGCGCTGCTGGTCCGCGCCCGCGCCGAGCGCGCCGCCGCCATCGACAAGGCCGAGGACGAGGCGTTCGCCAAGAAGGCCGATCGCGGCAAGACCGTCGAGGCGATCGCCGAGGCCGGCCGCGAACCGACCAGCTCGGCGCGCTCGGTGCTCGACCTGCGGCGCGAGCTCGCCGGCGAACGCAAGCTCGCCGCCGGCGACGCCGCGGGCGCGCTGGCCGAGTTCGAGGCGGTCGGCGACATGCCCAAGTGGCTGCTCGCCGACGCGCACGTCGCTGCCGGCCAGGCCGACAAGGCGGTCGAGATCCTCGCCAAGGAGGTCAAGGAGCGGCCGCGGCGCTTCGCCACCAGCGCGCGGCTGTTGCTGGCGCTGCGCGCGCAGAACAAACCCGAGGAGCAGGCGCGCATCGCCGAGCTCGCCGCCGAGCTCGCCGGCCCGCAGCATGCCATCGGCCGCGCCGGGCTCG
>VGZG01000062.1 GCA_016872675.1 Planctomycetota bacterium
GCGAGTCGTCCGACAAGACCAGCGACGTCGCCGACGTAGACGGCGGCACGTACGTGGTGATGCCCGGCAGCGCCACGTAGCCCGCGCCGTTGAACAGCAGCGACATGGAGCTGTTGGCGAGGTCGAACGACGCCGCCGTGAGGAAGTTCTCGTAGAACGACGCGAACTGCCGCACGCAGCCCTGGCCGAGCGTCGTGTTGGTGGCGATGGTGCCGCCACCGCTCGGCGTGATGTACAGGTTGACGCGGGAGATGTAGCCCCCGAGTTCCGACCAGCTCGGGTTGTTGCCGCCGGCGCCGATGCCGAACTGCGTGCCGAAGCGCGTCAGCGTCGTCGGGATGCCGAGGATCGTGCTACCGAACGTGCCGGTCGCGTTGGCGTACGAGTTGTACGACGTCGACGAGCCGACGGCGTTGGTGCAGGCGCCGAGCACGCCGTAGTAGTTGCCAGGGGCGATCGGGATCGACACCGGGACCAGCGAGCCGCCGGCGGTGTTGTTGCTGTAGTGCAACTGCGTGCCGACGACCGTCGTCGGGTAGGCCGGCGGTGGCGTCGTGCCGAGGTCGACGAACTCGATGACCTGGAACGGCTGCAGCGCCTCGTTCGGCACGCTGATGAAGCTGACGATTCCGGCGGCGGGAGCCTGGAACCAGTAGCCGCGCGTCAGCGTCGACGTGAACGTGCTGCCGAACGGGGGGATCGGGATCTGGGCGGCGGCGACCTGGGCGAGGCCGAGCGCCGCGAGAACGAAGGCGGTGCGCATGGCGATTCTTGCTCGGAGACGGGGAGGCGGACGCCGCGGCGACTGTGCCCCAGCGAGCCTTGGAAGATGCCACGGATGCGGTGGTCGCGGCGCAGATGCCACCCCCACGGCCATGTCCATTTTCTGTACCGATCCGCCCGACCGTGCGTCGCGCCGCGCCTACGACCAGTTCTCCCACTGCGCGTAGGCGTCGGCGAGCTCCTGCTTGCGTTGCGTCTCGTCGGCCTGCAGCGCCTTCATCTTGGACGCGCTGGCGTAGTTCGCCGGGTCGAGCATCGCCGCGCGCAGGCCCTCGATGTCCGCCTCGAGCTGCATGATGCGCTCCTCCAGCTTTTGGAACATCCGGGGGTTGCGCACCTTGCCGGTCTCGATCGCCTTCTTCGCCTCGGCGACCGGCTGCGCGGCGGCGGCCTTGCGCGCGGCCGCGTCCTTGGCCTCGGCCTCGGCGGCGCGCGCGGCGGCGCGTTCGTCGGCGAGCACGCGCTGGCACTGCGCGAGGCCCTGGTCGAACGTGCGCACCGTGCCGTCCTCGACCCACAGCACGCGGTCGGCGACCTCGTCGACGAGCTGACGGTCGTGCGTGATCAGCACGACGGTGCCGGGGAACTCCTTGAGCGCCTGCTCGAGGCCCTCGGTGCCGGCGACGTCGAGGTGGTTGGTCGGCTCGTCGAGACACAGCAGGTCGAACTGCGCGCGCGTCATGCGCGCCAGCGCGAGGCGCTGCTTCTCGCCGCCGGACAGCTCGGCGACGGGCTTCTCGACGTCCTCGCCGCAGAACAGGAACAGTGCGAGATGGTCGCGCAGCGGCCCCTCCGGCACCGTGCGGTCGAGTTCGCGCAGCGCGTCGAGCGCCGTGCCGTGCTGCGGCAGGTCGTTCTTCTCCTGGCTGAAGTAGCCGATGCGCAGGTTGTGCGCGCGCCGGATCGCGCCGGCGAAAGGCGTCCCGATGCCGGCGAGCAGCCGCAGTAGCGTGGTCTTGCCAGCGCCGTTGCGGCCGAGCAGCGCGGTGACCTCGCCGAACCAGACGCGGAACTCCGCGCGCTCGATCAGCGCGCGCGCGCCGGCCTTCACCGTCAGGTCGGCGCCTTCGAGCGCCACTTGGCCCTGCTGGCCGCGCGTCGTCTGGCCGAAGGTCAACCGCATCTGCGCGCGCTTGCCCTGCGGCTTCTCGATGAGCTGCAGTCGCTGCAGGCGCTTGAGCCGGCCCTTGGCCTGCGCGCTCATGCGCCCGGCCATGTTGCGGCGGATGTACTCCATCTCCCTCTCGACGAACTCGCGCTGGCTCTTGAAGGCGCGGGCCTGCGTCAGCAGCGCGAGGTCGCGCTGCTTGCTGTAGTGGCTGAAGTTGCCCTTCCAGCGGTTGGCGACGCCGTCGGCGACCTCGACGATGGCGTTGGCGATGGCGTCGAGGAAGCGGCGGTCGTGGCTGACGACAACGCACGCGCCGGGGTAGCGCACGACGAAGTCCTCGGCGAACTCGATACCCTGCAGGTCGAGGTGGTTGGTCGGCTCGTCGAGGATCAGCAGGTCGGCCGGCGTCGTCATCAGGATCGCCAGCTGCACGCGCGACTTCTCGCCGCCGCTCAGCACCGAGACGTCCTTGGCGAGGTCGGCGAGCGGGAAGCCGATGCCGGCGAGCACCTTCTCGACCTTGTGTTTGCGGTCGTAGCCGCCGCCGGCCTCGAACGCCGCCTGCAGTTCGCCGTACGCGCGCAGCGCCGCCTCGTCGCCGGTCGCCATCTTCGCCTCGAGCTCGCGCATGCGGCGTTCCAGCGCGTCGTGCTCGCCGGTGCCGCGCAGCACGAGGTCGAGCACTGTCGTGCCCTTGGGCATCGCCGGCATCTGCGCGCCGTAGGCGATGCGCAGGTCCTTGCGGGCGTTGCGCGTGCCGGTGTCGGGGTCGTCGACGCCGGCGAGGATGCGCACCATCGTCGTCTTGCCAGCGCCGTTGTCGCCGACCACGCCGATGCGGTCGCCTTCGTCGACGCGCAGCGAGAGCCCGTCGAGGATCGCGAAGTCGCCGAAGCGGCGGACGATCTTGTCGAGGGCGATCAGCGTCATCGGGGGCGGGGAGGATAGCGCGGCCCCGGCGACGCGGAAGCCGCGCAGCTCAGCGCGCGCCGAGCAGGTGCTCGACCGCGAGCTGCTGCAGGCGCACATAGCCCGAGCCGCGCGCGCCGGCCGCGTCGGCGTCGAACGTCTCGAACGCCGTCTTGTCGGCGAGCAGGTCGGCGATCGTCTCGCCCTTGCCGAGCGTCGGCTGCGCCAGCTCGGGGATGCGCGCCTGCTTCTTCGCCGCCTGCACCTCGCGGTCGGCGCGGAAGGCGGCGGCGCGGTCGCGCAGCAGCCGGTAGGTGCGCATGTTGGCGGCGGCGGACTGCCACACGCCCGCCAGGTCCTCGGTGCGCGACGGCTTGTAGTCGAAGTGGCGCGGACCCTCGTAGCCGCCGCTCTCCAGCAGGTCGACGAGGAAGAAGGCGCTCAGCAGGTCGCCGTGGCCGAAGACGAGGTCTTGGTCGTACTTGATGCCGCGCTGGCCGTTGAGGTCGATGTGGAACAGCTTGCCGTGCCACAGCGCCTGCGCGATGCCGTGCACGAAGTTGAGCCCGGCCATCTGCTCGTGGCCGACCTCGGGGTTGAGCCCGACCATCTCCTTGTGTTCCAGCGTCTCGATGAACGCGAGCGCGTGGCCGATTGTCGGCAGCAGGATGTCGCCGCGCGGCTCGTTGGGCTTGGGTTCGAGCGCGAAGCGGATCGCGATGCCGCGCTCCTTGCAGTACGTCGTCAGCGTGTTCAGCGCCTCGCGGAAGCGGTCGAGCGCCACGCGCACGTCCTTGGCGCCGTCGTACTCGGCGCCCTCGCGGCCGCCCCAGAACACGTAGGTCGAAGCGCCCAGCTCGGCGGCGAGGTCGAGGTTGCGCATGACCTTGCGCAGCGCGAAGCGGCGCACGTCGCGGTCGTTGCTGGTGAAGGCGCCGTCCTTGAACACGGGGTGCGTGAACAGGTTGGTCGTCGCCATCGGCACCTTCATGCCGGTCGCGGCGAGCGCCTTCTTGAAGCGGTCGACGTGCTTGCGGCGCGCCTTGTCGTCGCTGCCGAACGGGATCAGGTCGTCGTCGTGGAAGGTGACGCCGTAGGCGCCGAGCTTGGCGAGGTTCTCGACGATCTCGACCGGGTCGAGCGCGCGCCGCGTGGCGTCGCCGAACGGATCGCGCGCCTGCCACCCCACGGTCCAGAGGCCGAAGGTGAACTTGTCGACGGATTGCTTCTTGGCTGCGGGCATGGGGGAGAGGGTCCTGTTCAGCGGTTCAGGTCGTGGCGAGAAAGGTGCGGGCGTTGCGTTGCCGCCAGGCGATCGCCGAGCGCTGCTCTGCGCGGCTGCGGACCGTGCCGATGACGCCGCAGCGCTCGCCCCGGCGGTCGAACAGCGGCAGCTAGTTGGTGACGAACCACTCGGTGAAGCCTTCGGCGATGGGTGCGAGCGCGACGATGCCGAGCTGCGGTTTGCCAGTCAGCGCGACGATACCATCGTCCGTGCGGTCGACGAGGCCCTCTTCGCGCGGGAAGGCGCCGCAGCGGGCGAACGCCGGATCGCCCGGCAACAGCAGCCCGTGGCGGTCCTTGGCGATGGACGAGAAGCCTCGCAGATGACCGGAGCGCTGCGGCCGCTCGCCCGGCTTCGCCAAGCTCGCCGTGGCGCTGTGCGGCATCGGCTGCCGCAGCTGGTTCGGGGTCGTTGCGTTTTCGCGCCTGGAGCCAAGTCATGGCGCCGCGCCGGACATGAGCGCGCGTCGGGGCGCTGGCCCGAGGGCGCACCGACGGCGGGCGCGTGCTGCGGCACTGGCTGTTGGCGAACGGTTGCGTCACCAACCTGCGACGAACGGCGGCTTGTCCGTCGTGCCGGCGTCGGTACGAAGGCGGTATGCGCCTCGCCCGTCACTCGCCCATCCTCGCCGCCGCCGCATCGGTCGTCGCTGCGCTCGCGCCAGTCACCGCGCAGCAACCCGCCGGCCTGCGTTGGCTCGACCTCGACGGCGATGCCGCCCGGCAGGTCACCGTGCGCAAGGACCCGGCCAAGTACCTCGGCCATCCGACGACGCTGTTGCTGCCCGACGGCACGACGATGCTGTGCGTGCACCCCGAAGGCCACGGCAAGGGCCCGATCGTGCTGCAGCGCAGCGCCGACGCCGGCCGGACGTGGAGCGCGCCGTTGCCGGTGCCGGAGAACTGGGCGACCAGCCAGGAGACGCCGACGATCCATCGCCTCGTCGACAGGCAGGGAGCGGCGCGGCTCGTGCTGTTCTCGGGCCTGCATCCGATCCGCCGCGCGCTCTCGACCGACGACGGCGCGACGTGGACGCCGCTCGAGCCGATCGGCGACTTCGGCGGCATCGTCGCGATGGCGAGCGTGCTGCCGCTGCGCGACGGCAGCCACGCGGCGTGGTTCCACGACGACGGGCGCCACTTCACGAAGGGCGGCAAGCGCGCGCCGTTCACCGTCTACCAGACGATCTCGCAGGACGGCGGCGTGACCTGGGCCGCGCCGACGGTGGTGTGGACCGGCAAGGACAAGGACCTGTGCGAGCCCGGCGTGATCCGTTCGCCCGACGGCGCGCGCCTCGCGATGCTGCTGCGCGAGAACCAGCGCAAGCAGAACAGCCACCTCAGCCTGTCCGACGACGAAGGCCGCACGTGGTCGGAGCCGCTGCCATTGCCATTGTCGCTGACTGGCGATCGCCACGTCGGCGTCTACGCGCCGGACGGCCGCCTGTTCGTGTCGTTCCGCGACATGGCGAAGGACAGCCCGACGCGCGGCGACTGGGTCGCGTGGGTTGGCACGTTCGACGACGTCGTGCAGCGTCGCGACGGCCAGTACCGCGTGCGCCTGTCGCGCAACTGGAAGGGCACCGACTGCGCGTACCCAGGCGTCGAGATCCTCGCCGACGGCACGATCGTGACGACGACGTACGGCCACTGGGATCCGAGCCAGCAGCCGTACATCCGCTCGGTGCGGCTGACGCTCGCCGAGCTCGACGCGCGCGCCAAGGCCCCGGCGCCGACGTTCGAGCGGCCGAGCGACGCGATCACGCCCGCGCCGCGGCTGCAGGAAGGCTGGCAGAAGCGCGTCGCCGAGGACCTCGCGAAGGCGCAGAAGGGCGGCTACGAGGTCGTGTTCGTCGGCGACTCGATCACGCAGGGCTGGAACGGCAAGGGCCAGGAGCTGTGGGCGTCGCACTGGGAGCCGCGCAAGACGCTCAACCTCGGCATCGGCGGCGACCGCACGCAGCACGTGCTGTGGCGCCTCGACCATGGCGCGCTCGCAGCGCTCGCCGGCCCGCAGAACGCGGTCAAGGTCTGCGTCGTGATGATCGGCACCAACAACAGCAACGGCAGCGACAACACCGCCGAGGAGATCGGCGCTGGCATCGCGGCAGTCGTGCGGCGCCTGCGCGCCGGCCTGCCGCAGGCCAAGGTGCTGCTGCTCGACGTCTTCCCGCGCGGCGAGAAGCCCAACCCGCAGCGGCAGAAGAACGCCAAGGCCAGCGACCTCGCCGCCGCCACCTTCGTCGGCGACGCGATGGTGCGCCGCCTCGACCTCGCGCCGCAGTTCCTGCAGGCGGACGGCACGCTCAGCAAGGAGACGATGCCGGACCTGCTGCACCTGTCGCCGGCGGCTTACCGCGCCTGGGCCGAGGCGATGGCGCCGGTGGTCGACGGTCTGCGGCGCTGAGGAGCGGCGCGGGCGCCGGCTGCGAGGGGATCGGCGGATCCGCGATGCCGCAAGACCGGTCAAATGGCTGCGAGTTGCGGTCGAACCCCCGCGCATCGCATCCGCACCGGACCGCCAGCGCCCGGTCGGCGGTCCTCGGGGTTGTCTGTAGTCGACGCGCGCTGCACCATTGTGGTGACCGCTCAACTCGAGGACTCCATGCCGACGACCCTGAGCCTGTTCGCGTCGCTAACGCTGTGCGCCCTCGCCGTGGCGCAGGACCCCGCGCCCAAGCCTGATCCCAAGCCTGCGACGAAGGCTGAAGCGCCCAAGGTCCTGGCCATCGGCGACCAGCTGACCAAGGGCATGTCGCTGCGCACGATCGACGGCAAGATTCAGCTGCTCGACGACCTGAAGGGCAAGGTCGTCGTGCTGCACTTCTGGTCGACGACGTGCCCGTGGGAAGAGCTCGCCGAGCCCAAGATCAACGCCATCGCCGACGCGTTCGCCGGCAAGGACGTCGTCGTGCTCGGTATCGCCGCCAACGCCAACGAGATTGGCGAGCCGCCGGCGTCCGAGGCCTTCGACGAGACGGACGCGGCCAAGCGGCCGTACCCGAAGCTGCGCGCGAAGGCTGCCGCGATCAAGGCGAACTACGCCATCCTCGTCGACCACGACGCCGTGCTCGGCAAGCTGCTCGACGCGAAGACGACGCCGCATTGCTTTGTCTTCGACAAGGAACTCAAGCTGCAGTACCAGGGCGCGCTCGACGACGACGGCCAGGGCAAGAAGCCGTCGCCGACGCGCTTCGTGCACGACGCGGTGAATTCGCTGGTCGCCGGCGACAAGCCCGGCGTGCAGACGACCAAGCCGTACGGTTGACGCACCAAGTTCGCCGCCCGGTCGGGCGGCGGTCGCGGTCGGTGATGTAGACGCGGGCGGCGATGGCCGCCTGCGGTCGTTTCCGGGCCCGTGTGCGGCGCGCGACAGTCGGCGCCGGATCGCGTGACCGCGCGGACTTCATACGGCCCGGTCGGATCAAAGCGCGCGCCGCGCGGCGGCATCGGCGGTTCAGGTCCGCGAATCAGCGCGCCGATAGTCGCGGCGAGGATCCATGAAGGCTTCGAACCGACGATTGTTCTTGTTGCTCGCTCTGCTGCCCGCCGCCTTTCCGGCGTGTACTTCCCTCGACGTCACCGCACAGGCGGGCTACGCGCAGATGAGCCTGTCCGGCGAAGTCGGGTACAGCCGGGGCGCTTCCGGCACGGAAGCGCCGAAGCAGGACATCGACTCGGCGTTCGGCATCGGCAACAGCGAAGGGTCGCCGTACGGCGGCGCCGCGGTCGACTTCGGCGTGCCGATCCTGACCATCTCGGCGTTCGCCCTCAAGACGACCGGCGCGGGCACGCTCAGCGATGGATTCGGCGGCATCCCGGCGGCGACCCCTGTGTCGAGCGCGCTCGACCTGCTCGACATCAAGACGACGTATGTCTTCGAGGTCCCGATCGGGCCGTTCAGCATCGCGTCCGGCGTCGGCCTCGACTACCTCGACGTGAAGTTGCGCGTGTCGAACCTGGACCCGGTCGTGCCTGAGGTGCAGACCGCCGACCTGAGCCTGCCGGTCCCGCTCGGCTGCGTGCGCGGCGAACTCGACCTCGAGTGGCTCAACGTCCTCGCCGAGGTCGGCTACATGTCGGCCGCCTTAGAGGGCGTCGAGGCGCAGATCGTCGACGTCGAGGCCATGGTGATGTTCCGGCCGGCGCGCTGGGCGCACCTGTTCCTCGGCTATCGCTGGCTCGCGCTCGACGTGAAGGGCTCTCTGGACACGGACTACGTCGCCGCCGACATCGCCTTGCGCGGCTTCATGCTGGGCGGCGGCTTCGAGTTCTGACGGCTGCGCCCCGACGAAAGCGTCACGCGTCCTGCCGTTGCCAAGAGCGGTCGGATGGGCCCACTCGCCGCGCGGCGGCGGCATGCGGTAGGCTTCTGGGCCGTCGTCGCATCGGCGCGACGGTCTCGTCTCTGCAAGCCTTCGCAGGAGTCCCATGCTGACCCGAATCGCGTTCGCATCGTTCGCGCTCGCGGCCCTCGCCGCCGCGCAGTCGTCCCTCGCCATCAACCCGAACACGGCCGCAGGCGCGCTGCAGTACCTGTGGGTCCCCGGGCCGACGACCAATCCCGTCGCGTTCTTCATGGACATGACGGTGACCAACCCGATCACGATCCAGGGCGCGAGCTTCCCGAGCTATACGCCGGTCGGCCAGCAGATCACGGTCGAGTTCTACACCGCGAACGCGCCGTTCACGACGTACGTCGGCAACGAGATCACGGCCGCCAACTGGACGCTGCGCGCGTCGGGCACGTCGGAGGTCCCGACCGCGCCGACGGCGCCGAACGTCTGCTGGGGCTCCGGCATCCAGATGGCGCCGGGCACGTACGGTGTCGCCATCGTCGTGCGCAACGCCAACAACCTGTTCAGCAACCTCGGCCCGCAGACGATCTCCAACGCGGACCTGTCGGTCACCGTCGGCGCCGTCAGCGCGCAGGCCTTCGTCACCGCGCCCTCGGCGTACGGCACGCAGGCGTTCCACTTCAACGGCACGCTGTTCTACGCGCCCGGCCTCGTGACCGGCTCGTGCGCGACGAAGGCCTCGGTCGGCCGCGGCTGCAACAACGTGAGCGGCAGCTTCTACCAGAAGTGGGGCACCAACGCGGCGATGTCGGCGGCGCTGACCAACCGCAGCCTTTCGTTGATCAACACCGGCGCCAGCTACGTGCTGTCACAGGGCGGCGGCACGTTCATCGCGCCGAGCGCGACGGCGGCCAGCCTGCCGACCAGCAACAACGGCGAATTCGTGATCCCGCTGCCGAGCCCGCTGAGCTACCCGGGCGGCACGACGAGCCAGCTCGTCGTCAACACCGACGGCCACATCTCGACGACCAGCAACCTGCCGTTCCCCGGCAACAACTACAACTTCATGCCGACCGTCAACGGCGTGCTGAACGCCCTCAACCCGATCTGGGCGGTGTGCTGGCACAACTTCAACACCACGGAGCTGGGCAGCGGCCTGATCAAGCACGAGGCCGTCGGCAACCTCTACGTCGTCACGTGGGACAACGTCGAGAGCCTGCCGGGCACGGCCACGGCGCAGACCGCCAACCCGTGCCGCTTCCAGGCGCAGTTCGACCTGACCACCGGCAACGTCACCTACGTCTACCAGACGATGACGACGATCGGCGGCAGCCAGTCGTACGACGACACGGTCGTCGGTTGGTCGCCGGGCGGCGCGTCGCCGGACGCCGGCCCGATCGACGTCGTCACGCTGACGAGCCTGGCGCTCGCCGCGGTCGAGACGCTGCCGCTCAAGGTCGCGGCCTCGGCGGCGCCGATCCTCGGCAACGCGATCGACTTCGTCACGTCGAACGCGCCGCCGCTCGGCATCGGCATCAACTTCCTCAGCGTTGTCGCGCTGCCCCTCCCGGGCCTGGATCTCGCGATCCTCGGCGCGCCCGGCTGCTTCGCGCACGTCGACGTCAACGCCGGCGTCGGCAACCTGATCAGCAACGTCCCGGGCCTGCCGGGCCTGTCGGTCTCGCTGCCGATCCCGGGCAACCCGGCGCTCGCCGGCTTCGCGCTGAGCAGCCAGTCGGTGTGGCTGGAGCCGACGGCCAACCCGTTCGGCATGCTGACATCGAACGGCGTCAACCTGTCGCTCGGCGTGTTCGGATTCTGACGGCAGCCGCGCGGAACCAGGAGCAATCCGGACCGCGCGCTCGTCGGAGGCCACTTCGCGCGGTCGCCATGCGGTGACCGCGCGTAAGATCCCGCGCCCCGATGCATGCCCGACCATCCTGGCTGCCGTTCCTCTCCGTCCTGCTCGCGCTGGCGTCCGCGCTGTGCGCGCAGGACGGCACGCTGACGCTGACCGCCGCGATCGAACCCGCGACCGCGAAGCCCGGTGACGCCGTCACGCTGGTGCTGCGAGCGACTGTCACGCCCGACTGGCACGCCTACGGCACGCTGGAGCAGACCAACTTCCCGGTCGCGCTTGCGGCCGACAAACTGCAGCTCAGCGGATTGGAGCGCGCGGGCGAACCGCAGATTCCGCCGGGCAACATGGAGTTGAAGGGCGACCTGCGGCAGTTCCCGCTGCCCAACGTCTTCACCGTCAAGCAGCCGCTCGCGGTGCCGGCTGGCCTGGCCGGCGGCGCGGTGACGGTGACCGGCGCGCTCGACTTCCAGCTCTGCGACGCGTCGATGTGTCTGCCGCCGGACGAGGCGAAGTTCGCGGCGACGTTGACGATCGACGCGCCGGCGGCGGCGAAGCCGGCGGCGCAGGATCCGAAGCCGGCGCCGAAGTTCCGCTCCGACGACGGCAAGGTCGAAGTCGCGCCGCGCTTCGAGCCGGCGACGGCGCGCGCTGGCGAGACGGCGACGCTGGTGCTGACCGTCACGGTCACCGATCCCGAGTACCACGCCTACGGTTCGCTCGAGACCGAGCAGATCCCGGTCGGCGTGAGCCCGACGAGCGATTGGGGCGAGCTCGCGCCCGAGGGCGCGCCGCAGATCCCGCCCGGCGAGAAGAAGGAGCGCGCCGGCTTCGTCAACCATCCGCTGCCGTCGACGTTCGAGGTCAAGCAGGTCGTCCGCGTGAAGGCCGGCCAGCATCCCGGTGAACTCGGCGTCGACGCCGGCTTCACCTACCAGATCTGCAACGAGACCGGCTGCCTCGAACCGGCCGAGGTCGGCTTCGAGGCCAAGCTCGTCGTCGAGGCCGGGGCGGCGCGGCCGGAGCGCAGCGGCGCGGCGGCGGCCCCGACGACCCCGACGAAGACCGGCCCGGCGACGGGCGGCGACACGCCGAAGGACGACGGCAACCCGTTCGGCGGCTCGTGGTGGGCGCTGATCCTCGCCTGCATCGCCGGCGGCTTGTTCGCCCTCGCGATGCCGTGCACGTACCCGATGATCCCGATCACGTTCAGCTTCTTCACCAAGCAGGCGGAGAAGCGGGGCGGCAAGGTGCTGCCGCTCGCGCTGGTCTACGGCTTCGGCATCGTGCTGATGTTCACGCTGGTGGGCGCGCTGCTGTCGACGGTCATCATCGACGTCGTCAATCACTGGCTGACCAACGCTGTCATCGGCGCGACGTTCTTGTTCTTCGCCTGCGTGCTGTTCGGGTGGATCAACCTCGAGCCGCCGCAGGCGCTGCAGCAGGCGGCCGGCAAGGCGAGCGCGACCGGCGGCTACCTCGGCGTGTTCTTCATGGGCGCGACGCTGGTGATCACGTCGTTCACCTGCACGGCGCCGATCGTCGGCGCGCTGCTGGCCAACGTCGCGCAGTTTGGCACGGGGCGCGTCGCCATCGGCATGGCGATCTTCGGCGCGACGATGGCGCTACCTTTCGTGCTGCTCTCACTGGCGCCGACGAAGGTCAAGGCGATGCCGCGCTCGGGCGAGTGGATGGAGACGCTCAAGGTCTCGCTCGGCTTCGTCGAGCTGGCCGCGGCGCTGAAGTTCGTCTCGATGGTCGACTTCGCGTTGGGCTGGCAGGTACTGCCGCGCGAGTTGTTCCTGCTGCTGTGGACGGCGATCTTCGGCCTGTGGGCGATGTACCTGTTCGGCGTGCTGCGCAGCGCCGGCAGCGGCTCCAGCGAGGGCGTCGGCGGCGGCCGCATGGCGGCGGGCATGTTCGTCACGCTGCTGGCGACGTACTTCCTGTTCGGCGCGCTCGGCAACAAGCTCGACTCGGTGATGACCGGCTTCATCCCCGGCTACAGCAACTCGCTGGTCTCCAAGGCCGACGGCAAGGGCGGCAAGAAGCAGCTCGGCGAGCACGTCATCGTCTACGACGACATGCCGCGCGCGATCGAGGTCGCCAAAGCCGACGACAAGCTGCTGCTCTACAACTTCACCGGCTTCAATTGAGCGACGTGCCGCATCATGGAAGACAAGGTCTTCCCGAGCCCGGCGGTCGCCGGACTCATGAAGCGGTTCGTGGTGGAGAGCAGGCAGCACACCGACACGAAGAACACGTTGACCGACGAGCAGTTCGCCATGAACCGCAAGGCGCAGGCGGAAATCGCCGGCAGCAAGGCCAACCCGTACTTCGTCATCGTCGACCCGCGCACCGGTGAGAAGATCGACACGTTCCGGCTGACTGGCAGCTTCACCGAGTGGGAGGGGCTGTGGAAGGCGTGGCTCGAAGGCGTGCTGGCGAAGACCGACCGCAGCAAGTGACGCGCACGACCGGTCGGGCGAAGCGGCGGACGCGCAGCGCGCTCGGCCGCCACCGTCGCTGCGGGCGTTCCTCGTAGCCGCGCCGACCTTCGCCGCCCGGCAGGCCGTCGGCGGCCGCTCCGGCGTGACCGCGCGTGGGCAAGCGCGGCGATTGGCGGCGTGCCGGCTAGGCGGCCACGGTGCGGTCGCGGAAGATGCGCTGATGCGTCTCCTCGCCGTGGCGTCGCTGGTCGCAGGTCTGCTGGCCGTCGCCGTGCCCGCGCAAGCGCGCAAGCCGCTGCTCGGCACGGTGGTCGATGGCGGTGGCAAGCCGATCGCCGGGGCGGCGGTCGAATGCGTGTTCGCTCCGGACGGCCCCGACCTGCTGCCGGTCGACGCGCTGACGGCGACGACCGACGCGCGCGGGCGCTTCCGCGTCGATGCGCTGCCGGGCGCGCTCTACCAGTGCTGGGCCGCCGGGCCGGCGGACGCCGACGGCGTGCAGTTGGTCAGCGCGATCGCGCCGGCGGCGGTCGGGCAGTTGCCGGCGCTGGTCGCCAAGACCAAGAGCGGTACGAGCGCGGTGACGCTGCGTGGACTCGACGCGTGGCAAGACCGCGCGCCATTCACGCTGCGCTGCCTCGTCGCCGGTCGCCAGCTGGCGGCCAAGGTCGAAGTGGTCGACGGCGGCTTCGTCGCGTCGGTCGGCGCGCGGCCGCTCGGCGGCGTCGAGGCCGAGGTGCGCGATCGCGACGGCCTCACCGTGGTGCGCAGCCGGCTCGCGCCGCGAGCGACGCGTCTGACGGTGCCGCCGCCGCAGCCCGCGCGCTTGCGCGTCGTCGACGACAAGGGCCAGCCGGTCGCCGGCGCGCGCGTCGTGCGTGTCCGCGACCGGGCCCGCATCTCGGTCGCTGCGCCGGACCGCCAGATCGGCCTCACGGCGCCGGACGAGGTCCACTCCGGCGGCGCGTTCCTCGGCACGGCCGGCAACGACGGCATCGCCAACGTGCGCATCGCGTGGGCGCACGATCCGTTCGGCCCCAAGGCCAAGGTCGAGCTCGAGTCGCTGTGCCTGCGCGTCGACGCGCCTGGACGCGGCGCCAGCTACGGCGGGCGCGACTACCAGAGCCTCGTCGAGAACGGCAAGGAAGCCGAGGAGAAGGAGCGCGACGGCCTGCTGCTCTCGCTGCCCGTAGCGAAGCCGTGGCGCGGCCGGCTGGTCGATGGCGGCAAGCCGTTGGCGGGCGTCGGCGTGGTGGCGAAGTTCGAGGTCGCGATCGAGGGCCAGCAGGGCTGGACGCGCGAGTGGCACGACCAGATGCGCGCGGTGACCGACGCCGACGGGCGCTTCCGCTTCGACGCGATGCCGGCGAACGCCAAGAACATCGACCTCGCCTACGCGATCGGCGCCGACCGCCTGCCGCCGCCGGCGACGGCCGCGCCGTTGGCGGCGCGGCCGGTGTTCGCGCACCCGATCGCCGCGCGGGGCGACGGCGACGACGATGTGCTGGTCGACGTCACCGCGCTGGCCACCGTCGAGCTGACGGTCCGCGACGAAGGCGGCGGCATGGGTCGTGGCCTGCAACTCGGCATCATTAGCGGCGAGTGCGAGTCGGCGGATCGCTCGTCGCTGCGCCTGCTGGCGCCGGACGCCAGCGGGCGGATCGCAGTCAAGGTCCCGCCGGGCAACTGGGTCGTCGTCGCGTGCACCGAGTCCGGCTACGTCGCCAAGGAGTTCGACGCGGCGACGACGCCAACGCTCGAACTCAAGGTCGAGCCGTTCCCGACGATGCGCGCCCGGATCGTCGACACCGACGGCAAGCCCGTCGCCGGCGCGGGCTTCCGGGTCTCGGCCCAGCAGTGGGTTGCCGGCGAGTCCGATACCCTCGTCGATATCCTGCGCGATCTGGCGATGGCGTGGAACGACGAGCTGCTCCGGCGCGCCCGCAGCGATGCCGATGGTGTCGTCCGCGTCGGCTTCGTCGTGGATTCCGGCAGCCACGCGACGGGCACGTTCTACGCGCGTGGCATGAGCTCGGCGGCGCTCGAACTCGTCGCCGAGGACCTTGGCGACGTCGTGGTGCAGTGAGCGCGCGGCGCGCGTAGAGTCCGACGCGATGCCGTTCCTCGTCGTCGCGCTGCTGGTCGCCGCCGTGCACCTGCCGATCGCGTGGGGCGCGTGGACCGGTGTCGGCTTCCTCGCGGACGACCACGAGATGGTCGGCGTCGCCGTCTACCAGCACCGCGGCGTCATCTCGCTGTGGGACTCGTTCGCGCCGACGCTGCCGCCCGACGCGCCGGTGGCGTTGTACCGGCCGATCCTCGGGCTGTTGTTCTGGCTCGAGGAGCCGCTCTACGGCACGAGCGCCACGGGCTACCACGTCACCAACTCGCTGCTGCACTGCACGACCGCGCTGGTCTGGTGGGCGCTCGTGCGGCGGTGGACCGGCGCGTCGATCGCCGGCGTCGCCGCGGCGCTGCTGTTCACCAGCTGGCCTGGCCACAGCGAAGCGTTGCACTGGTTGGCGGCGCGCACCAACGTGCTGTCGACCTGCTTGCTGAGCCTGGCGCTGCTCGCTCACGACGCCGGCTGCGTCCGCAGCGGCGCGCGCCGCTGGCGCGACCTGGCGCTCGGCGCCGCGCTGGCCGTGCTCGCGGTCGGCGCCAAGGAGTCGGCGATCTTCGTCGGTCCGGTGGCGTTCGCGATCGCTTGGCTGCGCGCCGGGGACGCAGGCTTCGCTGCGGGTCTGCGCCGCGCGATCGTCGACGCGCTGCCGATGGCCATCGCGCTCGGCCTGTTCCTGGCGTGGCGCGCGCACGTGCTCGGCACATGGGGATCGAGCTCCGGCTACGGCTGGCGCGCGGCGCGCGTCGGGTGGGAGCCGTTGGCCGATTGGCTGCGCGTGCTGGTCGCGCCGGCGCACGCGGCGTACGCGCCGGCTTGGCTCGGTGGCGCGATCGCCCTGGCGACGGCCTTCCTGCTCGCGCACGCGGTGGCAGCCCTGCGGCACGCCCGCGCGCGGTCGGCTGCGATCCCAGCGGCGACGCTGCTGGCGCTCGGCGTCGCGGCGGGCGTCGGCCTCGAACCGCTGGCGCCCGCGACGCTCGAGAACGTGCGCTACGCCTACGAGGCGGGCCTCGGCCTGTGCGTGCTGCTGGCGCTCGGCGTCGCGGCGATGCCAGCAACGGCGCGCGTCGCGGCGCTGGTGGTGGCGCTGGTGGTTTTCCAGGCGGGGCTCTCGGCCAACCGTGCGCCGTGGCTGCGTATTGGCGCCGTCGTCGGCGCAGCGCGCGCGCAGACCGAACTGCAGGCCGCGCGCAGCGCCGAGCCGCTCGCGCTCGTCGACGCGCCGGCGGTGCAGGACGGCGCCTTTGGCGTCCTCAACGGCCAGACACAGTTCGCCTTCTGGCAGGCGGCCGTGCCGGCCGGCGTCGCGTTGCGGGGCAGTCTGCGCAGTGACCGGCAGTGGCGCGAGACGCTCAACGACCTCGCGGCGGCGGCGCAGGCGGGAGCGCTGTCGACGCCGATGTGGTCGATCCGCTGGCACGACGGCGAACTCGTGCCGGTCGTGCTCGATCCGCAATGGCCGACGCGCATCGGTGAGGGCGTCGAAGTGGCCTACGCGCGCCTGGGTCGCTGCGAAGCGCTCGTCGGCGACGTGTTGCCGGTGCAAGCGCTGGTGCGCACGGATCGGCGCATCACGCTGCAAGTTATTGCTTACGTCGGCGACGCCACCTGGGCCGGCGCAGTGGTCGCGGCTTCTGCGGACGCCGCGCCGCAGTGGATCGAAGTCCCATTGTCGCCCAGGGCGACCGCGGTCGCCGGGCGCCCCATCGAAGTCGAGTTGTTCGTCGTCGACGCCGACGGCGAACGTCGCCTCGCGTTGGGCAGCACGCGCGCCGTCGCGCGCTGAGCGACCAGGAGGTCGACGCCACGATTGGTTGCCGGCGCGTCAGCACGGCATGTGGCGCGCTGGCTCACTTCAGCAACCTGCCGGCGCGCGCCTTCGCGCGCCATTCCGCTTCGAGCCGGCGCACTTCGTCGTCGGCCAGCGGCTCGCTGCGTGGGACGACGATCGGCTTGCCGTCGGCGATGACGACGTTTGGCCGGAACGACGCGACGTAGCCCGGCGGCGGGTGCCGTTCGTGCGCCATCGCGCGGGCGTTCTGCAGCAGATCGGAGATCTGCGCGGCCTCGGCCATCGTCAGCGCGTCGAGTCGATGATGGCCGAACACCGCCAGCAACACTTCGACGAAGTAGTCGGCGGGCTGGCTCGCTGCCGCGGCATCACCGCCGCCCGAGAGCGCGCGCAAGGCCGCACGCATCTCGGTGGCGTCGAACCACCCGTCGTTGTTCGTATTCGCGGCGTCGATCACCGGCGCCAGGAACTCGCGGCTCAGCACCGGCCCGCTGCCGCGGACCGGCGTGCGCGCGACGACCCAGTCGTTGAGTCCGTGTTCGTCGAGCAGCGCGACGTCGGGCAGCGCCCAGCCCATCACGCCAGCGCCGCGCACCGCCATCACCGGGACGTCGTCGCCCGCGGCTTGGAAGCGGTGGATCACGCGCCCGGGGAACGGCTGCCAGAACTCGCGTTCGAGCAGCGCGCTGTGTTGCGCGGCGCGGACGCACACGTTCTGGAAAAGCAACCAGCCCTGTTGGCGATCGTGCCAGCGCGCCAGCGGCTGCAGCGCCGCCGGGACCTGCGGCGCGAGGCGCACGAAGCCGTGCGGCGGCAGGTCGCGCGACAGCCACAGGTGTGCCCAGCCAGCCGTCGACGCGAGCAGCAGCGACGCGAGCGCGACCACGGCCAGGCGCGAGCCGTTTTTGATGCGCAGCGCCATCGCGGCGGTGGCGAGCGCGAGCAGCGGCGCTTGCTGGCTGAGCACGCGGTACTCGAAATGGTCGCCGCCGACGCGCAGCACATAATAACCGGCGTGGAACAGGCACGCCGCGACGACGGCGAGCGCGGCGGTGCGTTCGCGCAGCGCGCGCAGCAGGAAGGCGCGATCGCGCGCGTGCTCGACGGCGAGCCAGACCGGCGCAAGGAGCGCCGGGATCCATGCGCCGTGTTCGACGGCGAAGCACGCGAGGTAGCGCGCGCCGGCTTCGGGCCAAGGTGTCGTGACCTTGGCGTAGTACGTATTGGGCAGCCAATCGTCGTAGACGGCGCGGCGCCAGGCGACATGAGCAACGACCAGCGCCAGCGGCGCGAGACCGGCGAGGACGGCGCGCCACGACAGCGCACGGCGCAGGGCCGCGAAACCCAGCCCGGCGCCGGTCGCCGCGGCGAGCAGCATGCCGTCAGGTCGCGTCGCGGCGGCAAGCAGGGCGGCGGTGGACCATGCGGCCGCCCAGCCGGCTGACTTTGCCCGCGCGAAGCCGAGCAGCGTCCAGGCGACGAACGCGAGGTTGAACAACGCCGTGTCGAGGCCGCCGGTAAACCACTGCAGGAACGAGCGGTTGGCGACGATGGTCGCCAGCGCCAACAGCGCGACGCCGTCGCCGACGCGCGTGCCGTTGCGCTGCCGCAGACGCAGCGCTGCGGTAGCGAGCACGACGAACTCCAGCATGCCGAAGGCGAGCGCGAGCGGATTGGCGGCCTCGGGCGGCGCGACGCCAGTCGCGCGCCAGAAGGCCCACAACAGCGTTGGCCAGAGGAAGCCGGTGTAGCCGTCCACCGGCAGGAACGGCGCGCGGTTCCACACGAGGCCGTGGCCCTCGTACAGGTTGCGAACGTAGCGGAAGTGGATGTAGGCGTCGTCGCACTGGAACGACAAGGCCAACGCGCCGGACAGCGCGACGCCGGCGAGCAACAGCAGCGTCGGCCAGCGCCAGCGCGAAGCGGGGGTCGAGCCGAGGAGCGGCACGGCAGAAGGGTACGATGCGCGCGGTCGGCTTGCGACGCGCCGCCGCTTCCTGCATCACGTCGAGCCAGCGGAGGCCAGGTTATGCCGCTCGCACGGCAGCAGCTCCTGGTCGGCGCGCGCGCACTCGGGCGGGCGGCTCGTGCGCGGGCCGACGGCGCCGTCGGCGGCGAGCAGCAGGCAGGCGAAGGCGCTGCGACGCAGCGACGGCGTGGACGGCATCGCGGCATTCGACCGCGCAACTCGCCTCGCGAGAACACGTTTCATGCTGATGCCTCGCCCGCATTCCTGGGCGGCGGAGCCGAACGGCTACGAGGTGGTGGCCCGCAGGCTGCGGCCGGTTTCCTGCGCCAACTCCCTCAGGCCACGGTCGGCCCAAGGGCTCAGGTTCTTGCGATGGTAGTAGGCGTCGGCTTCCGCCCAGCCGTTGCGCCCACGGTGGGTCGGATGCCAGAGGTGCATGACGATGCATGAGTGCCAGATGCATCGTGCGGGAAACCGGGCGAGGCGCAGCCGGTTGCGCAGGTCGGAGTCCTGCCGCGCGTTATTCTCGAAGCGCAGGTCGAAGCCGTTGACCGCCTCGAACGCGGCGCGGTCGATCGAGAAGTTCAGGCCCTGGATCTTCGGCCGACGGCGATCGCCGACGGCGAGGTACCACAGGTTCTTCAGGTGCCAGAGCCACATCGACGCGCGCACGCCCGGCGTCACGAAGCGCGCGAAGCGTCCCGACGTCACTTCGTCCAGCGTCACCGTCGCGCTCTGCGCCTCGGTTAGCCGCACGCAGCCGCCGACGACCAGCCGCCGCGGTCCGGCGGCGGCGACGTGCCGCGACACGAAGTCCGCAGGCGGCACGCAGTCGCCGTCGGTGAAGACCAGCAGGTCGGCGCGCGCGTGCAGCGCGCCCCAGTTCATCACGCGCGCCTGCCGGAAGCCGATGTCGTCCTGCCACGCGTGCACCAGCGGCACCGGAAACGTCGGCCGCATGCGGTCGAGCAGCGCCTTGGTGTCGGGGCGCGAGCCGTCGTCGGCGACGACCACTTCGAAGTCGCGGCGGTCCTGGCGCGCGTACCCGAGCAGCACGAGCTCCAGGTAGCGCGGGTTGTTGTACGTCGTGACGACGACGGAGGCGGCCGGGGCGCGGGACATGCGGTGGGTTCGGGGCGGGACGGTACCGGCGTGGCCGCGCGTCGGGTAGCCGACGGCGCAGAAGCAATGCCGATGCATCCGGGCTAGGATCGCGTCGACGATCGGCGCAGCCGGCGCGTGCCGCGGCGGCACGCTGCGGTCGGCGTGCGGAATCGTCCCCAAACCATGGCGCAGAGGGCGGATGGCGTGATGCGGCAACCCGGTCCCCTGCGGCGGCTGCGCCGCTTCTGGCGCGACGCCCGCACCGTCGGTGTTGGCCTGCGCGAACTGCTCGACGAGCACGGCATCGACCGCGTCTCGCTGCTCAAGTGCGACATCGAGGGCGCCGAGGTGGCGCTGTTCGGCCCGACCTACCGCGCGTGGCTCGACCGCGTCGACGCCA
>VGZG01000063.1 GCA_016872675.1 Planctomycetota bacterium
AGCTGACTGCGGTCGACGGCGCGCGGGTATGGCGGCCGACTTTCGCCGGCCGCGTGTCATGCGGCACGCCGTGACGGCGGCCCCGCCGCGCAGCGGCCCCGCCGCCCAGCGGCCCAGCGGCCCAGCCGCGCAGCGGCCTAGCGGCCCAGCCGCCCAGCGCCGCTCACTTGCTGTTCTGGACGATCTCGTCGATCAGGCCGTAGGTCTTCGCCTCGGCCGGACCCATGAAGAAGTCGCGGTCGCTGTCGCGACTGATCTCGGCGGCGGGCTTGCCGCAGTGGCGGCCGAGGATCTCGCTCAGCGTCTGCTTGAGGCGCAGGATCTCGTCCGCCTGGATCGAGATGTCCAGCGCGGTGCCGCCGACGCCGCCCCACGGCTGGTGGATCATGATGCGCGAGTGCGGCAGCGCGTGGCGCTTGCCCTTGGTGCCGGCCGCGAGCAGCACGGCGCCCATCGATGCGGCCTGGCCAATGCAGTACGTGGCGACCGGGCACTGCACGAACTGGATCGTGTCGTAGATCGCGAGGCCGGCGGTCACGCTGCCGCCAGGCGTGTTGAGGAACAGGTTGATGTCCTGGCTCTTGTTTTCCTTCTGCAGGAACAAGAGCTGGGCGATCACCGCGTTGGCCACGCCGTCGTCGATGGGCGAGCCGATGAAGACGATCCGGTCCTCGAGCAGCCGGCTGTAGATGTCGTACTGGCGCTCCCCGCGGCCAGTCTTCTCGATGACGAACGGGATGATGTAGTCGTTGGCGATGGTCATGGCTCGGCGGTCGGTGTCGTGCGTGCGCGGTCGCGGAGCGCGGCCTGGACCGAGGTCGACCCCGGTCGCCGCCGCCAGCCTCCGCTTACGCGCCCTTCTTATCGACGATCTTGGCGTTCTCGCGCAGGAAATCACGCACCTTGCGCTCCAGGATTGACAGCCGCAGCTCGCCGAGGCGGTTCTGCTGCTCCAGGAACTCCCGCGCCTGCGCCGAGGTGAACTGGACGTTCTCGTTGCTGTTGGCCAGCGCGATCGCCCGCAGCTCGGCCTCGATGTCGTTCTCGGTAACGAACAGCTTCTGCTGGCGCGCGACCGCCTCGATCAGGAAGAACAGGCGCACGCGGCGCTCGGCGTCCTGCTTGGCCTCGTCCTTCGACTCGTCGAGTTTCTTGCGGATTTCGTCCTCGCCGGCGCCGCTCTCCTGCATGCGGTGGGCGAGCGAACCCAGCGCTGCCTGCTGCTGCTCCTCGACGAGCGACGGCGGCAGGGCGATGTCGTGTGTCGCGATCAGGCCGGCGAGCAGCTGTTCCTCCTGGCGCTGCTTGCCCAGGCGCAGCTTCTCGCCGGCGATGCGACCCTTGAGGTCGGCGCGCAGCGCGGCAAGGTCGGCGAACTCGAGGCCCTTGGCCAACTCGTCGTCGATCGGCGGCGGCGTGACGCGCATGACCTCGTGCACGGTCAGTTCGACCGTGCCCTTCTGGCCGCGCACGGCCTCCTTCTCGAAGTTGGCCGGGTACTCGATGGCGATCGACAGCTTCTTGCCGGCGGTCGCGCCGATGACGGCGGCCTTGAACTCGTCCTCCTTCGTGCCGTGAATCGCCAGCCGCGTGTTGAGCTGGATGCCCTTCTTGGTCGCTACCTCGGCGCCGCCGGCGTCGCGGAAGGAGTAGTCGGCCTTGAGGAAGTCGCCGTCCTGCGCGGCTTCCGTGGTCGGGCGGATCGTGCGCTTTTGATGCACGATCTCCCGCAACGCATTGTCGACGTCGGCGTCGCTCGCGTCGCTGTCGAAGGCCTCGACCTCGAGGCCCTTCGTCGTCTTCAGCTCGAACTCCGGGCGCACGTCGATCTTGGCCGTGAACTTCAGCGGCGCGCCCGGCTTGACCTCGAGCGTCTCGAACTCGTCGATTGCGACGCGGCCGACCGGGTTGATGTCCTTCGTGCGACAGGCCTCGCCGAAGAAGCGGTTGAGCATCTGCTCCTTCGCCTCGGCCAGGATCGCGGCGCCAAACTTCTTCTCGACGATGGCGCGCGGCACCTTGCCGGGCCGGAAGCCCTTGATCTGCACCTGCTGCTGTGCTGACGCGAACATCTGGTCCAGGTGCTGCTGGACGGCGGCGGACGGGACGGTGACGGTCAGGGCGCGGCTGCAGGGGCCAGTCTCGGCAACCAGGACTTCCATGGCTTGAACGGGTCTCGGGCGGTGGGCGGCGGGGCCGCGACGGCCGGAGCCGGGCGGCGAAAAGGGGCGGCCATCTTGGCGTTGCCCCTTGGGCGGGTCAAGGCGACAGACGGAGGGGCGCGGCGGGCCGTCGGCCGGGGGGTGCGGCGCTGGCCGGTCAGCGCGGCGTTTGCTTCTTGGCCAGGCCCACCAGCGCCTGTCTCACCTTGTCCTGCTTCAGCGTCTCGGCGAAGTCCGCGTCCTCGGCGCCGAGCGCCTCGATCTCGCCGACCGTCAGCCCGGACGGCTCCAGCAGCTTGATCATGTTGGCGATGCGCTTGCGTTGGGCTTCGCACTTGATCATGCCGGTGTACGCGCGCCGCGTCATCGACATGCCGTCCTGAAACTCCAGCGCCTTCTCGTAGTCGGCGTACGCGTCGGCGTACTCGCCGATGGCGTAGTTGAGGCTGGCGCGGTAATCGTACAGCGTGGCTTCCTGGCGGCGGCGCGGCTTGCGCAGCAGTTCGTCGATCGCGCGCTTGAGCTTGATGATGCCGGTCTTGTCGCCGAGCGCGCGCATCGTCACGGCAGCCTGCACCGACAGCGACGACGGCTCGCTGTCGTCGAGCAGGGCGGCGAGGCGCTTGGTCGTCGGCGCGTGGTCCATCGGCGCCACGGTGGCGAGCGCTGCGACGAGGCGGCGGCCGTCCTGCCAGTCGAGCCGCTCGCCGTCGAGCAGCGGCAGCAGCGCCATGGCGGCCGACTCGCTGTCCGTCGTCGCGGCGGCGAAGTAGGCGACGTAGGCCGGCAGCAGCTTGGCCTCACGCTCGACGGCGAGCGCGTCGATCACGGTCGGTGCGACGCCGGTGGCGCGCGCCGCCGTGAGGTAGCCGAGCGCGTCCTCGCGGATCGAGCGGTCGGCCGAGCCGAGCAGGCCGGCGGCCTTGATCGCGGCGACCGGCGACTTCTGCCGCTGCAGGGCGCGCAAAACCACGCGCTTCTCGTCGCCGGCGACGACGTCGAGCAGGCCGGCCAGCACCGTCGCGGCCTGCGGCGCGGCGGCGACGCCGAGCAGCCGAATGGCCTCGGTCCGCGCCGTGGCGCTGGCTCCGTTCGTCAGCTCGATCAGGGCGTCGAGGAAGCTCGCCGGATCGAGGTTCTCCAGCACGCGGCGGCAGTTGCCGGCGAGGTTGCGGGCCGCGTCGCCGCCGGCGGCCGGCTGCAGCTTCTCCAGCAGCAGTGGCACGACGCTGTCGCCGAGCGCCGTGACCGCGGCGATCTTCTGGTCGAGCACCCTGCGGTTGTCCTCGTACGACAGCGCGAGGTCGGGCAGGTAGGGCTCGAGCGCTTTCTGCTGGGCCGGCCGCGATCGCTCGGCGCGGGCGGTGGCGAGCTCGGCGACCTCCGCGAGCGGCACCTGGGCCGATGCCGCGCCGAGCAGCGCCAGCATGGGCAGGAGGCGAATCGGCGAGGCCGCGGGCATGGGCGACAGTCTAAGAGTCGGCGCCACGGAAGGCCACGCCGCCCGGCGCGGGCGCTCGCGTCGGGAAGCTTGCCGCCTAGCTTCGGTGGGTCGAACGATCCGCCTATGGTCGCCGGCTTCGTCCCGGCCGCGAGTCCAGGCGCTGGATCGGTGCGCGTCCCGTGACGCAGCCTCCGCGGCGCGATTGCAGCCGTCGCGCGCGCCCCGCGCTCCAGTCGCGCGCCCCGCGCTGCCGATCCTCCTGGCATGTGGACCTACGTCCTCCGCCACCGCCTGCTGTTGCGCGCGATCTACGCCCGCTCGGTCGCGGCCTGACGGGGCTTTCCGTCCGGGCGCGCCGCGGGTAAGCGGTAGCGCGCAGTGACCAGGGACTTCGACGTGATCGTCGTCGGCGGCGGCCATGCCGGCGTCGAGGCAGCGAGCGCCGCGGCGCGGCTTGGCCGCCGCGTCGCGATGGTCGTGCTCGATCCCGCTGCGATCGGCCGCATGTCGTGCAATCCCGCGATCGGCGGGCTGGCCAAGGGGCAACTGGTGCGCGAGGTCGACGCGCTCGGCGGCGAGATGGCGCTCGTTACCGACGTTGCTGGCATCCAGTTCCGGATGCTCAACACCAGCAAGGGACCGGCGGTGCGCTCGCCGCGCGCCCAGTGCGACCGCGACGCCTACAACCGCGCGATGGTGGCGCGCGTGCTGGCCCGGCCCGGCCTCACGGTCGTCGCCGGCGAGGCGGTGGCGCTGCTCGCCGGCGCAAACGGCGACGCCGTCGCCGGCGTCGCGCTCGCCGACGGCACGCGCCTTGGCGCGCCCGCGGTCGTGCTCACGACCGGCACGTTTCTCGGTGGCAAGCTGTTCGCCGGCGCGTGGGAGGCGCCCGGCGGGCGCCACGGCGAAGCGCCGGCCGCCGCCATCAGCGCGTCGTTGCGCGGCTTTGGCGTGCGCCTCGGCCGTCACAAGACCGGCACGCCGCCGCGACTCAGCAAGCGCTCCATCGACTTCACGCGGCTCGAGGTCCAGCACGGCGACGATCCGCCGCAGCCGTTCTCGTTCCGCACGACACGGCTCCTCGTGCGGCAACTGCCGTGCTGGATCACGCGCACGACGCCGGCGACGCACGCGATCATCCGCGCCAACGCGCACCACTCGCCGATGTTCCAGGGCCGCATCCAAGGCACGGGCCCGCGGTACTGCCCGAGCGTCGAGGACAAGGTCGTGCGCTTCGCCGACCAGGACTCGCACCAGGTGTTCCTCGAACCCGAGGGCCGCGACAGCGACGAGATCTATCCCAACGGCGTCAGCACCAGCCTGCCCGCCGAGGTGCAGAAGGCGTTCCTGCGCACCATCCCCGGGCTCGAGGACGTTGTCGTGCTGCGGCCCGGCTACGCCGTCGAGTACGACTACGTGCTCACCGACCAGATCCGCGGCGACCTGCAGGTCGCCAGCCTGCGCGGCCTGTTCGCCGCCGGCCAGATCAACGGCACCAGCGGCTACGAGGAGGCCGCGGGGCAGGGGCTCGTGGCCGGCCTCAACGCCGCGCGTTTCGCCGCCGGCGAGGAGCCGGTCGTCTTCGACCGCGCGACCGCTTACCTCGGCGTGATGGTCGACGACTTGTGTCGCGTCAACCCGACGGAGCCGTACCGGATGTTCACCAGTCGCGCCGAGTTCCGGCTGCTGTTGCGCAGCGACAACGCCGACCGGCGGCTGACGCCGCTCGGCGAGCGGCTCGGGCTCGTCGACGCCGCGCAGGCCGACGCCGTGCGCGGCAAGGAGCAGCGCATCGCTGCGGCGCGCAAGTGGCTCGACCTGCAGCGGCGCGACGGCCGCACGCTGACCGAGTGGCTGCGCCGACCCGAGGTCACCGTCGCCGACGTGTTCGCCTGGGACGCGCAGTTCGCCGCGCTGGGCCTCGCGCCCGCCGAGCTCGCCGAGGTCGAGGCCGAGGTCAAGTACGCCGGCTACATCGACCGGCAGGCGATGGAGGTCGCGCGGCTCAAGCGCATGGAGGAGCGGCGCATCCCGGCGGCGTTCGACTACGGCGGCGTCACCGGATTGAGCAACGAGGCGCGGCTGCGGCTGCAGCAGCGGCGACCGCTGACGCTCGGCGAAGCCGGACGCATCGCCGGCGTGCGGCAGGCCGACGTGCAGTTGCTGCTGGTCGTGCTCGGTCGCTGAGCGCGCACGCCGTGCGCGGCCGCGCGGCTCACATCTGCAGCACGGCCTTGACTAGGCCTTCGATGTCGCCGGCCGCCGGCGCTGCCTTGCCGCGGCGGACCTTCTCGACCTTGTCGCGTGCGTCCTTCTCGGCGTAGCCGAGCGTGACCAGCGCGGCGATCGCGTCATCGGTCTCTTGGCCGGGGAGCGGCCTGCCGCTCGCGTCAGCGGGGCCGAGGTCGAGCTTGGCCATGGCGTCGCGCAATTCGAGGCACAGCCGCTCGGCGGTCTTCTGGCCGACGCCCTTCACCGCCTTCAGCGCAGCGGTGTCGCCGCGGGTGATCGCGTGGGCGAGTTCGGCGGGGGCGAGCACGCTGAGCAGCGCCAGCGCGATCGACGGGCCGACACCGGAGACCGCCAGCAGTTTGCGCGCGAGTTCCCGCTCGGCGCGGCTGGCGAAGCCGAGCAGCGTCGGCATGCCATCGACGACGTGCAGCACGGTGAACACCTGGCACTGCTGGCCGACCTTGAGCGCGCTCGCCGAGGTCAGGCTGATGCGCACCTCGTAGCCGACCCCGCCGCACCGGATCACGGCGCGCGAGGTCAGTTTGTCGACGACTTCCCCGAACAGGTGGTCGTACATGCGGCCGTATCAGCCGCGCAGCGACAGGCCGAATTCGTCGAGCTTCGTCTTGATCTCGTTGAGCGACGTCTGGCCGAAGTTCGGGCAGGCGAGCAGCTCGGCCTCGGTCTTCTGCGCCAGATCGCCGATTGTGCGGATCTTCAGCAGGTCGACGATGCGGCGGCTGCGCACCGACAGGTCGAGCTCGCTGATCGGGCGGCGCGACGGGTCCGGGCTGTCCGGGTCCGGCTGCTCCTCGGTGCGGACGGCCGGCTCGGTCATCTCGCCGAGGTCCTTGCTCATCAGCTCGTCGGCCGTCATGCCGAGGCGGAGGCCCTTGATCTTGAGGATCTCCTTGATCTCCGTCAGCGATGTCTCGCCGAAGTTCTTGTAGCTCAGCAACTCGGCCTCGGTCTTCTTCACCAGGTCGCCGAGCGTGCGGATGTTCATCTTCGCGAGGCAGTTGCGGCTGCGCACCGACAGCTCGAAGTCGTTGATCGGGGTGCGCAGGAGCTTGTTGCGCTTGTCGTCGCGGCGCTCCTGGTCCTCGTCGTAGTACATGTTCAGCGCGGCGGCGGCGTCGCGGCGGAACAGGCGGGCGCGCGAGTTGTCCGGGTTGGCCTGCAGCGCCAGGTCGAAGCACTGCATCGCGCGGCGGTAGTTGCCCATGTCCTCGTACAGGATGCCGAGGTTGACTACGCACGCGGCGTTGACCGGCGGCGACATCAGGGCGCGCTCGTACAGCTCGCGCGCTTCCTCGTCTTCGCCGCGCAGATCGACGTTCAGCGCCAGCCGAAACATCGCCTGCTTGTGGCTGGCGTCGATCGTCAGCACCTCGTCGTAGCACGCGATCGCGCCGCCGATGTCGTGGGCGAGCTCGAGCGCGCGGCCGGCGAAGTACTTCTGGTCGGCCGTCGACAGCAGGCCCTTGAGCTTGTCGAGGTCCTTGGCGAGGCGGTCAGCAGCGTTCTGGCCGTCGAGCGCGCGGAGCCAGACCATCGCCTGCGCGGCGTCGCTGTCGCGGCGCGTCAGCAGCTTGGCGGCGTCGTCGAGCTTGCCCAGCGCGCCGAGGCTGCTGGCGAGGCAGCAGACGACGACCGGGTTGCCCTTGTCGGCCGAGAGCAGCGCAACGGCCTCTTCGTGGCGGCCGAGCGCCCACAGCGCGATGCCGCGCGCGGTGCCCTTGGCCCGCGGGTCCGACAGCCAGTCGCGCAACTGCTGCAGCGAGTCGACCGACTGGAAGACCGCGACGCGGAACGCGTCGAGCTTGGTCGGGGTGAGGTCGCCAGCCAGCAGGTCCATATGGCTGAGCGAATGGAGGGGGGCCGTGTCCGTCATCGTGGGTCCGTGCGCGCGCCCGAACGCCGGCGGTAGCCGGAGCCCTGGCTCGAAAAGTGGGCGAGAAGCCTAGGGCCGAGGCCCGGGTGCGGTCAAGGTTGCCGGTGGGCGGCGGCCACCCGAGCCTCGGCATAGATCGCCAGCAGGTCGGCGGCCATGGCGCCGAAGCCGCGCGCCCGGCTGCGGGTGTTGGCGGCAAGCCGCCGCACTTCGCGCGGATCGTCGGCAAGCCGCTGCAGGGCCGCGGCCCACGCATCGACATCGCCCGGCGGCAGCACACACCCCTGGGCGCCGTCCTCGACGGCGTCCTGCAGTCCGCCGATGCGGCTGACCAGCACGGGGCGGCCGGCGGCGAGCGCCTCGCGCACCGTCAGCCCGAACGCCTCGTGCCAGAGCGCCGGCGCCGCCAGCACGTCGACGTCGGCGAGCAGGCGGCGCAGGTCGCCAAGGCCGTAGGGGCCGTGGTAGTGCACATCGTCCTGCGGCCGCAGCCGCTGGAAGCACTTCGTCGCGTAGCTCTGGTCGCCGTGGTAGGGCACGACGTTGCCGTGGATCGCCAGCCGCACGGCGCCCTGCGGCAGCCGCGCCACCGCGTCGAGCAGCACGTGCAGGCCTTTGCTGGGCATCACCGTGCCGAAGTAGCCGACCCGCAGCGGCCCCGGCCCGACGGCGGGCGCGGGCAGGTCGAACAGCGACTCGACATCGACGCCGTTCTCGACGACGCAAAAGCGCTCGCGCGGCACGCCGAGCGCGATGAATGGCGGCAGTGCGCGCGCGCTCGGCACGACCAGTCGCTGCGGCAGCGCCAGCGCGGCGCGGGCGCGATCGTGCACGGCGCCGACGCGCTCGGCGCCGTTGTCGGCGTTGACCCACCAGGGGAACGTCTGCGACAGGCATCCGACGCAGCGGTCGACGGTCGCCGTCTCGCAGGCCTCCTCGCGGTGGTGGAACATCTGACCGCGGGGGCAGAACAGCCAGTAGTCGTGCAGCGTCATGACCGTCGGCACGCCGGCAGCGGCCAACTCGCCGAGGCTGTCGGTCGACATGCCGGTCAGGTGGTGCACGTGGGCGACGTCGAAGCGGACGCCGGCGGCGGCGCGGGCGGCGAGGTAGCCGCGCAGCGCCATCGCCATCGGCGGCGACGCGTACATCGACGCGAGGTCGCGCACGTTCTCCCAGCGGTACGCGACGCGCGCGACTTGCGGATTGCCGGCGCGCTCGACGCGCACGTCGCCTTGCGACCGGCCGTTGCCGCTTTCCCGCGCGTAGATCTCGACGGCATGGCCGGCGGCGACGAGGGCGCGGGCGAGGCCGTCGACGTGTTGCTCGACGCCGCCGACGCTGTCGGGCGGCAGGCCATGGCTCACCAACAGGATGCGCATGGGCGCACGATGCCGGCGGCGGCGGGGGGCCGCAACGACCGAGCGGCCGCTGGAAGTTTGACCGTCCCGCGCCGCCTCGCTACTGTCCGCGCCCCGCCATCTGATGACGGCGCGACTCCCGCGCCGTCGGCGCGGCAGTTGCCATGAAGCTCAAGGTCCGTCGTTCCAAGGTCAAGCGTCTCAAGAAGGTCGGCTTCCGCACCCGCAGCAAGACTGCCGGTGGCCGCAAGGTCATCAAGCGCAAGATCAAGCGTTCGGGCAAGTTCCGCGTCGGCTGAGTCCCTGCTGCCGGCGGCGCCGCGCGCGGCGGTCCGCTGCTCGCGGCGATCTGGAAGGCATGCCACGGCGCTGGCCCGCAGCGCCGGCGAGACCCCAGTCAGGCAGCGGCGCGGCGCGTCAGACCGCCCAGTCGCGCGCCCGATGCGCCGGCACGGCGCCTGGCCGCCGGCCCCTCATCCAAAGTGGTCGGCGCGCGCCGTGACTCTCGTCGATGCTGCCGGCGTCACTTCTTGCCGGGCAGCTGGCGCTTGAAGTAGGCCATGTCGCTGGCGAACTGCGACAGGGCTTCGCGGTCGCCGTCGGCGACGTGCTTGAAGCGCGCGGTCACGCGCAGCCCGTCACCGGCCGCTGCCACGCCTTCGACGGTGGCGTCGATGTCGAAGAAGCTGCGCTTGATCATCTTGATCTGGAACTTCAGGTGCATGTCGCTGCCGGCGAAGAACAGCAACTTGCCTTGCTCGCTCGACATGCCGAGCTTGCTGCCGCTCCAGGTGAACTGCACGCGGCTGTCGTCGACGTTCGCCATCTGGCCGACGAGCACCTTCGGGGCGCCCTTCACCAGCTGCTGACGCGGGATCATCTGGTTGCGGGTCTCGTCGGGGAACGTGACCATCACCTTCTCGTCGTCGACCGCCGCCTCGCCCGCCATCTCGCGCTGGTTGAGTTGCTTGATCGCCGCCTTGGTCGCGTCGGCCTCGGTGTCGTGCAGCGTGATCAGCTTGTCGATGCCGACGTTCTTGATGACGTTGCGCACGAACGTCGACGGCTGCGCGATCAGCAGGTCGCCGCCCTCGGCGCGGCAGCGCTTGTGCGCCTTGATCACCGCGCCCAGCGCCGTCGAGTTGATGAACTTGACGCGCGACAGGTCCAGGATCAGCAGGCTAATGCCGCGCTCGACCAGCGACTCGACCTCCTGCATCAGCGCTGGGCAGTAAAACGTGTCGAACTCGCCCTTCAGCGTGAGCGTGGCGTAGTCGTCTTGGATGGACTTGTCGATCTTCATGGTGGAGTCGGAGTTGGCGCGCGCGATAAGTGCGGGGCGAGGATTCTGGCGAGCCGGCATACGGCGCGCAACTCGCGACCAGCGTGTCCCGCCGAAGTCCGTGCGCCGGCCGTGAGCCGTGGCTAGAGTCGCCCGCATGACGTGGAACTGGCCATGGCGGCGGGAGCAGCCGAAGCCTGCGCCGGTGACCCGGCCGGCGCGCATGGACGAGCCGTCGACGATCCTTACCGGTGACGCCACTGAGGACTCGCACTCGCTGCAGATCTTGCTCGACACGATCGCCGCGGTCACCGCCAACATCGACCTCGACACGGTGCTGCGCGACATCGTCGACCGCTCGCTGCAAGTGACGCGCGCCGAGCGCACCCTGTTGCTGCTCGGCGACGACCCGGAGGCGCTGGAGGTGCGCGTGGCGCAGGATCGCGACGGCAACGCGCTCGGCGGCGACCTGCAGTGGAGCCACAGCCTTGTGCGCCGCTGCCTTGAGGAAGGCGCGGCCGTGAAGTCGGTCGTGCAGTCGGACCAGGAAGCGCTCGAGGTCGGCCAGTCGGTCTACGACCTCAAACTGCGCGCCGTGATGTGCGCGCCGATGCGGGCCCGCAACCGCACGGTCGGCGTCGTCTACGTCGACTCGCGCGCCGTGCGCCGCGAGTTCAGCGGCCGCGACCTGGCGCTGTTCGGCGCCATCTCGGCGCAGCTGGCGATCTCGGTCGAGAACGCCCGCCTGCACGCCGACTCGCTGGCCAAGGCCAAGCTCGAGAAGGACGTCGAGATCGCGCGCCGCATCCAGCAGCACCTGTTGCCGCCGGTGCCGAAGGACGTTTCCGGCCTGCAGGTCGCGTTGCGCTACGTCGCCGCCGAGCAGGCCTCCGGCGACAGCTACGACATCGTGCCGCTGTCCGATGGCCGGCTCGCGGTCATGGTCGGCGACGTCACCGGGCACGGCGTCGGCGCCGCGCTGCTGAACCACGCCGTGCAGGCCGCCTTGCGCAGTTACCTGGAGCTCGTCGACGACCTGGCGGCGATCGTCACGCGCATGAACGAGCGGTTGTCGCAGAGCGTCGAGACCGGCAACTTCATGTCGATGCTGCTGCTCATCGTCGACCCGGCCAAGCGCACGCTGCAGTACGTCAACGCCGGCCACCCCGGCCTCGTGCTGGTGCGCGCGGGCGGCGTCGAGGTGCTCGAGAAGACCGGCATGGTGCTCGGCGTCATCGGCGAACAGGTCTACCACGCCAGCGGGCCGGTCGCCCTGCAGGCTGGCGACGTGCTGTTTCTGCACACCGACGGCGTCGACGAGGCGCAGTCGCCCGCGCGCGAGGTCTTTGGCGGCGAGCGCCTCGCCGCGGTGCTCGGCAAGACGCGCGATCGCTCCGCCGACGGCGTGCTGCGCGAGGTCGAGCGGGCGCTCGCCGCGCACCTCGACGGCGGCCATGCTGCGGACGATGTCACCATGATCGCGGTGAAGCTCGCATGACCAATGTCTCCTTCGCCGCGCCGCGCGGCCGCGCCGCCATCCTGTTCGCCGTTGGCGCGCTCGCGCTCGCGCTCGCCGGCTATGTCGCGCAGCGTTGGGCTGCGGCGCGCGAGCGCGCCGAACAGCGCGCCGTGCTGCTCGCCGACATCGACGCTGCGCTGGCCTCGGACCCGCTCGACCTTGGCGGCCTGTCGCGCTACGTCGCGCAGTTGCGCAAGGAGCCGGACCACGCGACCGACCGCGCGCTGCGCTTTTGCGAGGCGCGCATCGAGTTCGCGCGCAACCGGCCCGACCGCGCCCGCGACCTGTTCCTCGACCGCGCGCTCGAGCCGGGCGCGTCGGCCGCCGAGCAGTCGTTCGGCGCGCGCGTGCTGCTGCGTCTGCACGAAGACGGCGCCGCGTCCGGCAAGGCGCCGGCGGAACTGCTCGCGCCGGCGGCCAACGCCGCCGAGGCGGCCTATGCAGCGACGCGCGACGCCGGCGATCTCCTGCGCGCGTGGCAGGCCGCCGAGCGCAACGGCGATCACGACCGCGCCAAGGCGTTCGCCGCAGCCCTCGCCGACGGCCACGCCGACACCGCCGCCGCTGGCTTCGTCGCCGCCGCCGTCGTGTTCGATCCGGCCGCCGGCGTCGATCCGGTGCTGCGCGCGATCGACGCGCTGCCGACGCCGCCGGCCGAAGGCCGCGCGATGCTCGCATTCGCGCAACTGCAACAGAACCAACTCGCGGCCGCGACGACAACGTGCGACGAGGCGCTGGCGCGCGCGCCGGGGGTCGCGGTAGTGCGCTTCGCCGCCGCGGTGACGTTCCACGCGTGCGCGCTCGGCAGCGCGGCGAACTCGCCGGACCGCGCCGCGTGGTCGACGAAGCGCGATGTGCAGATCGGCTGGCTGCTGGCCGAGCCGGGCGTCGCCGAGGATCGCCTCGCCGCGCTGCGCGCGATGCGCGACGCGAAGTAGCCCGAGCTCCGGCTGCGGCGGGAGCGTTCAGGCCAGCCGCGTCAGGGTCCACGCCACCGCGCCAAACAGCGGCGCCAGCGCCCATGTCGGCGCGCCGAGCTGCAAGGCGCGGTGGGTGAGGTGGCGCCGGTCGCCGACCCAGGGGCGCTGGCCGAGCCACAGGCGCACGGTCACGACCTGCGTGAAGTCCGCCAACGGCACGGCGGCGAGCCACAGCGTCGACGGACCGTGGCGAAGCCCGTCGCACACGGCGACCGCGGCCGCCGTGCCGAGCGCGTAGGCGCCGGCGTCGCCGAGGAAGAGCCGCGCGCGCGGCCAGTTCCACGGCAGGAACGCCAGCGCCGCGGCCGCCGCGGCTGCCGTCCAGTCGTTGCGCAGCATGCCGGCGAGCCCGTTGCCTGCCGTCAGCAGCGTCACCGCCGCCACCGCCGCAGCGACGCCGTTCTGGTTGTCGAGGAAGTTGAGCGCGTTGACGAACACGAACGTGAAGCCCGCGAACAGCAGCCAGCGCAGCGGCGCGTGCGTCGGATCGCACGTCGAGGCGGCGGCCAGGCCAGCGACGATCGCGAGGCCGATCGCCTTGCTGCGCCAGTCGAGGCCGCCCCCGTGCGCCTTGCCGCGGTCGTCGAACCAGCCGATCAACGTCGCCAGCGCCACCGCCGCGGCAGCGAGGCGGTCGCCCGGCCAGAACGGATCCCACAGCATCCAGAGCAGCAGCGGCGGCGTCAGCAGCGCGCCCGCGAGCGGGATCGGCCGGCCGTGCTGCTTGCGACCCGGGCCGGGCACGTCGAGCGGCAGCCATGCGACGACGTGGCGCTGGATCAGCACGCCGCCAGCGAGCAGCGCCGTTGCCAGCAGCGACGCGGTCCACGCCGGCCACGGCGTCATGCGTACAGCCCGCGCCGGACGATGTAGTCGCGCACCAGAGGCGCCAGCTCAGGCAACGCGCGTTCGCCGCGGCGCCAGCGCGCTCGCAGGTCGCTCGATGCGATCGCGTCCGCCGGCAACTCGAGCACGTGCGCGGCGACGGTGGCGCGCGCGGCCGGCGGCAGCGGCAGCGCGGCGAGCGCGGCGGCGTCGACCGGATGGCCAAGTCGCGGGTAGGTCGCGAGCGTCGCCAACTCGCAGACGCGAGCCGGCTCATGCCACTGCGGCAGGATCGCCAGGTTGTCGCTGCCGATCAGCAGGTACAGCCGCCGGCCGGGATGTTCGGCAGCCAGCTGCGCGAGGGTGTCGACCGTGAAGGATCGCCCGGGGCGGCGCAGTTCGCGGTCGTCGATCGTCACCCCCGGCAGGTCGGCGAAGGCGAGCTGGCACATCGCCAGCCGGTCGGCGGCCGGCGCCATATCGTCGCCGCGCTTGAGCGGGTGGTCGCCAGTCGGGATCACCAGCAGGCGGTCGATCGGCAGCTGCGCCAGGGCGGCGGCGCACAATCGGAGGTGGCTCGCGTGCGGCGGGTTGAACGAGCCGCCGAAGACGCCGAGGCCCAGGGGCGGGGGCGCGGCGGCGGGGGCGTCCTGCGGGGCCGGCATGCTGCGGCAGGCTAGCCGGCCGTCCGCCCGGGGGAAGGCTGTCGCGACGGCCGGCAGTTGCGCGACTTCCCGGTTGCAGGCCGAGTTGGGCCTGGCTAGGGTCTCTGCCCACGCGCCGTCCTCTCCCTGCGGCGTGGCCCCTCCGACCCCTCCTTCGCACGACCAATGCGCCAGTTCGCACTCGTCCTCACCCTGCTGCCGCTCGCTGCCTGCTCGTCGATGTACCTCGATGGCAAGGACCGTCTCTACCTCGACAGTCGCCACGCCCAGCTCGGCGAGGGTGAGAATCCCAACCAGGGCAAGGTCGTGCCGGTGGCCATGCTGACGCGGAACTACCAGAAGAACCAGTTCTGGGGCGAGCTGCGTCGCCGCAGCGACGGCCGCAACAACGCCTTCGCGCGCGACCTGATGAGCATCCAGGACGTCATCGATCGCACGATCTGGAACTACAACCAGAACGATCCGTACGTGAACTACTCGAACGACCAGACCAAGCTCGGCCACTTCGGCCGCTTCGGCCTGATGCAGGCGAGCACGTTCCCGGGCGTAGACGAGATCGTCACTCGCTGATCCCGCCGCTCGCGTGAGCGAGCATCTGGCGGCCGTCGCGGCGCAGTGCGCCCGGCGGCCGTTGGCGTTTCCGGCGGCTCCTCTGCGGCGCCGACCAGCGGCAGCCGACGCACGACGGGAAGCGCGGTCAGCCCTTCTTGCGCCAGCAGGCGATGACGCGCTCGCGCTCGGCCGGCGCCGGCAGCCGGTAGCGGTGCAGCGCCGTGCGCTGGAACACGCCGAGGCGCCCTGGCGTCGCGGCGTCGGCGTCGAGCCACAGCACGAGATGGCCGCCCGGACGCAGCAGCGGATCGGCGAGTTCGGCGAGCAGTTCGGGTTTAGCGACCGCGCGCGCGGTCACGACGTCGAATGCGTGGCGCAACTCGCGGCGTAGCCCGGGGGCCTGCTGGGCGTCCAGGTGCAGCGTCTCGACGCCGTCGAAGCGCGACGACACGAGGCAGCTGCCGACGGCGCGCACCTTCTTGCCGGTGCGGTCCATCAGCACGACCGACGCGCCGGGATGCAGCGCGGCGACGGCGACGCCCGGGAAGCCGTTGCCAGTGCCGAGGTCGAGCGCGTGGCGCGGATGCAGTCCCGTCAGCGCGAACGCCAACCCGTCGAGCGCGTGCAGCACGACGGCCTGCTCGCGCTCGCGCACGGCCGTCAGGTTGATCTGCTCGTTGAGCAGCAGCATGGCGTCGAGATAGGCGAGCAGCCGCTCGGCGCGCGGTTCGTCGAGTTCGGCGTTGAGCGCCTTGGCGGCGGCCGAGAGGGCCTGCGGGTCGGTCGCGGTCACGCGGGCATCTTCGCGCCAACGGCGCGCGGCGCAATCGCGCCGGCGCGGATCACGCGAGCCCCAGCGCAGCGGCTAGCGCGTCGGCGCCGCCGGCGGCGGGCACGCGCGCGACGTCGGGCAGGCGCCGCAGCCACGTCGCCTGCCGGCGGATCAACTGGTGCGTATTGCGACGGATGCGGTTGCGCAACTCGGTCGGGTTCTTGTACCGGCCGCGCAGGAAGTCGCGGCACTCGGCGTAGCCGATCGCGGCGCCGGACGTGCGCGAGAAGCCGCCGCCGCGCTCGATCGCTTCGGTCTCGGCCAGCAGTCCGGCGGCCAGCATCTGTTCGGCGCGCTCGCGCACGCGTTCGTGCAGGTCCGCGCGCGAGCGTTCGACGACGGCGACGCGGCACGGCCGCGCCCAGTCGGCGCGGTCGAAGTGGCGCTGCTGGCTGCTGATCGTCCGGCCGGTCTGGCGCAGCACCTCGTGCGCGCGCACCAGCCGGCGCAGATCCTTCGGGTGGATGCGCGCCGCCGCCGCCGGGTCGAGCCGCAGCAGTTCCTCGTGCAGGCTGCCGGGCGTCTCGGCGTCGCGCGCCGCCAGGGCCGCGCGCAGCGCGGGATCGCTCGGCGGCGACGCCAGCATGCCCTTGAAGAAGGCCATCAGGTAGAGCGGCGTGCCGCCGACGAACAGCGCGCGCTTGCCGCGCGCGGCGAGGTCGGCGAGCGCCTGTTCCGCCGCGGCGCACCAACGGGCGGTGTCGAAAGCCTCGTGTGGCTCGACGAGGTCGATCAGGTGGTGCGGCACGCGCGCGCGTTCGGCGGCGGTCGGCTTGGCGGTGCCGATGTCCATCCGCCGGTAGACCGTCATCGAGTCCATCGACAGGATCTCGCGGTTGCTGCGCGCGGCGATCTCGACGGCCATCGCGGTCTTGCCCGACGCGGTCGGGCCGGTGACGACGAGCAGCGGTTCGACGGGCGGTTGGTCGGCCACGGGCGGGGGAAGTTAGCCGCTTCCGGCTTCCTCGTCGCGCGCCGGAACCGTAGCTTCTGCCGCCCTTGCGATGATCGCGTTCCTATCCGACATCCACAGCAACATGGAGGCGCTGACGGTCTGCCTGCAGGAGGCGGACCGGCTGGGCTGCAAGCGCATCCTGTGCCTGGGCGACGTCATCGGCTACGGCCCGCAGCCGCGCGAGGCGCTGACGACGATCATGCAGCGCGCCGAGTTCACCATCATGGGCAACCATGAGCACGGCGCGATGTTCTATGCGCCGGACTTCAACGAGCGCGCGCGCGCGGCGATCGACTGGACGCGCGACCAGATGAGCCGCCGCGACCGACCGCGCGAGGAGAACATGCGCTTCTGGCAGTACCTCGACGGCATGCCGAAGGAGAAGCGCGAGGGTCGCATGCTGTTCGTTCATGGCTCGCCGCGCGATCCCGTCCGCGAGTACCTGACGCCGCGCGACGCGCACGACGAGAAGAAGATGGGCGAGTGCTTCGCGCGCATGGGCGACGCCAACCTGTGCTTCGTCGGCCACAGTCACCTGCCGGGCGTGTTCCTGCGCTCGGGCCGCTTCCTGGCCCCGTCCGAGATCGACGGCGCCTGGCAGGTCGACGAACAGGCGATCGTCAACATCGGCTCGGTCGGTCAGCCGCGCGATGGCGACCCGCGATCGTCGTTCGTCACCTACGACGGCGACGGCAACGGCGGCACGGTCCGCTTCCACCGGCTCGCCTACGACGTCGAGGCGACGATGGCCAGGATCCGCGCCATCCCTGAGTTGCCCGTCTACCTCGCCGAGCGCCTCGCCAAGGGCGCCTAGTCGCGCGCAATCGCGCGCCCTGACTCCACGCACATGCAGACGCAGTACCTTTGGTTCCCGTTGGCGCTGTTGGCCGGCGTCGCCGCCGCCCAGGAGCCGCCGTCCGCCAAGTTCGAGCAGACGTTCGGCGCGCCCGGCGCGGTCGGCGGCTTCCATGCCGAGTTCAGCGCCTACGGCGCTGGCCTGACCTACCTGCAGGCCACCGACCACGTCGTCGCGCGCAAGTTCGATGGCGCCGCGGCGGGCGCGAACGACTGGCTGCTGCTGCTGTGGAACGGCGACGACCACATGCTGCGCCTCGCGCACGCCGGCGCTGCGCCGGCGGCCTTCCCGGTCGATCCGTCGAGGGCGCTCTGGACCGTGGCCCGCAGCGGCGACGCGGTCACGTTCACGCTCGACGGCGGCAACGGGCTCATCCTCGAGAAGACCCTGCGGCACGACCCGGCGCAGCGCGGCTTCACGATGGAGCTGGCGCTGCGCAACGCCGGTTCGCAGGCGACTGGCACGCTCGAACTCGTGTTAGGCGGCCCGGTGCCGGTGATGCCGCACGAGTCGTCGCTGTTCGGCAACCTCGCCGTCGCGATTGCCGCGCCGACCGAGGGCGAGGCGCAGTCGGTGCCGCCGCAGCCCGGCGTGCTGCACCCGTTCACCGTCGACACCAAGGCGCTGGCGTTCGCCGGCAGCACCAACCGCTTCTTCGGCGCGTTCGTGTGGCCGAAGGACGACGCCACGCGCGGCGCGATCGCCGCGCTGACCGTCGCCACGCTGCCGCCGGTCGATGACGTCGACTTGAAGACCAAGGCCAACACGTCGACCCGCGTCGACCACGCGTTGCGCCTGCCGATCCCGGCGATCGGCCAGGAATCGCGCGCGACGTTCGGCCTGTACTTTGGCCCGAAGAGCTACCGCGTGTTCGCCACGCTGCCCGAGCCCGCGCGCTTCGCGCCGATCCTCGACATCGACCTCAAGTCGCCGTGCTGTGGTTTCGAGATGCCCGGCGGCCGGCCGATGGCCAAGTTGCTGCTGTCGCTGCTCGGCTGGTTCCACGACGTCGTCGGCAACTGGGGCGTCGCGATCGTCATGCTGACGATCCTCGTTCGCGGCCTGCTGCTGCCGCTCAACTTCCGCATGCAGAAGTCGATGCGCGGCTACAGCAAGCGCATGGCCGTGCTGAAGCCGAAGATGGACGCGCTCAAGCAGAAGCACGGCGACGACCAGCGCGCCTTACAGCAGGCGATGCTCGCGTTGCAGCGCGAGCACAAGCTGATGCCGCCGCTCGGCGGGTGCCTGCCGATCTTCCTCACCATGCCGATCTACATCGGCCTCTTCACCGCGCTCCGCACCGCCTACGACGTCCGCCAACAGCCGTTCATCGGCTGGATCCAGGACCTCAGCATGCCGGACGCGATGATGCGAATGTCGTTCTGGCCGCACGAATTCAACCTGCTGCCGCTGGTCTGGATCGGCATGTTCCTGTGGTTGCAGACGCGCATGCCGCTGCCGACCGATCCGCAACAGCGCCAGATGCAGCAGATGATGCGCTACATGCCGATCCTGTTCGGCGTGATGCTGTACTCGTACGCCGCGGCGTTGCTCGTCTACATGGTGACGTCGATGGCGTGGTCGATGGTCGAGAACATGATCGTCAAGAAGATCCTCGGGCCGATGGATCCGAACGTCGCGGCGATGACGCCGCAGGCGATCTGACGCCCGCTGCCCGACGTCAGGCCGGCAGCACGAAGTCGAACTGCAGGCCGCCGTCGGGCAGGCGCCGCGCCTGCGCCTGGCCGCCGTGGGCGAGCACGACGGTCTGGGCTAGCAGCAGCCCGAGTCCGGCGTTCTGGCCGCGCAGCGCGCGCGTCGGGTAGTACGGCTCGAAGCTCTGCGGCAGGCGCCAGTGCGTCAGTATGCCGCCGTGGGCGACGAGGCGCAGGCGCGCGCGGCCCGGCTCGGCGTCGAGGCGCAGCGACGCAGAGGCCTCGGCGCCGGCGAGCTCGTCGGCGAACTGCAGCAGCGTCGCCACGGCGCCGCGCAGTTGCTCGCGGTCGCCGACGACCGGGTGCGCCGCTGCCGGCGCAGTCGCGCGCGCGTTGTCCGGCGTGCGCGGCCGCCGCGCCAGCTCCTCGCGCAGCAGTTCGGCGAGATCG
>VGZG01000064.1 GCA_016872675.1 Planctomycetota bacterium
AAGGGGCAGGCCGGCCCAGGCCGAAACCCGAACGCAGGACGCGACGGGAACGAGGGCGTCGCGTCAGTCCCCAGTCGCCCAGTCCCCAGTCGCCCAGTCCCCAGTCGGCAAGTCCCCAGTCGGCCAGTCCCCAGTCGGCCAGTCCCAGTCGGCCAGTCCCAGTCGGCTAGCGCCGTCGGTCAGGTCGTGCGGCGCGGCAGCCGGTTGAGCATCTCGCGGACGGCCAACTCGACGCAGCTGCGCGCTGCACCCTCGCGGTCGCGCGGCGCCGGACCAACACCGCCGGCCTTGACCATGCCGTTCATCTGGCCGCTCCACAGCACGGTGCCGTCGCTGCCGAGCATCATGGCCTCGACCTGGAACCACACCTTCTTGTCGACGGGCAGACTGGTCTCGTCCCAGCCGCTGACGCGCAGCGCGAAGACGGCGTCCTCGCCGGCGTGACCGGCGAGCTTCTGCAGGTTGGCCGGCACCACGATCGACTGGCCGGCAGCGGGCTTGGCGACCGGCGTGAGCGCGGCGTCGACGGCGGCGGCGCTGATCGGCGTGAACAGGCGGCCCGGCAGTTGGCGGATCACTTCCTGGCGAAAGAACGTCAACAGGCGCGCGGCGTGACGCTCCGGCCTTTCGGCGTCGGCGGTGCCGTCCTCGACCGCCAGCACAGCGACCTGCGACGGGCTGCGCGCGCCGAAGTCGGCCGTTGGCGCGAACGTCGCGTTGACGACCACCGGATCGGGCGTCTGGCACGCCGCGACGAACGCCACCAACAACAGCGCGGCCAGACGGCACGCGCGCGACCAACCACCCGACAGAGACAGGACGACCATGACCGATTTCCTCACGACAAGCGACCTGGCGCGAAGGTAGCGGGACGGCGCAGCGCAAGGAAGCGCGCGGAGTGGACGATTTGCTGCTGCGGGGCGGTTGCCGCCTGGGGGGGGTGGACTCCTAGGCGCCGGCGTAGTGGGACGCGCCCCGAACCGGTGCATGGATGCGCGGCCCACGGCGAAGCCGGCGACCGCAGGCGAATCGGTGGCTTCGCCGCAGATGGTCGACGAGCGCCGGGCGGCATGGCCTTCTGTCACGCAGATTACTAGCCTTGCTAGAATCTCCCCGCGCCACCATGCGTTGCCTCCCGCTAACTGGTGCCGCGACCCTGTTGACGTCGCTGGCGCTGCCCGCTCAAGCTCGCCCGCCCGCGCCGCCGGCGCCCGCCGCGGCGGCGCCCGCGCCGCCGCCCCCGCCGCTGGGCAAGCGCTCGACGGAAGTGCTGGCCCACTCGTTCGGCGAAGCCCAGCACTGGGCGCTGCGCGCGATCGTGCTGCTCGCCTTCGGGTCCGACTGGCACCCGGTCGGCGCCACGGTCGTCGCGCAGGCGCTGCGCGACAAGGACGAGCGGCTGGTGCCGTACGGCCTCGAAGTTCTGCGCGGGATGGACGACGAATCGCTGCGCCAGGTCGCGACCGCGGAACTCGTCGGCGAACTGATCGATCGCCAGCTCGACCGCAAGAACAAGCTGTTCCACCAGCGTCTGCTCGCCGTGCTCGCACGCATGCTGCCCGAAGCCAAGGCGAGCGACCGCCGCGGCTATGAGGCGTGGTGGTTGCTGGCCAAGCCCGGCTACGCGCCGCCCGAGTGGACGCCGCCGCCGGCGCAGACGGGCGGCGGCACCGTCGCCGGCACCGCCGTCGAGCGCGCGTTCGACCTGCGCGACGCCGGGCTCGACGTCGCCATCGTCATCGACTCGACCGGCAGCATGCAGCACGCGATCGACACCGCGCGCGACGCCATCGACGACGTGGTCGCGCTGCTCGCCGGCATCGCGCCGAAGCTGCGGCTGGGCCTCGTGCACTACAAGGACTTGGGCGACCTCCGTGACGGCGCCAGAGTGCTGGCGCCGCTGACCAAGGACCAGAAGGACGTGCGCGAGAAGCTCGGCAAGCTGATCGCGTTTGGCGGCGGCGACATGCCCGAGCGCGTCGAATGCGGCTTCGAGGCGGCGCTGAGCCGCGAGATGGACTGGAACAAGGACGCCAACAAGCTCGTGCTGATCGTCGGCGACGCGCCGCCGCACGACGACACGATCGAACCGCTGCTGGCGCGCGTGCGCGGCGCGCGCGAACTGCCGCCCGAAGGCGGCAAGAACCCGGTGACCGGCGCGCCGAAGAAGGCCGCGCGGCCGTTCGTGACCTCGACGATCGCGACGAGCCCAGTGCCGAAGGACGTGTTCGCGCGCATCGCCACGGCCGGCGGCGGCGCCGCCGTCGTGCTCGACGTGCCGGGCGGGCCGCCGCGGCCCGGTCGCGGCGCGCCGGCGCCGAGGTCCGACAAACCGGGTGGCGGCAAGCCGGCGGAGGCGGGCGGCAAGGCCGAGAAACCGGGTGACAAGGCCGCTCCGGCGGCGCCGACGACGGACCCGGGCGTGCGCCAACTGGTCGAACACGTGCTGCAACTGTCGTTCGGCAACCAACACCGGGCCCAGCTGCAGCGCTTCGTGCGCACGTACTTCGAGTACCGCGACGCCGGCATGTTCCGCTGACGGCATGGTCGCGCCCGCCGTCGTCATCCTCACCGGCGCCGGCGTCAGCGCCGATTCGGGCGTGCGCACCTTCCGCGACGCCGGCGGGCTGTGGGAAGGCCACCGCGTCGAGGATGTCGCCACGCCCGACGGCTGGGCGCGCGACCCGGCACTGGTCTGGCGCTTCTACCAACAGCGGCGCGCGCAGCTGCGCGACGTGGCTCCCAACGCCGCCCACCGCGCACTCGCCGGCTTCGCCGCCGCGGCGCAGAAAGCCGGCGTCGAGTGCACGCTGGTGACGCAGAACGTCGACGACCTGCACCAACGCGCCGGCAGCGACGTGCTGGCGATGCACGGCGAACTGCTGCGCCTGCGCTGCGAAGCGTGCGGCGTCGTCGCCGTCGACCGCGAGCGGCTCGACCCAGCGCGCTTTGCGTCGTGCGGCGCGTGCGGCCATCCGCGCCTGCGGCCGCACATCGTCTGGTTCGGCGAAGTCCCCTTCCACCTCGACGCCATCGAGCGCGCGCTGCGCCGCTGCACCTGCTTCGTCGCGATCGGCACGAGCGGCCAGGTTTGGCCGGCGGCGGGCATGCTGGCGCAAGCGCGCGCGCAGGGCGCGGCGACTTGGGTCCAGGCGCTGGCGGCGCCGGCCAACCTCGACGCGCGCGATCATTGGCGACCGGGACGCGCGGCCGACGTCGCGCCAGCGCTGCTCGCCGAGATCGCGCGGCAAACCGGCGTTTGCTGGCCGTCCTGAGCCGTTGCGTCACACACACGCGCGCCGCCGCGCCGCACAAGTCCCGCGACGGAAGCTTGACAGCGCGTTCGGTGCGCGCCTAACAAGGGCGCCAAGCCCTCATCCTACATGGCAAGAGCGAAGCCCAAAGGCACCCCCGTCGTCATCGTCGAGTCGCCGGCCAAAGCGCGGACGATCGGCAAGTTCCTCGGCTCCGACTACCGGATCGAAGCCAGCATCGGCCACATCCGCGACCTGCCGAGCGACGCCAGCGAGGTGCCAGAGGAGCTCAAGAAGGAGAAGTGGTCGAAGCTCGGCATCGACGTCGAGAACGACTTCAAGGCGCTCTACGTGGTGCCCGCTGACAAGCGCAACCACCTCAAGAAGCTGCGCGCGATGGTCAAGGACGCGCCCGTCCTCTACCTCGCGACAGATGAAGACCGCGAAGGCGAGTCGATCTCCTGGCACCTCGTGCAGGAGCTGCAGCCGAAGTGCGAGACCAAGCGGCTGGTGTTCCACGAGATCACCAAGACCGCGATCCTCGAGGCGCTCGACCATCCGCGCACGATCGACATGGACCTCGTCGAGGCCCAGGAGACGCGCCGCATCGTCGATCGCCTGTACGGCTACACGGTGTCGCCGCTGCTGTGGAAGAAGGTGCGGCCCAAGCTGTCAGCCGGCCGCGTGCAGAGCGTCGCCGTGCGACTCATCGTCGAGCGCGAACGCGAGCGTATGCGCTTCCAGGCGGCCGAGTACTGGACCATCGACGCGACGCTCGCCGGCGCCGACGGCGCCAGCTTCACCGCTGCGCTGCAGCAGCTCGGCGGCGCGCGCGTGGCGCTGGGCCGCGACTTCGACCCCGAGACCGGCCGGCTGAAGGACGCCAGCAAGGGCGTGAAGACGCTCGGCGAAGCGGTCGCCAAGGCAGTCGCCGCCGAACTACATGGCCAGCAGGCCACCGTGCTCGACGTCGAGCAGAAGCCGTACAGCGAGAAGCCGTACCCGCCGTTCACCACGTCGACGCTGCAGCAGGAAGCCGCGCGCAAGCTGCGCTTCGCCGCGCAGCGCACGATGCGCGCCGCCCAGCGCCTGTACGAGAACGGCCTCATCACCTACATGCGCACGGACTCGACGACGCTGAGCACGCAGGCGATCGAAGCCGCGCGGGCGCTGATCAAGCGCGAGTTCGGCGCCGAGAACCTGCCCGACGCGCCGCGCGCGTACGCGACCAAGGTGAAGAACGCGCAGGAAGCGCACGAGGCGATCCGCCCCGCCGGCAACGACTTCGTGCATCCGTCGGCGCTGCCGGGCGACATGGGCGCCGACGAGCGCGCCGTCTACGACCTCATCTGGAAGCGCACCGTCGCCTGCCAGATGAAGGACGCGCGCGGCCAACGCACGACGATGGCGCTCGGCATGGCGACCAAGTCGCACGGCGACGCGCGCCTCGTCGCCACCGGCCGCACGATCGAGTTCCACGGCTACCGCCTCGCCTACGTCGAAGACCTCGAAGACGCCGACAGCGAGCTGGCCGAGCAGGAGCGCCTGCTGCCCAACTTGCAGAAGGGCCAGCGCGCCACCGCGCGCGAGCTGCAGCCCGCCGGCCACACGACGCAACCGCCGCCGCGCGTGACCGAAGCCGGCCTGATCAAGGAGCTCGAGGCGCGCGGCATCGGCCGGCCGTCGACCTACGCCGCGATCATCGAGACGATCGTGCGCCGCGAGTACGTGTGGAAGAAGGGCACGGCGCTGGTGCCGACGTTCACCGCGTTCGCCGTCGTCGACCTGCTGGCGTCGTACCTTGGCTGGCTCGTGGACTACCAGTTCACGGCCAAGATGGAGGATGACCTCGACGAGATCAGCAACGGCAAGGCGCGCCGCGTCGACTACCTCAAGCACTTCTTCCTCGGCAACGGCACGCCCGGCTTGCGCGAGCGCGTGACGAGCGTCGAGGGCGACATCGACCCGCGCCGAATCTGCTCGATCCCGCTCGGCAAGAACGAGCAGGGCGACACCGTCGAAGTGCGCGTCGGCCGCTACGGACCGTTCCTGTCGTGCGGCGACAAGCGCGCGGCGATCCCGGACGAGATGGCGCCGGACGAGATGACGTTCGTGCGTGCCGTCGAGCTGCTGCAGAAGGGCGGCGAAGGCCCGAAGTCGCTCGGCGTCGATCCGGCGACCGGCCTGCCCGTCTACCTCAAGGTCGGGCGCTTCGGCCCGTACTTCCAACTCGGCGACGCGCCGCCGTCGACGGGCAAGAAGGGCAAGGCCAAGAAGGAAGACCGGCCCAAGATGGCCTCGCTGCTCGCCGGCATGACGCCAGAGACGGTCACGCTGGCAGAGGCGCTGGCGGCGCTGAGCCTGCCGCGCACGGTCGGCACGGCGCTGACCGCCGACGGCAAGGATGAGCCGGTGCTTGCCGCCAACGGGCGCTTCGGCCCCTACCTCAAGTGGGGCACGGACACGCGCAGCATCCCCGCCGGCCACACGCCGCTGACCGTCGACATGGGCCTCGCGATGCAGTTGTTCGCGCAGCCGAAGCTCGGCCGCGGCGGGCGCGGCGCGGCCCAAAAGCCGCGGCGCGAACTCGGCGAGAGCCCGGTGACCAAGCAGGTCGTCAAGCTGATGGACGGCCGCTACGGCCCGTACGTCAGCGACGGCACGACCAACGCATCGCTCAACAAGGACGAGAGCCCCGACGAGTTGACGCTCGCGCGCGCTCTCGAGCTGCTCGCCGCGCGCGCCGCCAAGGGCCCGGCGCCGAAGAAACGCAGCGCGCGGCGCAAGAAGGCCGCGGCGGAGTAACGCGCGGACGGGCCGAGTCCGCGCGGGAACGGTGACCGGATTTTGGCCGGACGCATGCTGGCCGCGCCATCTCCTTCGCACACCGCGCCCCTCCACCAATGCCCGGGCGAGAGTCTGCTCCGGCGTGCAGCACGCGACGCTCGACCTGCTCGACGCCGCGATCACGACGAAGAACATCCAGGTGCCGATGATCCCGTCGGCGGTTGGCAGCACGTTCTACATGCAGGGTGGCCAAGCCGACTTCTTCGGCGCCAATCCCGGCACGTGCAACCTGGGCATCGGCTTCACGCTCGACATCACGGACGGCTGCCGCCTGCGCCCCACGCTCACTTCGCCTGCGGCAGCGCGCCGTCCGCCGGCGGCGCAACCATGTGCCGCTGCGCGACATCCCACGCGACTTCCTGCAGCCGGCGCGTCAGCGCCTCGCTCGGCGGCGCAAACGTCTTCTTCTGCCAGTTCGGCACGCCCCAGTAGCTCGTCCCGGCGCGATCGGCGACGGCGGCTGGCAACCCTACCGGCGAGCGGCCCGTCAGCGCCGCGTGGTGCAGGCAGGCGACGAAGTACTTGCCGTACGGATTGAGGTGGATGTCGTCGTCGAAGGCGTCGCGCTCGATCGCGGTCCAGCCGGGCACGGTCCCCTGCGCGATCGCGTCGTGCAGCGCGCCGAGCCCGCGCGCGCCGGGGATCAGGCCGACCGGCGTCTTGGGGTAGGCCTTGCGCAGGCCGGCGACCACCGCGTCCCACGCCGGCGCGTCGGCGTCGATGCGCTGGCGCCAGCGCATGCCCGAGTGCGGATAGTCGTCGTAGTCGCAGCCCTTCGGCGTGCCGCTGTGCACGCAGTGCCAGGGCTCGTAGACGAACACGCGCACGCTCGGCGAACCCGTGCGCGCGGCGCCGACGAAGTTGTCGGCGTACTGCAGCGTCGAGCGCATCAGCTTGTCGCCGCCGCGCGGCACGCTGTCGACGAGCACGAGCGCGTCCCAGCCGCCTTGCGGCAGCGCGTCGAACCAGTGCGCGCGGAATGGCGGCGGCTGCGGCAATCGCTTCCCGGGCTCGGCGAGCATCTCCTCCCACTGCATCAGCAGGGACGCGCCGAGGCGGAACTGCTCGACAAAACGGAACGCCGGCTGGCCGTCGACGACCGCGCGCGCGGCCGCGAACGCCGCCACCATGTCGGGCACATCGGAGATCAGGCTGTGCCCGACGTAGTACACGTCGAGCCGGCCGTCGGCGAAGGCCGGTGGCGCGCCGCCGCCGCCGACCGCGACGATCGTCGGCGCCGACGTCTGCGGCTCCTGCGCCGTGGCGACAGATGACGCAACCGCGGCGAAGACGCTGGCAGCCATGGCGATCCGTCGTCGCAGCATGGCGCGAAGACTCGCCTGCTGCGCGCGGACCGTCAACCGCCCGAGCGGACCCTTGCGCCGCGCCCGCCGTGTCCGACACTGACGCCATGCCGACCGCCGCGACGTCCGTCGACCCCCGGCTCGACCTGTTCGCCGAGATCGATCGCCTGCGCCGCGAGCGCAAGGCGGTGATCCTGGCGCACTACTACCAGGACCCGGACATCCAGGACCTCGCCGACCACCTCGGCGACTCGCTGGAGCTCGCCAAGCGCGCGCGCGACGCCAAGGACGCCGAGGTGATCCTCTTCTGCGGCGTCCACTTCATGGCCGAGACGGCCAAGATCGTGAACCCTTCGAAGACCGTGCTGATCCCGGACGTGACGGCCGGCTGCTCGCTCGCCGAGCAGTGCCCGGCTGACCAGCTGCGGGCGTGGAAGCACAAGCACCCCGACCACGTCGTCGTGATGTACATCAACTGCTCGGCGGCGACGAAGGCCGAGAGCGACGTCATCTGCACGTCGAGCAACGCCGAGCGAGTCATCCGCTCGATCCCCGCCGACAAGCCGATCCTGTTCGGGCCCGACAAGAACCTCGGCGCGCACCTGATGAAGAAGCTCGGCCGCAAGATGGACCTGTGGCCGGGCGCGTGCATGGTGCACGAGACGTTCAGCGCGCAGAAGATCGCCGCGCTCAAGGCCAGGCACCCCGACGCCAAGTTCATCGCGCACCCCGAGTGCGAGGACCACGTGCTGCTGCTCGCCGACTACGTCGGCTCGACCAGCAAGCTGCTCGAGTTCGTCAAGACCGACGCCGGCCGCAAGTACATCGTCGGCACCGAGACCGGCATCCTGCACACGATGCACAAGGCGGCGCCGGACAAGGAACTGATCGCGGTGCCCTACGAGGACCGCACGGCAGCGTGCCAGGGCTGCAACAGCTGCCCGCACATGAAGAAGAACACCGTCGAAAAGATCTACCTCGCGCTGCGCGACCTGCAGCCGCGCATCGAGATGCCCGAGGCGATGCGGCTGCGGGCGCTGAAGCCGCTCGAGCGCATGCTGGCGCTGGGGTGAGCTGCGCGCGCCGCGGCGGCCGTCACTTTGCCGGCGGCCACGCCCGACGGGCGGCAAGGCGCTGTTCGCTCATGTCGGCCACCTCGACGCGGTCGGACATGCCTAGACGCAGCACGACGTCCTCGCGCGTGGACTGGCCGAGCACCAGCGTCGGCCCGAAGGTCGCCAGCATCTCGTCGTGGCGGCGACGCGCCCACGCCGGAGGCCGTTCCGCCGCGCTTGCGGCCCACGCGGCGAGCCCGCGTGCATCGGTCCCCTCAGAGTGGCAACATTCCCCGCCGCATGCTCGACCTCCGCGCGACCGCTGATGCCGTTACGACCAATCCGCTCGGCGACGAACTGCGCGGCACCCGCAACGCCAAGCCGTGCTCGATCGTGATCCTCGGCGCGACCGGCGACCTGACCAAGCGCAAGCTCGTGCCGTCGCTGATGGGCCTCGCCAAGGACGGCCTGCTGCCCGCCGGCTTCGCCGTCGTCGGCTTCGCGCGCCGCGCCTGGACCGACGCCAACTTCCGCAAGGAACTCGCCGACGGCGTGCGCCAGTTCGGCCGGCCAGACACCTCGTCGCACTTCGAGGCGCTGGCGGACGCGTTCACGTTCCACCAGTCGGACTTCGGCGAGGCCGCCGGCTACGCCGCGCTCGCCACGAAGCTCGAGCAGATCGATCGCGCGCGCGGCACCGCCGGCAACCGGTTGTTCTATTTGGCGACGCCGCCGAGCTCGTACTCGGCGATCCTGCGCAACCTCGCGGCCACCGGGCTGTCGGCCGAACGCAATGGGCGCTTCGCGCGCGTGATCGTCGAGAAGCCGTTCGGTCGCGACACGGCGACGGCGCAGGCGCTGAACGAGCAAGTGCGCGCGGCGTTCCGCGAGCGACAGGTGTTCCGCATCGACCACTACCTCGGCAAGGAGACGGTCCAGAACATCCTCGCGCTGCGCTTCGCCAACGGCATCTTCGAGCCGCTGTGGAACGAGAAGTTCGTCGACCACGTGCAGATCACCGTCGCCGAGTCGATCGGCGTCGGATCGCGCGGCGGCTATTTCGAGGAGAGCGGGATCGTCCGCGACATGATCCAGAACCACCTGATGCAGGTGCTGACGCTGGTCGCGATGGAGCCGCCGGCGGCGCTGACGGCCGACGCCGTGCGCGACGAGAAGGTGAAGGTGCTCAAAGCCATCCGCAGCTTCCGGCCCGAAGACGTCGACGGCGCTACGGTGCGCGCGCAGTACACGCACGGCTCATTCGCTGGCGAGGACGTCAAGGGCTACCGCGAGGAAGATGGCGTCGCGATCGACTCGATGACCGAGACCTACGCGGCGGTGCGGCTACAGGTGAACACGTGGCGCTGGGCGAACACGCCGTTCTTCCTGCGCTCGGCCAAACGCATGCCGCGCCGCGCCACCGAGGTCGCAATCCACTTCAAGCAGCCGCCGCATCTACTGTTCGAGGACGGCAAGACCCACCAGCCCAACGTGCTGCTGCTGCGCATCCAGCCCGACGAAGGCGTGGCGCTGCGCTTCGGCGCCAAGGTGCCCGGCCCCAACATTCGCATCCGCGACGTCCGCATGGACTTCCGCTACGGCACCGCGTTCGGCGGCGAGACCGCCGACGCGTACGAGAGACTGTTGCTCGACGCCATGGTCGGCGACGGCACGCTGTTCGCCCGCGCCGACGAGGTCGAAGAGGCGTGGCGCATTGTCGATTCGATCGTCGCTGGCTGGAAACAGTCCGGCGCTCGGCCGGAGGAGTACGTCGCCGGCACGTGGGGCCCAGAGCGCGCCGAGTCCCTGCTCGGCCCGGGTCGCTCATGGAGGAAGCCGTGAGCGCGCCAGCGCTGCTCCGCACGCCGGCGCGGACCGCGGAGTGGCAGCGCATCCCCGAGGAGTTGCGCGCGCTGTGGCGCGCCTGCCTGCCCGACCAGCAGGGCGCCGACGTCGCCCGCGCCCTGGCTGTCAACTTCGTCGGCATCGCCGCCGCCGACGAGGAAGAGGACCTGCGCGAGGCCGTCGACAAGCTGCAGCGCCGCACGCCGTGCCGCGCCTTCCTGCTGCTGCTCGACCCCGCGGCGCCGATCGGCGCCGCCGAACTCGCGGCAGCGACGCGCACCGCCGGCGCGCTGCGCGACATCGTGCTCGAAGAGATCGTCATCCGCCTGCCGGCGTCCGCGCTGCCGCGCATCCCCGGCCTCGTGCGGCCGCTGCTCGAGAACGACCTGCCCAACCACCTTTACTGGGCGACGCGCCTGCCGGCCGACGAGTCGACGCTCGACGCCATGGCGGCGATGTGCGACCACCTGATCGTCGACTCGCGGCGCTTCGGCGCGGTTGCGCGCGAACTCGACGCCATCCAGGCGCGGCGGCGGCGCGGCTTCCGCGTCACCGATCTGACGTGGCTGCGGCTGCGGCCGTGGCGGCGCGCGCTCGCCGAAGCCTTCGAGCGCCTGCCGTGGCGCGAGGGCGCGCCGGTCGAGGCTACGATCCGGCACGGCGCCAACGGCCTCGCCGGCGCGCAACTGCTCGGCAACTGGCTCGGCGCGCGCCTCGCGGCGCGGATCCGGCTCGACGCCGCCGGCGCCGCCGGCCCGCTGCGGCCCGAACGCGTCACGCTTGCCGTCGGCGACTGCGAAGTCGACTTGGCAGTCGCCGGCCCGCAGATCCGCGTCCGCGTGTCGACGCCGGAGCGCTGCGACCTGCCGTTCCTGGTGCCACAGTCGCGCGGCAGCGACGGCGATCTCGTCGGCGCGGCGATCGACATCGGTTGAGCGACCGCTAGCGGCGCAAGTGGGCGAGCAGCCAGCGCAGCCGTTCGCGGTAGCCGTCCGGCTGCTCGAGGAAGACGCGGCCATGGCGCGCAGCCGGCGCGATCCACAGTTGGCAGCGCTCGGCGTGCATCGGCAGCCGCGCAAATAGGCGCTCGACAGTGGCTGGCGGCGCGCGATCGTCCAACCCGGCGCCGACAACGAGCACGGGCACGTCGTGCGGCAGCGTGGCCAGCACGTCGCTCGGGCAGGCCGACGCGAGGTCGACGTCGCTCCACCAGCCGAGCGCTCGCACGACCAGCGACGCCCATGGCTCGTCGACCCGCCACTTGGAACGCACGTCGCCATCGCGGTCAAAGCCGAGCATGCGCCGCGCCGCCGACGGCACGTCGTCGATCGGCGCGTCGAGCACGACGCCGGCGACGCCATCGATGGCCGGCAGCGCCAGCGCCACCGCGGCGGTGCCCATGCTGACGCCGAACAGCACGAGCGGCGTGCGCTCGCGCCCAGGCTGGCTGCGCACGAAGCGCGCGGCAGCGATGATGTCGTCGCTCTCGCGCACGCCGGCGGTGAACGGCGCCCGGCTGCTGCCGCCGAAGTTGCGCGGCTCGACGAGCCAGCACTCGCAGCCTTCGTCGCGGAACAACTGCGCGATCGGCTCGAGCTCCATCGCCGACCGGAACAGCCCGTGCACGAGCAGCACGACGGCCTTCGGCGGCTCGACCGGCGCCTCGACGCGGAACGCGCGCAGCGTCACACCGTCGACGCTCGGGACGGTGCGCGTCCGCGCGCGCGCCGCGGCAAGCACGTCGGACGGCGGCGGCGCGACCTCGCCCGCCTGCTCGGCGGCGAGGCCCTTCCACGCCTGCACGGCGATGCGGCCGTCGGCCCCAAGGCGCGGCCCCGCGTAGGCGCGCTCCTGCGGGCGCGTGCCGATCCAGCGCGAGCCGACGTAGCCGAGCGCCAGCGGGAACGTGGCGAACAGGTGCACCGGCAGCAGCGCGAGGTGCGACCACAGCACGAAACGCCACCAGCGCCGCTGCGGCCGACCCCGCGCCAGCAGCACGAGGCCGACCAGCGCGCTCAGGCCGAGCGTCGGCAGCAGGAACGCGAGCGCGGCGAGCAGCGGGAAGATCACGCTTCCTCCCGGAACGGCGACCCGCCGGCGGGCAGCAACCCGGCGGCCCGTCCGCGCGCCAGCAGTTCTTCGATCGCGCGCCGGCCGACGGCGCCGAGGTCGACGGTGAAGTCGTTGACGTAGAGGCCGATGTGCCGGTCGCAGACGTCGTCGGCCATCTCCTGGCTGTGCGCGCGCACGTACCCGCGCGGCGCCGCCGGCTCGCAGCGCGCCCGCTCGACCGACGCGCGCAGCAGCGCCCCCACCGCGGCGACGTCGCCGGCCGGCAGGTCGCGGCGCGCGGCGATCACGCCGAGCGGCAGCGGCCCGCCGGTGCGCTCCTCCCACAGCGCGCCGAGGTCGGCGACCGCGCGCAGGCCGTGGTCGCGGTAGGTGAACCGGCTCTCGTGGATGATCAGGCCGGCGTCGCAGTCACCGCGCGCGACCGCCGGCATGACTTCGTGGAACGGCATCGCCACGACGTCGGCGGGCGGCGCGCCGGCCAGGATCGCCAACAGCAGGTACGCCGTGGTGTGCGCGCCGGGGATCGCGACGCGCGCGCGCGCGGCGGCGGCGAGCGTGCGCAGCGGCGCGCCGTCGCGGCAGACGACCAGCGGGCCGCAGCCAAAGCCGAGCGCCGCGCCGGCCGGCAGCACGGCGTAGCGATCGACCGCGCGCGCCAGCGCCGGCAGGCTCAGCTTGGTGACTTCGAGCGGATCGGCGCCGTCGACGGCGCGCGCGTTGAGCGTCTCGATGTCCGCGAGCCACGGGTCGACGGCCACCGGCGCGGGCACGCGCCCGTGCGCCGCCGCCCAGAACGCGAAGGTGTCGTTCGGGCAGGGCGAGTAGCCGAAACGCAACCGGCGGACCGCGCTCACCAGGGTGAGGCTAGCGGTCCGCCGGCGGGAAGCGAGCCGCGGGCGCGGCGCGCGACGCGGTCACGCACGCGACGTCACTGCAGCGTGATGCGGTCGACGTTGCTGACGCCGACGAGGGCGCCGTTGTTCCACAGCATCACCATGCCGTCGAGCTGGAAGCCGGCGAGCGCGCTGACGAGCGCCGGATTGGGGAACGTGACGCCGGCGAATGGGTACTGGCCGCCGGTGTTGGTGAAATGGAACACGTTGCCTGCGGCGGCCGGCGTGCCGTACAGCGACACGGTCAGGCCGTCGTCCTCGAGGCCGAAGAAGCGACCGAAGCCCAGCCCGCGGCCGGTCGTGAGCGAGAACACCGTGAAGCCGTCGGTCCAGCCGGTCGCCGGCACGTTGCCGGCGTTGAACTGCAGGTTGCCCGGGCCGCTCGAGGCGAGGTCGAACGTCAGGCCGCCGCCGACGTGGTAGCCGCCGCCCATCGGGTGCATCGCCATCGCGAAGTCCATGTCGACCTGCGGCGTCTCGGGACGGCCGTCCTGCGGGATCGACAGGGCGTTGACCTCGACGCGGTAGATGCCCGCGACCGGGTTCTGCAGGTAGACGCACTCGATGTTGTCGCGGTTGTTCGGGCTGCCGCCGGCGACCGAGAAGTTGCCGTCGGCGAGGCCGTTGTTGCCCCACCACGACGTGCCGTCGCTGAAGCGCGTGACCTTGAGGTTGGCGTCGTTGATGAGGTGCACGGCCGAGAGCGCGAGGGCCGCCGGGTCGGCGTAGACCATCGTCACGCGCAGCTCGGGCGTGTTCGGCGCGACGTAGATCCAGTAGTTGCGGGTCTGGCCGACCTGCAGCGCGTCGTACTCGTCGAGCACGACGATCCTGCCGCGGTTGTCGTACAGGCGCTGCAGCGACGGGAAGCCCCAGCCCTGCTTGACGCGCGACAGGTTGTCGGTCGCGGCGGCGAACGGGTACTGCGCCGCGGTGTTGCACAGCATCGCCTTGACCGTCGCCATCTTCGGCTTGTTGGCGAAGCGGTTGGCGGCCGTCGCCGGCTGCGGCAGCACGTTGCCGAACAGGCCGTTGGTGAACATCTCCTGGATGATGCCGACGTGGCCGTTGACGATCGGCGTCGCCGACGAGGTGCCGCTGAACGACGTGTAGTAGTTGCCCGCGACGCCGGCGGCGGTGTTGTAGCCACTCGTGCCCGTGCGATCCGACGTCAGCACGCTCTCGTAGTACGCGGTGACGTCGGGCTTGAGCCGGCCGTCCGAAGCCGGACCGATCGACGCGCCCTGCCAGACGTCGTCTGCCGGGTTGCTGTTGTTCTGGTGGCGGACGCCGCCGACCGAGATGGTGTTCTTCGGCCACGCCTCCGGGCGCACGCTCTGCGTGCCCAGGTTGCTCATGCTCTGCGTGCGCACGAAGTCGGCGGTGAACAGGGCGTCGTCGACGGCCTGCGAGATGGTCGTGTACTGCGTGGTCTGCGCCGCGCCCCAGCTCGACGTCGCCTGCATCGACTTCGTCGTCGAGGTCGGGTCGACGCTGCCGAGGATGTTGGCGGCGTGCACGCCCGTGTTCGGGTAGTAGCCGTTCTCGACCACCGTGCACAACGACATCATGCCGCGCGCCGCCGGGTTGTTGACGCCGCTGCCGGCGACGATGCCGGCGGTGCAGTGGCCGTGGCTCTGCACGGTGTTGACGCCGCGCACGAGGAAGCGGCCGACGAAGTCGGGGTGCGTCTCCTCGAACGGCTCGGTGATCTCGGCGAGCACGCCCTGGCCGTTGAGGCCGGCCACCGTCTCGACGTACGCGCCGCCGCCCTGGATGCGGGCGTTGTCCATGTCGAAGCCGGCCTCGGTGACCGGATCGGCGAACACGACCGTGTCCTGCGCGAACAGCGCCGCGAGCTGCGCCGGCGTCAGCGACGCGCGCAGCATCGTCGAGCCATCGCAGACGTCGGTGACCTTGCCGCCCATCGCCGTGACCTGCTCGGCGAGACGGGCGCGGTCCTGCTTGCTGGCGAGCACGAGGTTGAGCTCCATCGTGCCGACGCCGGCGCGCAGGAACTCGCGCACCGTGGCGTCAACCTTCCAGGCGTTGGCCATCGCGCCGACCCAGCGCACGCAGGACAGCTTGGCGACGGCCGCGATTGCGGCGGCGTCGCCGCGGACCAGCAGGCAGTCCGCCGGCACGAAGTGCAGGATCTGCGCGCCGACCGCGGCGAGCGCATCGCGGTACTCGGGCAGGACCTGCGTGTGGAACTGGACGAGCTGCAGGCGGCTGCCCGCCGGCGCGGCGAACGGCGCGTCGTAGGCCGGCGCGCCGCTCTTGGGATCGAACTGCGCCATCACGAGGCGCACGAGGTCGTCGGGCGCGGCGATCGGCGTCCAGGCGCCGCCGGCGCGCTGGAACGCGGCGCGCGGGGCGCCGGCTTCCGTCCAGCGACGCACGGTGACGCCGCCGACTTCGAAGCGCAGTTCGCCGGTGGCAGGAGCCGCGCGCAGCGCGACGGGGGCGACCTCCTCTTGGGCGAGCACGCCGTGAACGAGCGAGAAAATGACCGAACACGCAAGCGTTGTGTGCATCAGCATGGTGGTGGCGAAGTACGCGGACTGTGGGGCCGTGAAGGCACTTGCTGGAAGCGCAAGTTGCCTTTCGAGTATGACTGTTTCTTCCCGCGCGGCAACTCCCTTCGGGCCAACGTCCAGGGGCGGGATCGGCGGCGATCGACGTCAACTGGCCCGCCGTATACGGCCGGTGCCACCGACCCGCCGGGCTACTTCGTGCGCACGCGGACGGAGTCGGCCTCTACCGTGCCGCCGCCGAGCGCAACGCCGCGCCACCAGATCCCGTCGAGGCCTGCCTGGATGGTCGCCAGGGGCACAGCGTACTCGCCCTGGCCCTGCAGCTCCCGCCGCCAGATGGTCGTGCGACCGTCGACCCGGACCGTGGCGGCGGCGACCGGCTCGCCCGCGATCACCAGCGGCACGAACGGCAGGGCGGCGACGGCGATCGTGCCGGCGAGCACATCGACCGCGATCACCTGCGCGTGCCACTCGATCGTCGGCGCCACACCCTGCGGCGGCACCACCGCGACATCGTCCGCGGCCAACACGACGTTCCCGTCGATGACCGCGCGCGTGGCGACGCGCACGACGAGGCGAGTGCCCTGGCTGCAAGGCCAGCCGACCAGCGCCTGGTTCTGGCCGGACTCGTGCAGCGGCGCGCCCGCGAGGCGCAAGTCGACCTCGTACGGCGACGCCACGGGACGCAGCCGGCCGAGCAGTTCTTCGGCGTCTACGCGCAGTCGCACGCGCTGTTGCGCCGGGTCGCTCGCGACCACACAGCCGTGCAGCAGTGACTCGACACGGCGCGGCTGCAGGCGCGCCGAGCGGGTGAACAGCACGCCCGCGCGCAGCAAAGCCCCGGCGGCGGCGACCTCGGTGGTCGCGTCGGCAGCGGCGAGGAATTCGCTGCGTGTGGCGAGCGAGCGGCCGGCGCCGTCGAAGAAGGCGCAATCGACCGCGAACTGCAGGCGCAGCGCGGCGCCGTTTCCGGCGCTCGCGGCCAGCAGTTCGACGCCATCAACGCGCTGCGGCACGAGGCCGGTCAGCGTCAACGGGCTGTCGTCGAGGCGACCGACGAGTTGCGGCGCCCACGCCGCGCGGCCACCGCCAGCGAGGACGTGATCGTCACCGGCGTGACCGACCGCGAGCCACGACGGCGCGTTGGCGTGCAGCAGGCGTCCGGCGAGCGGGATGGCGAGGTCGTACGGCGCATCGAGCGGCGCGACGCCGCCGTCCTGCGCGAGGCGCGCCGAGCCCGGCGTGAGCGCGAGCCGCAACTGCGTGTAGTCGCCGGCCGGCACGTCGGGCAGCGTCAAGGCGCGCACGCCGCCGCTCGGGTCGGCGAAGGTCACCGTCGTCGGCGCGGGCAAGAGGTTGCCGGTCGTGCCGCCATCGCGCAGTTCGAGCACCGCGAGCGCGACCTCCGCCTGCAACAGATATGGGCGGCCGGCGGCGGCGTCGAACAACACGTGCAGCGCCGGTGCGTCAACGCCGGGTCCGGCTGCGGGCGTCGCGCCGCCGCCGCCGCTGCCACTGCAGGCCGCCAGCATGGCGACGAGCGCAAGTGTCCCTGGCAATTCCCCTGGCAACCGCATTCGCTGACAATCTACCTCGTCGGCGCGACGCGGCGGCGCGAATGATCGAGGCGCGCGCAAGGGCCGGCGCAGACCCGCCGATGGCATGGACCGGTCGCCGCGGCGAGACGAACGCGAAGTGGACGCGGCGCGCCGCTATCCTGCCGTGCCCGATGCGACTCACGATCACGCGCCCGGACGACTGGCACCTCCACCTCCGCGACGGCGACGCACTGGCCGCCGTGCTGCCCGACACCGCGCGCCGCTTCGGCCGCGCAGTCGTGATGCCCAACCTCAAGCCGCCAGTGACGACCGTTGCTGACGCGCAGGCTTACCGCGCGCGCATCCTCGCGGCGCTGCCGAAGGGCCTGCGCTTCGAGCCGCTGATGACGCTGTACCTGACGGATCGCACGCCGCCAGCCGAGATCGCCACCGCCAAGGCCAGCGGCTTCGTGCACGCGGTGAAGTTCTATCCCGCCGGCGCCACGACCAACTCCGAGAACGGCGTCACCGACTGGGCCAAGGTGCGGCCGACGCTGGCGGCGATGGAGCGGCACGACCTGCCGCTGTTGCTGCACGGCGAGGTCACCGACGGCGACATCGACGTATTCGACCGCGAGCGCGTCTTCCTCGAGCGTCACCTCGCGCCGCTCGTGCGCGACTTCCCTGGCCTCCGCATCGTGCTCGAGCACATCACCACCGCCGACAGCGTCGACTTCGTGCGCCGCGCGCCAAAGAACGTCGCCGCGACGATCACCGCGCACCACCTGCTGTGGAACCGCAACGCGATGTTCACCGGCGGCATCCGCCCGCACGCGTACTGCCTGCCGGTGCTGAAGCGCGAGCAGCATCGGCAAGCCCTCGTCGTCGCCGCGACTGGCGACGACCCGCGCTTCTTCCTCGGCACCGACAGCGCGCCGCATGCCAAGAGCAAGAAGGAAGCCGACTGTGGCTGTGCCGGCGTCTACACCGCGCACGCCGGCATCGAGCTGTACGCGGAAGCGTTCGAGGCCGCTGGCGCGCTGCCGAAGCTCGAAGCCTTCGCCAGCCAGCGCGGCCCCGACTTCTACCGCCTGCCGCGCCACCCGGACCGCATCACGCTGGAACGGAGCGCCTGGAGCGTGCCGGCGACGCTGCCGTTCAGCGGCGACCGCCTCGTGCCGATGCGCGCCGGCGAGACGATCGCGTGGCGTATGGTCGACGCCTGAACCGGGAGCCCAAGATGGCGACATACAAACGAACGAAGACGACGGCAGCGCGCGGCCGCAACGCAGCGCGCAAGAACGCCACGACCCCAACCGCCACCCGCCCGCGCACCTCGTACTTCGCGCGCTTTGGCGCCGAGCACCCGGCCGTCGCCGCCGCCTACGAGGCGCTCAGCGCCGCAACGCAGCAAGCCGGCCCGCTCGACGCCAAGAGCCGCGCGCTGGTCAAGCTCGCCCTCGCTGTCGGCGCCTTCCGCGAAGGCGCGGTGCACAGCGCCACCGGCCGCGCCCGCAGCGCTGGCTGCACGCCCGCCGAGATCCGCCACGCCGTCGTGCTGGCGACTACGACGCTCGGCTTCCCGAGCACGATGGCGGCGTTGCGCTGGGTGGACGACGTGCTGCGGCCGGGGCGCTAGCGCGCGCAACGCGCCAAGGCCAGCACGTCTCGGCGCATGGTCCGCGAGCGCGACGTGACTCCGCCCCACGTCCACGCCCCGGCATGCGCAGCGGCCGCTCGCGGCCGCGTCCGCGCGCCCTCGGCGCGCGCGTCGCCGCCAGTTGGCGGCCCTTCGCGGCGTCCGGATCGGCAGCGCACGACGGGCATTCGCGCGCGAAGGAAAAACTGGA